>JACQZL010000125.1:15099-24590 GCA_016213865.1 Candidatus Rifleibacteriota bacterium
CTTCCCCTGGGCCCACACCAGGCGGCCCGCGACCACCTCCAGGACGCCCGACGCGTCCGGCGGGCCGTCCAGCGCCTCCAGGTCAGCCGGGGTCCCGCCGGGCAGGATCACCCGGTCGAAGCCCAGCGCCAGCAACGCCGACTTGACCGTGGGGAAGGGCAGCCGCCCCGCGTCCGGGCGGACGAACGAGACCAGCACGCGCGCTCCGATCTCCAGTCCTGATGCGACCCGCCGCGCGGCATGGGCCGCCGTGCGACGCAGCACCGGCTGGCTGCAGCCACGGCAGTGTAGGACGCCGGCGCGGGCGAAGAGCAGCGTGAGGTGGGCGGCGATGTCCGTCATCGTCCCGACCGTCGAGCGCGACGTGCGCACCGGGTCCGATTGGTCGATGGCGATGGCGGGCGGGATCCAGCGGACCGAGCGGACGGCCGGGCGGGCCATGCGCTCCAGGAACTGGCGGGCGTAGGCCGAGAAGCTCTCGACGTACCGTCTCTGCCCCTCGGCGTAGACGGTGTCGAAGGCCAAAGTGGACTTACCGGAGCCGCTGACTCCAGTGACGACGATCAGCTTGCCCAGCGGCAGGTCGAGATCCAGGTCCTTGAGGTTGTTCTGTGAGGCCCCGCGTATGAGGATCGCTTCGGGAGGGGTAGGTTCCATGAGCTCCGCCGGCCCGAGGGCGGCCGGCGCAGGCCCCCGCGACTGCCGGGCAACCCGAAGTTACCACGTCCGGCTCTCGGGCGGCAGAAGGGAACTCCGGCCTGGGAGCGATGCAGAAAGCTGGCAAGCCGCATCACGGCATACGTGGTCCAAGGAGTTGTAGCGCGGGCCCCCTTCGACAAGCTCAGGACATGCTTGTGGCCCGCCCGGGGCCGAGTCGCCGCTCCACAAGCGGGGGACAAGCCCCCGCGCTACCGCCAATGAAGACAACCGTCCGCCGTGTCGCCATGATCCAGCGTCGCTCCCCACGCTCTCACCTGTCCCGGCAGATCAGCTCCTCGAGGTACTTGCGGAAAGCGCCGCCGATGTCGTCCCGGCGCAGGGTGAACTCGACTGTCGCCTGCAGGAAGCCGAGCTTGTCGCCCGTGTCGTAGCGCGTCCCCTCGAAGAGGTAGCCGTAGATGACCTGGCGTTGCAGCAGCCCCCTCAGCGCGTCGGTGAGCTGGATCTCGCCGCCCTTGCCGGGTTGGGTCTCGGCCAGGATGTCGAAGATCTCGGGCGTCAGGATGTAGCGACCGATGATGGCCAGATCGCTCGGCGCCTCCTCGGGGTCGGGCTTTTCGACCATGTCCAGGACCTGGAAGATGCGCTCGTCCACCTGGCGGGGCCGCACGATGCCGTAGGACGAGGTCTGGCTGGGGTGGACCCGCTGCAGGGCCACGACCGAGCACTTGTAACGCTGAAAGACGTCGACCATCTGCCTCATGCAAGGCACGGCCGAGTCGATGACGTCGTCGCCGAGGAACACGGCGAAGGGCTCGCTCCCGACGATGTGACGGGCCACGAGGATGGCGTGACCCAGGCCCTTGGCCTCCTTCTGGCGGAGGTAACAGGGGCTGATGAGGTTCGAGATACCGTTCAGTTCCTGGAGCTCGTCGGTCTTGTTCTTGGTCCGGAGGAACTCCTCCAGCTCGAACGAGACGTCGAAGTAGTTCTCGATCGCGGCCTGGCCGCGGCCCGTCACGAAGATGATGTCCTCGATCCCGCTCTGGACCGCCTCATCCACGACGTAGTGGATGATCGGCTTGTCGACCAGCGGCAGCATGACCTTGGGCTGCGCCTTGGTTGCCGGCAAGAAGCGGGTCCCCAGCCCCGCCACGGGGAAGACGCCCTTGGTGACGTTCATTGCGGTTCTCCTATCCTCGCGCCCCGGGCTCCGGCGGTCCCGCGGGTTCGGGACGAGGAGGCGTCGCCTCGGGTGGCCGTGCGACGGCCCCGGGCCGACCCAGTCCCATGACCAGGCCGCCCGCCACCAGCGGCTCCTCGCCGTCGAGGTCGATCCCGAAGACGGGACCCTCGTAACGTTCCATCACTGCCTGCTCGATTCGCTCCTCGCGGAGGCCGTCGGCGGTGAGGACCGCCGCCACCGTCCCGGGCCGGGCATAGGCCAGCGGCATCAGGAAGAACGGCTTGGAGTTGCCCGCTCGGAGCCGCTCCTGCACATCGGCGAAGGGGTCCTTTCGAGCCTTCTCGAGATGCTCGACGATCGCCGGGCGCGATCGCAGGTCCTCGAACCGCATGCGCCGGGTCATCAGGTTTCGCAGCTTCTCGCCGGCGATCCGCAAGCTATCGGAGAGCGGGTGCACCGAGACCCGGTGCGAGCCCTGCTCTCCTCCGAAGTAGACCACGTCGACCAGTTGGCGATGCGGCAACTCCGCCTCCGGCACGGCCCGCATCAACCAGTGGGGCAGGTCCTCGTCGAGGGACTTGTCCGCCAGCAGCCGCCGGGCCCGGGCGAAGGTGTTCACCTCGATCAGCAGGCGCCGGAACAGCTCCTCGGGCAAGAGACGCTCGCCCTTTCGGCCGCCGTTCGGGAAGTTGGGGATGCCGTACTGGCACGAGAGCAGCATCTGTTCGTAGGCGGCCTGGTACGAGGTGGCGTGCGACGACAACAGCCAGACCGATTCCTTGCTGGACGGTTCCTGACGCTTGAAGAGGACGCGGTTCTCGATCGTGTCGCGAAAGAGGCCGTTTCCGGTGACGAGGAAGAACCCCAGCCCCTCCCTCTTGGCCAGAAAGAGGTCGTGGTACTGGCGGGACGGCTCGAAGCGGAAGGCGAAGGGATGATCCGGTGTCGCGCAGAAGCGGCGCCCCGAGGAAGTGGAGACGCAGTAGACCCGGCCCGCGGCGCTGCCCATGACGACCCGGCGCACCTGCCGGTAAGCCGGCGTGCCCGCGGGCGTGAGCACTTGCAGCCGCTCGTTGCCGTCGAGGCGGCGGACGTCGAGCGGGCCTGTCTCGGATTGGACGATGGTGCCAGGCGGATACATCTAGTTGGGAAGGGGCGAGGGGGGAGTCGTCGCGTCGTGGAGGCGTTTTCGGCTGGCCGAGGCTCGAGGCTCGAGACCTGAGGCTCGAGCCACTCGCCTCAGGAGACCAGGGTACGCCTGTTTCCCGGGCGTCAGCCGCTGGCCTCCTCGGTGGCGAGCCACTTCTCCTTGAGGATCTGCATGGCGTAATGCTTGCGAAACTTCACGGTCGTCAAGGGCAACCCCATGATCTTCGCGATCTCCTGAAACGAAAACCCCTGCACGAAGCGCAGCGTCAGGACCTCGCGGTACTTCGCATCGAGAGCTTCCATGAGCCCCGAGAGCGTTCCGGGGGTCATCCGCAGGACGATCTCCTCGGGGGATTCGATGGCGGCGGCCTGGCTCGAGTGGACGCGATGCTCGGTCGTCTCGTCCGCGAAGTCCGCGCTGAAGGCGTCGACCCGGCGTCGCTTGATGTGGTCCAGCGCCAGGTTGTGCGCGACCTGCAAGATCCAGCCGCCCAGCCGCGCCCTCTCCTTGAGGTCGCCCAAGCGCTGGTAGACCTTGAGAAAGACCTCCTGGGTCAGGTCTTGCGCCGTCTCGCGGTCGCGCAACATGCGCACGAGCAGCGTGAATACCTTGTGCTGATACGTGCGAACCAGGGCTTCGAAGGCGTCCCGGTCGCCCGCCAGCACCCGTTCGATCAGCCGAAGCTCGTCATCCACGTGGACCCGTCTCTCTCCCCGGCCGGGTGTACGGGGGCGGCATCATAGCACGACCGCCGTGCTCCGTGCCGAAAATCTATCCCCCGGCCCGGCGCGTTCGTCATCTCCGTCGGAAAGCGAATCGAACCTCGGACCCCGGCAAGGGGAACGAGCCTCCCGACGGAAGCCTCCCAGTCTTATACTACATCCGGCCTGAAACGAGGGCTAGAAAGGAGTGGACCCCGACATGGCAACCCACAACATCAAGTTGGCGTTCTTCGCGGCGATCCTTGGCGGCGCCTTGACCGTGACCGGCTGCGACGACCCGATGGCTGCCGGCATCAAGTCCCAGGCAGAGGTCGAGAAGGCCCGCATCCAGGCTCAGACCGAGCGCGAGAAGCTCGAGCTGGAGCGCGAAAAGGAGCGAAACCGCTCCGAGGAGGTCCGCCACCAGCAAGAGCTGGACGCCGAGCGCGCCGAGGCCCTCGCTCAGTCCGGCCAGACGACCGGTGTGGCGGCCACCGGCGACGTCACGGCCAGCGCCTCCGTCAACCCCGCGCAGCCGACCACGGCCGGCTCCACCGGCGAGCGCACGAGCGATGCCGTGACGCCCGTCGACGAGGGCAACGCGCTGGGTGGCACGGCCCAGGGCACCAGCACCTCGGCCCCGGCCACCACCGAGACCACCGTCCTCGGCCCCAAGTAATCCTGCGAGCGGAACCTCACTCGCAACCCTCGCGTGTCGAAACCGGGGGGCCGTCGAGGCCCCCCGACCCGTCCCCAGCCGGACCCAGGGAGCGTTCCAAATGGCCAGATGCATTTCCAGGGCTGTCCTCTGCGGGCTTCTCTTCTCGATGTCGTTCACCATCACCGGATGCTCGTGGCTGCAGGCGATCATGCCCGTCCTCTCACAGCTCCTCGGGAGCTTCGTCGGCCAGCAGACCGGTAACTCCTCCCTGGGCAGCGCCACGGGGCAGGCGGCAAATCAGATTGGTACGTCGGCCGCCCGATCCAGCTCGAACAACTCGAGTACCTCCAAGCCGACGGGGACGACCAACGCCGGCAACAACTCGCCGTCGAGCAGCTCCAATCCCGAGCTCTCGGACAGCACCGGCAAGCCCGGTGGCACCTCCTCGGATAACGGGCCCACCTCCGAGGCCGCCGACGAGAGGACGGCCATCTCCGAGACGGACGAACTGGAGTGACCACTCGGGGCCCCCGGCGGTGCGAGTGCGCTAGACTGGATACGAATTCCTGCCCGGGCAACGAACGCCCGAGACCCGTTGCGCGGTCGGCATCCCGGGCTCACGTAACCTGTCGAGGCCTGGCTTGACCGCAAGAGCGCACGCACCCACGGACTCAGAGGATCTTCGCATCCTCTGGGTCTTTGCGTCTCTGCGCCTCCGGGTCGATCGTGTCGCCGGGCCTCGCCTTTCGCGGCCCCTCTCCCAGCCGTGAGCCGAGAGGACTGCTGGCCGATGGCGAGGGCCCACCCAGGCCGGTCAGCGCGTGCGCTGCGCAGAGGCATCGGCGCGCTCATCGCCATCGTCCTCATCCTGGTCGCCGTCATGACCGTGATGGGGATCAGCCAGAGTTTCTTCAGCACTCACGTCGTCGACAAGGCGATGCGGAGCTCGGCCGGGAATGTGGCGCTGGCCCTCGCAGAATCGGCGGTCCAGGAGCTGCTCCTGGCCGTTCAGTGGGAAGTGAACCGGCCCGGCGAGGCGTACTACGAGGGGTTGCGCCGGCCGGTCCAGGGCGCGGGGGACGGAGGCTTCACCCTCATGTCCGCCAACCCGCCCGGGCCCGACGTCCCCCTGCCGGCTGTCCGCCGTCTCTCGAGCATGCCGGCCTACTCCGGTTTCCAGATCGACTCGATCCTGGCCGAAGTCAGCTTCCGCAGACCGCTGGGCGGTCTGACCTACGAGACCGAGGGCCTCCTGCGCGTCGGGGCCAAGGTCAGCAGCCAGCGCCACTCCTCGGTGGTCCGCGGCGTCGACGTGTACAGGGACTTCAAGGTCGTGCTCGTCAGCCCTCCCCGCCCGTTCGACCAGCTCAGCTTCTTCCTCTTTCAGGTGGACCCGCTGCTCGGCACCTCCGCCGGAGAGGCCAATGACCGCATCGTCCGGGCGTACGACCAGCTCCGCCGGATGGTCGAAGAGCTCCTGCCGAAGCTCATCGAGCAGGCCCAGAAGGCCGGCTCGGAGGCTGCGGAGGTGGAATCACGGGCCAACCAGGCGCTCTCCAAGCTGAAGCCGTGGGTCCCCCCGAGCATCGACAACCCGCCCACCGACGAGGTGGCCTTTGCTCACAAGTTCAAGGAGCCGCTGCTGCTCATCGCCGTCCAGGATCTCCCACGGCTCGAGGAGATCTACCTGACGCCGGCCATCCAGGCCAACCGGGATGCGATCAAGGCGGCCGAGGCCGACCTCGAGAAGAAGAAGCAAGCGGCCGAGAGCGCCGCCAACGGGACCGACGTCGCGGCCGGAAAGCAGGCGGCCCTCGACCTCATCGCGTCGATCGAGGCGCTGGGAGGCCGCTACCACGAGCGCACGGAGCTGTACCGCAAGTTCCAGCAGCAGTTCTACGAGAAGTCCGGCAACGCCTACCGGCTCTGGCAAAGCAACTTCATCCCCAAGCTGGACAAGGCCAGATGGCAGCGGAAGGCCACCTACGTGGTCGACTCGCAGACGGCCTTCGACGAGCTGTGGGCCCGACTGGGAAATCGGCTCAACGGGATCGTCTACGCCGGGTGTGCGTTGCGCCTGCCGTCGGCCTGGAAGGGCAAGGCGGTCATCGCGGCGACGCAAGCCGTGGGCCTTCCGGACCTCACGATCCAGGATCGGACGAAGGACCAGCTCACGGTCATCGGGTTTTCGGAGATCGTGGTCGAGGGCAGCAAGTGTGACGCGGCGATCATCGTCGCTCCGGGAGGAGACCTGCGCCAATCGGGGGCGGTCAAGTACTACGGCCAGCTCGTCTTCGCCGGCGAGCTGAAGCGGCCCGAGCAACTGAAGGGCAGCATCGAACGGAATCGATACCTCTTCAGCGGCAACAGCGAAGACCCGAAGCCCAAGCTCGACCATCTGATGGTGGCCGTGAGTCCGCAGGTGCGCCTCCGGGGGGTGTATCGGAGGTGAGGGCGACGAGCGGGTTCTCGATGGTCGAGGTCCTGGTCTGCATCGGCATCCTGACCTTCGGGCTCCTTCCGGTCGTGTCGATGTACCAGTCCACGACGAAGAAGGGCGGCCTCTCCGAGTTCCACATCTTCTTCCAGGCCCGCGCCGTTCGGATCGTCGAGTTCTACAGCTCCTACAACTACGATTTCTTCCGGAACGCCCTGCTGTCGGCCGGCGGAGGCACCAAGGCGATCCCGCTGCCGATCGAAGGGAAGATCGCCGACCCCGCGCTGCCGGTCGAGTACTCGCGAATGCTGGCCGACGGCAAGTACGAGGAGCGCTGCACCATCCAGTTCGAGGAGAACAGCGGGGTCGACCTGGTCCGCCTGTCCGTCGACCTCCAATGGAAGTTCCCGCTCGACGACCGCATCCACAGCTACTCCCTGGCACGGCTCTTCTCGCGACCCGACATCACGCTCTCCGACAACGAGCTGGTCTACACGGCCGACGGTCCGACGGGGGTCGTGCCGTGAGGTCCACGCGTCCGCGCCGAGCCTACACGCTGGTCGAGGTCGTGGTGGCCATCGCGGTGGGCATCATCGTCCTGGTACTCCTCTGGACGCTCATCTCCACGATGACTCGTAGCTTCGCGTCCAGCCGCGACCTCCTCGGCTCGCTCCAGGGCGCCTTTCTCCTTGTCGAGACCGTCAAGAACGACCTGGCGGGCCTCTACTTCGAACAGGGGCACAAGCCGCTCGAGGTCTCGGACAACTTCTTCGACCTCTCCTTCTACGTCTTCGACCCCGAGTCGAACACCGGCATCGGCCTGTCGAACCCGGCCGCCGCCCTCGAGAGGGTGCGCTACGCCTTCGACCCGAAGACCAACATGGTCAGCCGCAACGGAAAGGTGCTGACCTTTGCGCGGTTCGAGCGCGTCATCTTCTACTTCCAGGCGCCGCAGTTCCAGAACGTGGCCGAGAAGCGCTACGGCAACTACGTCACGCTGCGGGTGACGTGTGCTCCGGACGCGACGATCGAGGCGAACCGGAACCGCGCGGACGCCGACCGGATCACCAAGAGCGTGGTCACGCTCATCACCTCGGTGAGCGTGCAGCAGAAGGCTTCCCAGGAGCTGTTCCCGCTCTGGAACCGCAATCAGGAGCCGACCGTCAGGGTGGAGTGAAGGGCCCCGCGTCAGGCCGAGCGGGCTGACGAGCTCGGCTGCATCACGTCGTCCGGGAAGAGCGGCACGATGCGGTGGAAGACATACAGGATGAGAAAGGGGAGGGTGAAGATCGTAAAGGCGACGATCAGGCCTTCGCGCTCGAAGACCCCGGGCCAGTAGGTGGTGAACCCGCGGTAGCTCTTCGAGAGGAGCTGGCCGCCGATGACGACGTTCCAGCGCATCAGCAGCACCTGGGCCAGCAGCATCACCGACGCGATCCAGAGGAGGGCGTTGCCGATCCGGTCGCGCAGGTCGAACAGGGCGTGGACCCCGAGCATCAGGAAGGGGACGAGCGAGAAGACGGAAAACTGCAGCACCACGTAGCTGAGCATCAGCTTCTTGGTGATGAGGGCCTGGAGGTAGTCCCACTCGACGGTCTGCTTGTAGGCGATGGAGAGCACCTCGAGGACCTCGAGCGAGACAGCGACGATCATGAAGCCCCAGAGGAACTTGCCGAGGGTCCGGACGCAGTCCTGGTCGATGCGCCAGCCGTTGAGCTTGGCGATGACCATGTAGTGGAAGATCAGGACGGCGATGCCCGAGACGATGGCCGACAGGATGAAAATGACGAACATCAGGGGCGTGGACCACCAGGGATTGGCCTTGAGAGAGCCGAAGAGGAAGCCCACGTACCCGTGGAGGAGGCAAGCCATGGGGATGCCCAGCCCAGCCAGGAAGCGGATGATCTTGTGGTCGACTGCGCGCGTCGCCTCGTCGCTGTAGAGGTTGCCCAGGAGCACCACGCGGCAGAGCAGGCTGACGAAGCCGCTGCCGGCGCGGGCGCGGGCGATGAGCGACTCGCGCATCACGAACCAGATCTCCAGGACGACCAGGAGCAGATAGGCGTTGTAAATGTAGCCGAAGCTGGCCATGGCCGAGATGAGGTGGGGTGTGATGATGATGTTGAAGGCACGCTCGGGGTGCCCCAGGTGGATCAGGAGCGGGGTGGTCGCGAAGAGGAGGAAGATGAAAGCAGCGGCCAGCGAGAAGCGGGCGACGGGCCGCAACTGGGAGATGCCGAAGACGTGATAGAGCGAGGAGACGACGAAGGCGCCGGCGACCAGCCCCGTGATGTAGGGGTACAGCACGATCATCACGGACCAGACGACGTGGGCTTCGTTGGGGAAGACGAAGCCTTCCATCAGACGACCTCCTCGTCGAGGCCGATGTAGTAGGCCTTCGGGTGAGTGCCGAGCTCGGGCTTGAGGACCCGGTAACGGCGCTGGCGCAGGATCTGGTACAGCTCGCTCTGGTGGTCCTTGAGGTTGCCGTACATCCGGGCACCCACCGGGCAGACCAGCACGCAGGCCTGCTTCTTGCCCTTGGTGATCCGGTGGTAGCAGAAGGTGCACTTGTCGGCGATGCGGGTGCGCGGGTTGATGAAGCGCGTGGCGTAGGGGCAGGCATGGACGCAGTAGGCGCAGCCGATGCAGCGTTCCTTGTCCACGAGCACGACGCCGTCCTTGGTCTGGTAGGA
>JACQZL010000126.1 GCA_016213865.1 Candidatus Rifleibacteriota bacterium
GGGTCAGACAGGCAGCCATGACGAGAACGACTGCAAGCGCGAACCGAAGACGGACCATGATGGTCACTCCTCTTCAGAGAACTCTCGACCTCGGTTCGAGCTCGAGAGCACTGGCCCGTGGGACGCCCGCCGGCCGCAAGCGGTGCGAGGGCCTTCTGGTGCGTCCGGCCCCCCTTCGCAAGCTGGTTCCAGCCGCGGGGAGCAGGCAACGAGCGGTTCAGTATCGTGATTGAAGTTACGCAACCCGGCAGGGATGGCAACGACTATTTTGCGCCACATTGATGGCACCATTTTTGTGCGCCGAGGGCAGGACCGGCGCTCTCTTGCAAGCAAGCTCCTCGGACACTGGGACCTCCTTGTTTCGGGACCGCGTATCTCGTCGCCTGCCCGCTCGATCGCACCCTGTTAGACTGACGGCCATGGCCCGCCCCTCGGCGGCGCCGGGCTGAGAGCTCCGAACATGGAGAACCACAATCTGAAGGCACGGACGGCCTGGTTCCAGCAGCTCCCCGCGACTCGATGAAGACAGCCTACCTGGCCCCGGAGGACTTCCTGGACGAGCTGCTCCGCGAGTTGAAGGGCCAGGCCAGTGTCGAGACCGTGCTGGACCGCCTCGTGCTGGCCTCGGGTCCTGCCGTCACCGCGGCGTGGGCCCAGAACACCTGGCTCGACGTGCGAGAGCTCAGGGCCGAGTCGATCACCCGAGCCGCCCGGGCGCTCAGAGAGCTCCAGAGGAAGGAACTGGGCCCTCTACTCGGTCAACCTGCACCGCAGAGCGCAGCTCATCGCCGAGAAGCTCCCGCGGGTCGCAACCCGGAGACTCGTCTTCCCGGCCGCGCCGCCGAGGTCGCCGATGGGTTCCTGGACCCTCCTCGAGAAGGACCTCCTCCTGGCTTCGGCGCGCTGTTCGAGCCCGTTTCCAAACGGCGAGATCCACTTCGAGGAGAACCAGGACGAGCCGCCCAGCCGGGCCTACCTGAAGCTATGGGAAGCTCTGACTCTCGCGGGGGCCCACCCAAGGGCAGGCGAGCGGTGCCTGGACCTGGGAAGCAGCCCCGGAAGCTGGACGTGGGCGTTGCAGCGGCTGGGAGCCCGGGTGGTCAGCGTCGACCGAGCGCCCCTCGCCGACAACGTCGCCAGGCTCCCCGGAGTGCAGGTCCTAGAGCGAGACGCCTTCGGTCTGGACCCGGCGACGGTGGGTCCCGTGGATTGGCTCTTCTCGGACGTCATCTGCTACCCGCAGAGACTTCTCGAGCTGGTGACCCGGTGGCTCGACTCCGGTCTGTGCAACAGGTTCGTCTGCACGATCAAGCTCCAGGGCGAGGAGCCGAGCGCGGAGGCTGGCAGGGCGATTCGAACCTTCGCGGCAATCCCCGGGTCCACGGTGCGACACGGCTTCCACAACAAGCACGAGCTCACCTGGACCAAGCTGGCCGCCTGAGGCCGGTCGTCACCCTCGCCGCCGGGTGAACGGTCACCGGCCGGCCCGGGACATCTGATAGCATTGTCTGCCTCTGGACTCGCGCAGGTGCGCGCAGCTCGCGTGACAAGGGAGAGATCGATGAGTGAATCGCCGGCTGGGCCTCGCCTGCTCGAAGGACGCAAGGCCCTGGTACTCGGGGTCGTGAACGAGCTTTCGATTGGCTGGGGAATCGCCGCCAACCTCGCCTCTCACGGGGCCACCGTCGGGTTCGGGTTTCAGCCCAATCCCAAGATCGAACGGCGGTGTCGGGCTTGCGTCGAGCAACTCGAGCCCGAGCCCGAGTTCGTCGAACCCTGCGATGTCGGCAAGGACGAGGACATCGAGAGGCTCATGGCCCGCTGGAAGGACATGTACGGAAGGCTCGACATCCTCGTCCACTCGATCGCGTACGCACCCTCGACGGCCTTCGGAGTGCCCTTCTCCAGGACCCCGAGAAGGGACTTCCTCGAGGCTCTCGATATCAGTGCGTATTCTCTGGTGGCCCTCTGTCGCGAGGCCGCCCCTCTGATGAAGCCGGACGGCTCGGTCATCGCCATGACTTACCACGGTGCCCTGGCCTACTTTCCGAACTACAACGTCATGGCGGTCGCCAAGGCCGCCCTGGAGTGCTGCGTCCGGTACCTCGCCGCCGAACTGGGCGGCGGACAGACCGAGGATGCCGCGCGCATTCGCGTCAACGCCATCAGCGCCGGCCCGATACCCACGATGGCCTCCAAGGCCGTGGGCAACGTCGATCGGATGGTCGAGCACTGGTCGGCCAAGAGCTGCCTGGGGCGAACGGTGGATCAGGCGGAAGTCGGCCGTACTGCCGTCTACCTGGCCAGCAACCTGTCGAGCGGCGTCACGGGCGAGGTCCTCTACGTCGACGCCGGCTATCGGTTCGTCGGCTGGTGAGAGAGAAGGCTCGCCGGGCGCGAAGAATGGCTCACCGCTCTCGACAGGCCGAGGACGAGCGCCGGGTCAATCCCCGGACCGCGTACGGGCCTGGCCTTCGCGGGAGGGCACTCTTGCCTGTCGCCGCCCGCCGTGACGTCCCGCGTGCTATTCGACGCCCACCGTCTTGTGGCGGAACATCCACTGGTTGAAAGTGTTCTTTTCGACCGTGAACATCTGCTGTTCGGCGCTGGGGCCGAGCTGCGTCGACCTGAGGAAGTCCTTGCCCTTGGGCAGCAGCGGGTTGTCGCCGTCATAGAAGGCGGCATAGGCTTTCGACGGGGCAAAGGCCTGCACGGACGGGAGGAACCAGAAGCAGTCGTCCGAGGTGTTGGTCGGGTCGTTGCTGTCGTAGAGGTCGATCCGATAGGCCTCGACCGTGCCCGTCGCGCCCTTCCTTCGGGCCGCATACTGGACGATCCGGAAGCCCACCACCGAGTGGCCCCACATCGGCTTTAGCTTGGAGCCGTAGAAGCCGATTTCGAACGCGCCGAGTGAAGGGTCCTGCACGTACTTCTTCATCAGGCCAAACCCGCCCACGCCGAAGAACTTGCGACCCAGCTCGGAGTCGCGGGGGACCCTCCCGAAGAGCGTCCGGTCGGCGAACTGGGCTATCCTGGCGCCCAGGTTGAGCAGCAGTTGCTGGTTGTCGAACATCCGGGCGCACTCCACCTTGGCGGTCTTCTCGATCGCCTCCTGGAGCGCCCGCGTCATGTCAGCCTTCCCCGTGAGCAGCTTGCGCAGGCGATACGGCGCGATGCGCTCGGCCCGCTGCGCTGCCGCGAGCTTGCCCCCCTTGCCGTCGTCCGCCGGAGAGGCGAGCACCCAGTCGGGGAGGCCCATGTCCTTGGCCACGCGACGGGCGTACGCGGGCAGCTTGCGCGGCTTGGCCGCGGCCAGTTCGGCATCCGTCAGCAAGTGAGGCAGGATGAACCACTGGTAGTACCGCAGGGTGAACATCGAGATGCCGTAGCAGGTACCCGAGTTGACGAACTTGTGCTTGAAGGGGCCGTACGTCTGGAACGACTCGAAGTTGTAGAAGTCGGGCGCATCCAGCTCGCGCTCGAAGTAGGTGTGGAAGGTCCTCACCGGCTGGCCGATGACCGTGTAGGGCCCGAGCTGGGCCACGGTCGGGGCGGGCTGGTTCGCGGGGGTGGTGGTGGCCGCCGCGGAGTTGCGCAGACGGTCGAAATCACGGGCCGGATCCTCGGTCTGGGCGAGGGCCGCGGAGGCGAAGAGAACGGAAAGCAGAAGGCCCAGGACCTGCCAGCGGATCATCGCGCCACCTCCAGTGCAAACGCGGGTACAAACGTGGGCGCGGGGACCCGCGGCGCTCTTGCCCCGCGGAACTCCTTGATGCAGGCGGCCACGTAGTAGACGACGCCGTAGAGGCAGGCCACGACCGCGGCGCCTCCGGTGGCGACGAAGACGAGCCCACCCGCGGCGAGCCCGTACGAGAGGACCCCGAGGCTCACGAGGCTGATGGCCCCGCACGCCGCGACCATGAAGAGCGTCCTGAGCACCGTCGTCACGGCCTTCAAGAACCCGGGTCCGCGGCCCTTGCCCTTGTCGCCTTCGGGGCCGAAGTGGCGGGCCTTCAGCGTCTCGACCACTTGCTCGGGCGTGGCGCCGTGCGCCATCTGGTCCACCACGCCGTCGGCTTCCTTGACAGCCTCGACCGCGACTGCCGGTCCCGAGCGCTCCATCTCGTCGGTCAGCAGCTCGAAGGACTCATCGAACGAGCGTGCCAGCCGAGCGCGAACCATGCCCTCGTCCATCCCCTCGGCATTGGGTACGATCGGTTTGCCCGTGATCTTCTCGACCGTTGCCGTGAACTCCCGGAGGCCCATCTCGTCGATGGTCGTGTCGAGGCGGTCGACAAGCGTCTCTCGCAGTTGCTGCAGGCGGTCGCGCAGCCGCTCGCCACGGTTCCTGGCGCTGGCGGCGAGCTTCAGCGACGCCAGCCGCGCCCGGATGGCGGCGAGGTCGGCCTTGGTCCTTGCGAAGTCACGGGCCAGGAAATCGCCCAGACGCGAGAGGCCGCTCTTGCTCTGCGCCGAGTCCTTGACCGGGAACTCCTTGACCCCCGAGAGAGCCGCGCCGCGCGCGTTCTCTGCGGCCGCAAGCGGAACCGGGGCCAGCACCGCAAACGCAAAGAAGAAGACGGTCAGGAGACAGATGATCCGGCGCGTCTGCATGAGTGCCATCCTTGAGTTCTCGTGGGTGAACATCCCCTGCGGACTACTACCGATCGGGACCTGCGGAAGTTGCCGCCTCGAGGACAGGGGGAGAAGTCCTTCCTCCGGGGGAAGGAAAGCGCTCCCCGGTTGACGGCTCACCGGCGCTGGCCCCCTTTCGTGAAGCGCCTTTTCGCGTCTTGGAACCGGACTTGCGGCCGGCGCTCGCGAACTCGATGGAGGTCGCACCGATGCCCCGTGACACGAGGAAGCGCGTTCGAACCGGCTTGACGCTCATGTTGGTCTGCTGCGTGAGCCTGATGCTCCCGGGCTGCCGGCGGCCAGGTCCCGGGGTCTCAACCGGCACGGGGTCGGGCACCCTGCCCGGGGCGCCGACCGGTGGAGCCGGCCCGGGCTCGGGCGAGCTCCCCGGGGCCCCGACGAGCGGCATCGGTACGACGTCCGCGGGCACTCCACCCTCTGCGGGCTGGGACCAGCCGACCGGGCCGGAGGCGCCCGTGTCGCTCACGGGGACGGAGAGCGGAGGCACCGCAAGCCCGGGCGGGACAGCGGGCGGGACGTACCCGCCGGCCGCAACCTCGACCCGGGTCGACGTCCGCACCGGAGGCCGGGACATGGAGAACGGGGCCTACTCCTGGGCCTCCGGAGCTGTCCAGCCGTCCACCAACGACCCCACCGTGCTTCGCCACGAGGCCGTACACTACATCAACGGCGAGCTGAGCGGGAATCCGAGCTGGCAGGACCTGAGCCCCGACGTCTACCGAGGCTTCTATCTCTGGGGAACCAACCAGTACTACGTCGTTCCCAACACGGGCGTCCGCAAGAGCGACGTGGCGGACCTCGTTCCAAATCACCTGACCGGCTCCTTCGAGAACTACTTCTACAACCTCGACTTCGCCTCCCGGGATGCGCTCCACCTTCTCGAGGACTTCAGCGCCGAGCTCGGCTCGGGCGAGAAGTCGCCGCTGCTGTTCGACATGCTGGTCTACTCCGCTGCGCTCGGCCTGAAACTGGAGCAACTGAACGCCAGTGGCCAGAACAACTACTGGGGAACGGACCGCGGCGCTGTCTATCGAGGAACCGTCAAGGTCTTCATGGAGATGGCGTCCTCCGGGCTGGAAGGACGCCTTCAGGCTCTCGCCAGCGACGGCAGCGCCCAGTCGGCCGCCCTGCGTGACTTCCTCGGGCGCACGTACGGCGAAGCCTGGACCAAGCAGGTGCTGGGCTTCTGACGGGCCCGAGGTTCGCGCGCAGCTCCCGCGAGCGGCACCGGTAAGCAAGCCACGACCTCCCGCACACTCTGACCCGGGATGGTAGAAGCGGCTTCCAGCCGCTTCGGGGCTCTGGCAACGGCGCCTGAGAAGCGGCAAGATGCCGCTTCTACCGTGCGGACTGGCCGCCCGAGACGGGCCAGACGAATCGGTGCCCCGACGGCTGCCTCGTGCCCCATCTACGCTTGACCGGCTAGTTCTGCGCGGCCTGGGGGCCGCCCGGCTCGGCCGCGGTTGCGGTCGTGGAGCTCTCCTCGGAAGTCTCCCCGACGACCTCGGGTTGCTGCATCCCGGGTCTGACGCGATAGAGCCAGATGGGGGGCATCTCCTGGTACTGCAGCATCACGCGGTCCTTCTGGCTCTCCTTGCCCTTGACGTTCCCGAGGATGGTCTCGTTCAGGTGGATGCGCAACTGGGCGTTGTTGTACGACATCACCGCTATCTTGCGGGTCGGAGTGATGCTGATGCTGGAGATGCGGATCGGCGCGAAGAGCCGCTTGATGGCCATCAAATCGACTTTGGGCTTCTCCGGCTCCTTCGGCACCTCCGGCCGGTGGATCACGATTGGGCCGGTGGCCAGGTCCGATGGCGGCACCTCGACCGGCGCGAACTTGCCGTAGTCGAGGTAGAAGATGTTGCGGGTCTTGAACGTCTTGGGGAGCTTGGTGATCTCCATCCGCTCGATCAGGGACTCGAAGATGACCTCCTCTTCGGTGGTACTGAGAGTGCCTGGAGAGCTGCCGTTCCCCTGGGCTCCGGCACCCGAAGGCGCGGGCTGACCGCGGGCCGAGGAGGCGACGAGGCACACCAGCGCAGCGGCCAAGAGAAGAGAGAGTTGCAGTCGAGTCGGCATGACGGAGTGCGAGGAGATCAGGCGGGGCGAGCGGCCGCGGCCGGGCTCACCTCACCGTCGGCTTGGGCTGGTCTTTGAGCAGGTAGATGCTACCGATGTTCATCTCCACCAGGATCTTTGGGTCCTTTTCTTTCGAACCGGCGGCGATATCGGGAGGGACGCTCAATCTGAGCGAGCGCAGGAAGTAGTAGATGTGGAGGGCGTCGAGCTGCTTGAAGAGCGTCACGAAAGCACTGAATCCCGTACGCAGCGTGAAGGCGTAAGCAACGCTCTGGTAACGGTAGACCGGCTTGCTCATGACCTCGACCTCGGTGCTGCCGGGAGGCATGTAGTCCCGTTCGGTGAACTGGTGTGGGGCGTTCGCAAAACGCTCGCTGCTGTTCACGTCCACGGAGGAGGGGAAGCTGAGGACGATCTGATCCACCGTCAAGGGCGGGGGCTTGCCGCCCTCCTGAGGGATGAAGCCCTCGACTTGCTTCTTGATCTTCTCGTACTTCTCGGTGCGCTTGGCCAACGCCTCGCCTTCCGCCCTGGTGATGCGAGCGCGGTTGTCGACCGTCGCGTCAATCTGGGGCATCGCCCCGACCTCGCGCACGAGCTCCTCGTACTGCGCCTGGAGACTGAAGATCTGCTGGGTGAGCGTGCCGACCAACCCAATCACTGCAACCGCCACATAGGCCAAGCGGTGGAGCTCCTTACGTGTGTAGACCTTCAGAAAGGCGGGGAGCTTCATTTGGGCACCAGTCCCATCTCGAAAACGAAGCCATCGAACCCCGCCTCGGGAGGTGCCTTGCCCATCCGCAGCACTTCGACGCGCCGGAAGGCGTTCGACTTCTTCAAGCTCGCCTGGAGCTCGTTGACGGGATCCCCCTTGGGAGCACTTCCTTTGACGACGATCGGAGGGGGGTCCTTCGCGAGCATCTTGAGCGGAGCTTCCTCCTTGCCGATGCCCGCGTCGTACGTCACCTCCGTCAAGGCAATGTCCCGGCTGCCACATCCGTTGGCCATCTCCATCAGGACCCGGGTCCAGTTGTGCCGCTGATCGACGACCGCCCGGTAGAGCACGAGGGCGTTGCGCGCGTCCTCGTACTTTTTCTTCAGGGCCGCGGCATCGCCCTGATAGAAGTTCTTCTGGTAGTCCTCGTAGTCCGCGAGCTTCTTCTTCTGGGCATTGCGCGTGGCAGTCCAGAGCCTGACTTTGGTCTTGAGGTCCCACCACTGCGACCCGAGGAGCCCGACGGCCACCAATCCGACCAGGATCTCCGCGGCCATCGTCGACAGGTACTTGTTGTTGATGACCCAGTTCTTCAGGTCCTTGACGTCGAACTTCACGACCCGGCGGTGGACCAGGTTGAGCTCGGGCATCAAGCCGTCTTTGATGGCGAACGCGAGCCCGATCGCCGTGCCGGAGTTCATCCAGGCGTCGCGTCCCTCGTCCTCCGGGAGGGATGTCGAGAGCTTGACCTGATCGGCGATCTCGAGCAGCTCGCCCTGCGGCAGGGCCGTGTTGTTCTTGATGTGATGGAGAAAGCCGCGGAGGTTGGTCGTTCCGCCGGTGAAGTAGACCTTCGAGATCCTCTTCTTGAGGTTGGCGCTGAGGTACTCGAAGCTGATGTCCAGCTTGCGAACGAGGCTGAACTCCTTGAGGGCCGCGCTCTCGCTGATGGTCTGGATCAGGGCCTCGAGCGGCGAGAGCGTCGAAGGATCGACGTCCTCGGGGGCCAGGGTCATGCGGTGCTTGAGCTCTTCGGCCTGCTTGAAGTCGATCGTGTCGTCGGCCGTGATGGCCAGGACGTCCTTCGTCACTTGCTGGCCGGCGGTGTAGATCGGCCGGAAGAAGAGGCAGCGCCCCTCGACGAAGATCTGGAACGTCGTCAGGTTGTGACCGACGTTGACCACGGCCACCGAGCCGCCGAAGGCTGCCTGGTCGTGGCGCTTCATGAGGCCGGCCAGCGCGACCACTTCGCTCCAGAGCCCCGCCAGGCTCAGGTCGTGCTTGGCCAGCATCGTCGTCAACGAAGTCTGGATGGCCTTCTCGCACAGGACGGCCAGGACCGCGATATCGCTCTGATCGTC
Organism: Candidatus Rifleibacteriota bacterium; assembly: GCA_016213865.1. Next base: position 8,815 of record JACQZL010000126.1, read on the forward strand.
GACCTTGTCGTCCTCCTTGAGCTTGTCATAGAGGAGGTGCGCCGAGATGAAGTCATCCAGGCCGTTCGGCTTGTTCGAGACCGCGCTGTCACGTTCCAGGCGGTCCTTCATCACGGCGTCCAGGTCGCTCTTGGCGAACTCGGGCATCCCGATGATCTTGGCCATCAGGAAGTTCGGGTTCAGCACGAGGTGGACGTCCGAGGAGTCGGCGAAGACTCCGTCGTGCAGGACCCCCAGGGCACGGTCCAGAGCCGCCATGTAATCGTCGAAGGACGACTGGCTGGTGAGCTGGGCCTCGTTCTTGACGTTCTGGATGCCCTCTATGACAAAGAGGTTGTTGTCGAAGCTCCCGATGGTTGCCTTCATCGAGTAGCTTCCGAGGTTGAGGATGCTCAACCGAACCGAGGACGTCTTGGCCATGACGATCTGAAGTATACCCTTCGCTGCAGGTCAGCGAGTCGACGAGAAGCTGCTGCCGAGAGGATTGGCTACGAGGAACTCGTTCAGCACGTTCGTGTAGGCCGAGATGTTGGCCAGGCTGCCGTCCAGTTCGAAGTACCGGAGTGTGATGGACGTCAGGCGGGCGCTGATGCCGTTCGTGATCGTGAACCGCGCGCCCACGGTTGAAGGAAAAGCCGTGCCAGTCTGCTGGAAGTTGATGTTCGTCTCGGAGGTCGTGCCCGTGGTGCTCTGCGTGATGGTCGTGCTGGTCGGGGTCGCCTGGAGGTTCAACACGGGCCGCAGCGTGCTGATCGGCTCTCCCGTGGTGGCGGTGGCGCTCGAGCCCGTCGTCCCTCCCGAAGTGGCCGACACGTCGGGCTCGCCGGAGGCGGGCAGGAACGAGACGATCTGGATGGGGTTGTTGTTGCTGTCGTGACCGCGGAAAGTCACCTCGATGTTGATGGCAGGCGTCTTTCGCTGGATCAGGAGAGCGGCCCCGTTCGGGAACGGATCGAAGCGCACGACGAACTCGGTCGGGTTGCCCGCGTCTGGGCCTTCCGTCCCGCCGAAGCGCGCCGTGGAACTGCCCTGAGAGGTGCCGCCGGTCGTGCCGCCCGTGGTCCCGGTCTGGACCGTCTGGAACCCACGCAGGGTCAGGTTGGAGTGCTTGTCCGCGAAGAAGTCCCCGCCGAGATCCGTCGCGCAGCCCGCGATGGCGAGCGCGGCTGCGGCTAGCGCGGCCGCCAGGCCGAGCGGGCTAGCCACCCGTTGGAGACACTCTAAGCGTTTCATGTGGACCTCGGCAGGTGCCGGAAAGTGACCGGCAGACTGGTCGCTTTCGGGACAGTGAGTGTGGGAACCGGACGATTGGGTGTCACGATTTCTTGGGAGGCTTGGCAGGGGTCGGATCGAAGTCTTCTTCCGATGTGATCGTCGGTTTGACGACGAGGACTACCTCGTTGCGGTGACGGGCGTTCGCATTCTCGCCGAAGTAGTCGCCGATGATCGGGAGGTTGCCCAGAAGGGGCAGGCGGGCCCTCCGCAGCGTCGAGTCGACCCTGTACATGCCGCCGATCAGGAACGCATGGTGGTTCTTGACGAAGAGGGTCGTGTTCACCCTCTGCGTGCGGGTCGGCGGCGGCGCGTTCGCCGAGGCCTGTCCGGCGACGTCGCTGATTTCGGGTTGGATGGACATCCGCACGATGTCGTTGGGGAGGATGGTCGGGGTGAAGGTCAGGTTGATGCCGACGCTGGAGAAGGCAACCTGGGTTCCCTGCACGGGCGTCTGGCCCGGAGCCCCCGGGACCACGGTGGTCAGCACGTAAGGGATCTGTTGGCCGATCGCGATCGACGCGGTGCCGCCGTCCACCACCGAGAGCATGGGCTTGGAGAGCACCTTCGTCTTCGTGTTTCGCTTGAGGAAGTCGAGAAACAACTGGAAGCGCTCGGTCGAGAGCGAGCCGTAGCGGAAGCTCTGGTTGGCTCCGGCGCTACGCATCGTTCCGGCTGTACCGAACTCCCCCGTGGGCACACCGTCATTGGTCGGGCCGAAGAAGAAGTCGAGATCGATGCCGCTGTTCTTGTCGTCGTTAATCTCGATCTGCAGCACGTACGACTCGATGCGCACTTCTCGTGGGGCCTTGTCCTGATCCTCGAGGATCTTCTGGATCGCGTCCAGGTTCGACTTGCGATCCTTGATGAGGATCCGATACCCCCGGGCCAGGATCGTGTCCGGCGCCGGAGCCGCGGCCTGGCCTGGCAATCCGCCCGGCGGAGCCTGGGCGACCGCGGGTCGCGACGGCATGAGGAACAGGGCGATGGCCACGACGCCCGGCCAGAAGAGCGCCCCCAGGGCCGCCCCCCACCCGGGACCGGAAGGCGACCAGGAACACCGATGGAGTTTCATTGCTGCGTCCTCTGCTTCGACTCTTGCTGCGACTGGACTGAAAGCTCAGGGGAGGAGTGGCCGAAACGGCCTATCTGCCGCCCGTCAGGTTCTGACCGTTGGCCGTCTCGGGGACGACCAGGGTGGAGGTGCGCTGGAAGGTAGGGCGCTGGAACTCGAGGATCTTGAAGAACTGCTCGGGGCTCAGGTTGCGCACGTTGAACATCCGGGTCTCCTGCTTCTCGCCCTCGAGGCGGGCCTTGGCCAGCTTGGTGATGAGGGTCGCGATCCGCCGGTGGTTGCGGGGCGTCGTCCGGATGATGAGGCTGTTGTTGGCCGCGTCGAGCACCATGGTCGATTGGCCTCCGCCTCCGCCCCCCTCCTGGGCCGGCAGGAGCCCGGCCAGGCCCGCCACCAGCAGCGCTGCCAACGCTAGGATTCTCGCCGAAGGTCGCATGGGGTCCTTTCTCGGATTGGTCACAGGTTCTACCGTCTGGCCGGCCTTTCACGCCTGGATGCGAAGAGCGCGAAGGCGGTCTTGTGGGAAGCGGAACGAGTCCTCTCTGCCGGGCTCACTGCTGACCGCCTTCCGGTCCGGGAGGCGGGCCGCCTTGGCCCTCGGGACCTGGCGGAGGTCCGCCCTGGTCCCCCTCAGGTCCTGGAGGAGGACCGCCCTGGCCCTCGGGGCCCGGGGGCTGCTCGCCTGGCTGGCCTCCGGGCGGGCCGCCGGGACCTTCCGGACCACCGGGTCCTCCGGGTCCTCCGGGTCCGCCGGGCAACTCCAGACCGGCTCCTGCGGGCAACTGGACGCTGCCCGGCGAACCGGAGACCTCGGAGGGCTGGACCACGTCCTGGGTCTCGAACACCAGGCTCTTGATCATCGTCTCGTAGTCGCGCGCGTTCTGGTCCGCCTCGAACTTGTAGGTCCGCTGGATCATCGGCTTGATGCCGGTTCCGTAGATCTTGAGCACGTTGCCTGTCTTCAGCTCGTACTCGAGGCCCTGGTCGTTGAGCACCTCTTCGAGCGTCTCCCACGTCGACTTGTTCTCGACGTTGAGGATCATCTTCCCCGAGATGAGGCCCTTGATCACGATGTTGAGCCGTAGCTGCTCGGCCAAGGTGCGGATGATCTGGTAGACCGACTCCCCGTTTCCATCCGGGCCCTCGAAGTTGTGGGTTCCGACTTCGTCGGAGCCGTCGGGCCTGTCGAAGGATTTCTCGTCTTCCGAGACGATCTGGAAGACCCCCGAGAGCCCCATCGTCCGTGGAGCGGACTTCTGCACCGCTTCTGCGGTGGGCGTCGTCGCGGGCGTCGTCGGCTCGGTGGCGGCCAGGCTCTCTGCGATCGAGGTCGAGACCGTGGCCTCGGCGACCGAGGTGGAGACCGTGGTCTCGCCCATCGGAGGGGCCCCCAGCGAGGTCACGAGGCTGTCGATCTCCTCCAGTTGGATACTCGAACGATCGGCCTCGCGAAGGACGGAAGCGATCCCCTCGGTTCCGGCGGCGGCGAGCGAGTCGGGGCGAATCTCGGCGACCCTGTCCTCCGAGCGGCGCCCGGGAACCGCCGATTCGGGCTCTCGGCAGAGCAGCAGTTGCTTGAGCTTGCCCTTGAGCTCGATCTTTTGCTGTTCGTTGGCCCCCGCGAGCTCGGCCGCGACCCCGGGCGCCGGAACCGGGACCGCACCGGTCGCGAAGGACGGCTCCTCCTCGTCCGGGTCCGCCTCCAGGTCCGAGGCCCTGGCCTGGGCCTTCAGCACCCGAAGGCGATCCTCCAGAGCGGCGCTTTCGCGCCACAGGTTACGCCCCTTCGGGGAGGATTGGCCCGACTGGCGCCGGGACAGGACCGGCAGGGACGCCGGTCCTACTGCCCTCGCCTGAAGCTCTGGCTGGCCCCCTCCCCACCCTCCCCCGGAGGGGGAGAGCAGGGGTGGGGGAGGCTCGGGCTGGGCCGTCGCGGGTGAGGGCCTTTCAACGGCGGGAGCCGGGGGCTCTGCCGGTCGCACGGTCGCGTACTTGTAGGGCGTCGAGCCGGCCTGGACCCGCGTCATCAGATGCTCCAGCCTGGCGCGAAGGGCTTGCCGGCTCGTTCCGGACTCGGATGCCGCCAGCCCGGTCGGAGTGGGGCTCTTGGGGCGGGGTACGCCGGCTTCCGCCGCCAGCTTGACTGCGGGTCGTCTATTGGCCTTCGCCCGGGCCGGCACGGCCGTAGCTTCGGCCGGGCTGATCCGGGTAGCTGGAGCTCCGGTCTCTGCCGGGTTCTCTGCAGTCAAGGGACCGACTCCCCAGGGCTTCGATCGGACCGTGGCCCGCGCCGCGTGCGGCTCTCGAGACGTGCCGGGCGCGCGCGCCAGGACCATGGTCCGAGAAGGCGCCGCATTTCGTGGCTCATCCAGTTGCGGGGCTCGGGGAACGGGCTTCGGGTCCGCCCGGGCGGCTCGGGTTGCGGGGGGAACGCTCGGGCCTCCGCGAGGCACCGGCCTGGCGCTGTCGGGCTCGCGCTCGTCCTCTCCCGGAAGCGACAGGCCTGTCTCGCCAGGCCAGGCGTCCGGGAGAGCGCTGTCCGAGGTCCAGTCGCCCGGCAAGGGGAAGTGCTTCATTGCTGGAACCTCCGTGGAAGCCGCGGAGGTGGAGCGCAGCCTCTTCCCCGGCTGCGCCCCGGAGTCGAGCTTCAGATCACGGCTCCAGAGGTCGAGATCGGCTCGAGCGCGGGCCAGGATCGAGGCTCTCTCAGGAAAGGCCTTCGTGGCACTGGGAAGGAGCGACACAAGACGGTCGCGGCGACCTCGAAAGCGGTTCAGGCCTTCCCCGAGCCGGACCTCGAGCGCCGACTTCTTTTCAGGAACAGCCTCTCCGACCTGACGTTGCAGCGCAACCAACTTGTCGTGGTCGACGCGCAGCATCTCTTTCATCTGCAGCAGGGTCACCACGGTACGAGAGGCCCGGGAAGCGAGTGCCGGAGAGGCGCACAGCATGAGCAGGGCGATGGCCAGCCCGGCCAGGAGCAGGAAGGGCAGGGGGCGGCGCGGCATCGGGCGAAGTCGGGACGGCATCGGCAAGCACCCTCCGGCGGCCCCGAAGAGGGGGCGGCCAGTCCGGGCGGACGAAGTTACAGACG
>JACQZL010000127.1 GCA_016213865.1 Candidatus Rifleibacteriota bacterium
CCCATGGTCTCCGCGAGTTCCTTCTGGCTCTTGACGAGCCCCTTCTCGATCAAGCCGCTGAGAAACATGGCCTCGTCGAGCAGGGGGAGATCCTCTCGCTGCACGTTCTCCTCGTAGGCGATCCGCAGCGCGGTGATATCGTCGGCTTCGCGGACAATCACGGGCACTTCCTCGTCCCCAGGGCCTTCGAGGCAAGGTAACGGCGTTCTCCGCAGATGATCTGGAACCCGTCGCCGTGAGGCCGAACGATGAGGGGCTCGATGATGCCCGTGGACTCGATGGACGCCTTCAGGTCCTCGATGCCATCCTGGCCAATCGTGCGCCGAGGCTGGTCCGGGTTCGGTTGAAGACGGTCGATGGACAACTTCCGGGCGCCCTCGAGGCGCTCTTGGAGCCCGTCAGCTTGCTGCGCGATCGCTCCCGGATCTGCTGCTTCTGCGCCTGCTTTCTTGGGGATGGTCATGGTTCGAGAACCTCCTGTGCGAGGGCCAGGAACTCGGCGGCAGACTCGCTCCGGGGCCGATAGTGGACGATCGGCCGGTGGTGGCTCGAGCTTCCGGTGAGGCTCGACCGCCGGGAGTTCCGGGCCTCGAGCATGGTGTCGGCGTACCTGCGGTGGATGAAGCTCAGGATATCGCCGTCGACCGTGATTCGCCTAGCTACATCGTGGCCATGGGCCTCGAGCGGCACGTTGCCCGGCTCGAGGTCGCGACGGACGAGGCCGACCCGACAGACCGCTTCCAGCGCGTCGAGGACCTGGCAGACGATCGCGGTGGGGAGGGCCGGGTCCGGCCCGGTTTCGCGGGCCAGGGCCGGCCTGGACGGCGGCCGGAGGCCGTCGCGTTCGGCCGGCCCCACGCACTCGCCCCTTCGGTCGGGCTGACTCGCTTCGCGGGAATCCCGGTCCGCCGCGAAGCGATTATCTAAGAACGCGCCGGATTGCGTTGCTCCCGTGACTCGGGCCATCATCATGCAGGCCCCGCGAACTCCTCCCGGTTCTTCCCCCTACCCGCCCCCGCTGATACCAGCGTTTCTCGGAGCGTGCCCACGCGAGCAGCGCCCGTCACCGCAAGGCCCTGGTGCCTGGAGTTCGGCCCGAGGGCGGTAACGGACAGCCACGGTAGCGTCGCTTGCGAAAGGAGATACCCGTGACTTTCCCTGACCCCCGCGCACCAGGCCGATCCTCTTCCCATGCCTGCAAGAGGAGGAGGATCTCGCGGCGGGCTCCCGTGACGCCCAGCGGCCGACGTGGGCCCATCACTGTTGCCGGCCGTCTTGTCTCGCTCCGTAGGTCCTGAACCCTGAAGGAGTCTCCCATGTCCCCAACCCGACCACCACGCCAACCAACACTCGTCCCGAGTCTAAGGCCGAACTACTCCAAAGCGAGGTCGAGGACTTGCGGTGCATCGGAGTTTCGGCCTCGGGCCAGATCCTCTACGAACGAGTGCATCCACGCTCCCTCATCGAGCCGGACCGAGGGACGATCTTCTCCCCTCAGTCGCGACCGGCACCTGCCAGTCCGCCCCCTCGATACGAGGCCCCACCGCTACCAGGGCTGGTCGGGGAGAGGGCGCGGGGTCCGGGAGCGGAGCCCCCAGCTCCGGAATTGGGCTGGCCGAGGGCGGAACCAGCGGCTGCGCCAAACCCCCAAAAGTCCCGTCCGCCCCTGTCCAGCCCACCTCGGTCGGCGACTGCTTGCGGCCCTCGTGCGGAGGGCCTAGACGTCGCACCGAGTTCGGCCGGGACTCCTCGGCCGGCTCCTCCATCGGGGTGCTCCCAGGCTCTGGCCACTCCGCGGCCGTGCCAGGCAGGGCCGCTCACCCCGGTTGCCTTGGTGCCGGCAAGTTCTTCCCGGCTAGACTGGCTGTGCCGGCTCCGCCAGGCCGTCAGGATCCGGCACCTCAGCCCCACGACCGAAAAGGTCTACCACGGGTGGTGTCGCCGGTTCCTTCCGTTCCTGGGGGAGCGCTCCCCGGCGGAGGCACGAGAGGCGGAGGTGGCAGCCTTCCTGACAGATCTCGCTGTCCGCGGCCAGGTGAGCGCCGCGACGCAGAACCAGGCCCTGGCTGCCCTGGTCTTCTTCTTCGAGAACGTCGTCGGCGTTTCGCTCCAACTGGGCGACGGCGTCGTCTGGGCCAAGCGACCGGAGCGCCTTCCCTGCGCGCTGACCCGTTCGGAGGTTACTGCTGTCTTGGGGAAGCTCCATGGCCTGCTCTGGCTGATGGCGTCCTTGCTCTACGGTAGCGGCGTACGGTTGATCGAGTGCGTGCGCCTGCGTGTGAAGGACCTGGATCTCGTGCGTCGAGAGCTCTTCGTTCGTGAAGGCAAAGGGCACAAGGACCGCGTCACCATGGTCCCCGCCAGCCTGGTTGCGCCACTGGCCTCGCACCTCGAGCGGGTACGCCTCCAACACGAGCGAGATCTCACCCGGGGTCAGGGTAGCGGCGACCTTCCTCACGCCCTGGCCCGGAAGTACCCCCAGGCCTCGACTGAGTGGGGCTGGCAGTGGGTCTTCGCGGCCACTCGAGTGCATGTCGACAGGGAAACGGGCGAGCGCCGTCGCGCCCACCTCCACGAGACCGTCCTCCAGCGGGCCGTGACCCAAGCCGTGCGCTGTTCCGGCATCTCCGAGCCAGCCACTTGCCACACGTTTCGACACTCGTTCGCGACTCACCTCCTCGAGTCCGGATACGATATTCGGAC
>JACQZL010000128.1 GCA_016213865.1 Candidatus Rifleibacteriota bacterium
CCGAAACCTCGTGGTCTGCCTCGACCACGCACAGTTCGGTGTACTTGTCTCCGAGGTCCATTCCAATCGTCCTGGGGGATGTGGTACCTACTTCCACGGCCAACCTCCTTTGGGCTTCCAGCCCGTTGCCCCTGTATTCAGGGGGGGGCACATGATGCCACCCCTCCAGGAGGTTGGCCTTCTCATTCCATCTCTGTGTTCAATGACGATCCTCCAGGCATCGTGGCGATGCGGGCTCCCATCTCGGCATCGCTCCCACGGAGCGGCATTCCGTTGACGAAATCGTCCGCGCTTGCGATGATCTTGTCGTGCTTGGCTCGAGAACGCCGATGAAAACAAGAAGCGCTGTGCTCACCGTCATCTACAGTCTGTGGCTCGCGGTCCTGGGCGGTCCGGTGGCCCTCACCGGTTGCGCCGACGCGACCTCCAACGACTCGAAGGCCAGCTCGACGAAGGCCGCCAGCATCGCCTCCTCGGGGACCTCCACGGCCTTCTTTTCGGTGGTCTCCTCGAACGGGCTGACGGAATTCGTGGCGGCCACGAGGACGCCGACGATAACGGTGGCGTTGTCAGGCCAGCTCTCCACGTTGGCCTACAGCGTGAACGGGGGAGCCGCGTGGAGCCTGCCGACCACGGGGACGCCCTCCTTCGCGCTCGACCTTTCGAGCGCGAGCGGCTCGGCCGTGGTCACGATGCGAGGCACTGACGAGAACGGTGGCACGTCGGACCTGCGGTTCACCGTGCACGACGGGACCCGGCCGCTGCTGGCCTACTTCCCGGACGCGGCGAGCAGAGACCGCCACGTCTACACGTACTCGGCCAAGGACGCGGCGGGAAACACGGGTAGCGGCACGCTCCAGGTCGCCATCCTCTCTCTCAACGACAGTTGGGTCGATTACGAGATCTCGGGAACTTCCGCCGGCAGCGCGCTCACGACGCGCAGCAGCCGGTACCCGCGCCGGCAGGGCTTGAACCTCGCCTTCGCAATGCAAGGCGCCGGTTACTGCTTCTTAACCCCGCTGCCGGTGGACCCGTCGACCCAACTCGGCGCTGCCAAGCAGTTCGAGAGCGACGCTTTCGACTGCTCCACTTCCAGGACGCTCGGCCGCTTCGCGGGGCGGGTGACCCTCACGCAGACCGTGTCCGGAACGGTGCCGGCAGGGACCTTCTCGGACGTCGTCCAGGCCCTGTCCCAGTTCACGGTGACCGACCCCTCGACGGGCACGAAGTCGGAGACGTCCTCGTTGCGCGCCGTCGGGGCCGTGGGCATCGGCATCGTCTACACGGAGTTGTCCCTGCCCGCGAGCGCCGCCCTGGTCCTCTCGCTCTCGAGCGCCAAGCTGGGGACGCGCACGATCGGCCCAGGATCCAAGATGGCCGCCCGAGACGAGCGATCCTCGCAGACCCCTGACGGACCCTTCCAGGCCGGCCTGTTTCTGCCGGTCCCCTGGGACTGGACCGAGCCCGTGGGCTGGCGCTGAAACGACGTGGGAAGGTCGACTAGTGGAGCCCGCGGGGGGACGCGGTCCGAGCGCGGCGGCGCAGACACTCCGGGACAACGGCAAGGGCCGCCAGCCCAACCAGAATCAGCCCCCTCGGCCCCGACCGTCGGCGACGTGGACTTACCCGGCTGGCGCCGGCCAAGAGCCGGCAGGGACGCCGGCCCTATTGCCCTCGCGTGGCTCGGGCTTGCCGGCCTACCCCCGCTCCCAGCGCGCCGGACAGTAGACAATCCCCGCGCCTTCGGGCCGGCCGCTCCGCACCTGCAGCACGTAGCGCCGGTCGTGCAGGTCGTAGGGCATGCGTGCCAGGTAGCTCGGGTATTCGTCCGGCCAGGCCCCGACGCTCACATAGTAATCGCCGTCCAGCAGGTTGAGCGAGTCGAGCGCAAGGCTGACGGCCCCCTCCCCCTTCACTGACCCCAGCTCCAGGCCGCCGCGCGCGGTGTTGCTGCCCATCACCCAGAGGCCGTCGTTGCGGAAGAACTGCACCCGAAAGAGCGGCTCGACCACTTCCTCCTCGGCCACGAACCGGATGCGCATCCTGAGCGGGCCGCCGCTCGCGAATTCCGAGGTTGGATTGCCGGCCGCATCGAGGAAGTCGACCCCGAGGATGCGCACCTTGCCCAGCCGCTCCTCGGGGACCCGCGAGGCGTGCAGCAGGCGGTCGCCGTCCGTGATCCGCCGGGCCTGGCGCTCCGAGTCCTCGAGGTAGGCGCGGATGACCTGGTCGGTCGTCCCGAGCAGCGCCTTGCGGCCGTTCTCCAGGAGCAGC
>JACQZL010000129.1 GCA_016213865.1 Candidatus Rifleibacteriota bacterium
ACTGTGACGAAACAACTGGACCAATCCAAGACATGATGTGGTAGGGCCGGCCTCCGTGCCGGCCAATGGCTGACCGGCACGGAGGCCGGTCCTACCAGTTGCTGGCGAACGGCACGGATTGCCATGCTTGTTTCGGCACGGACCCTGGGCCTGTCGAAGGGCCCCCGCGCTACCGCTCCTGGTTGCCTATCGCAGCCGTACTCAAGGAGCGGAGTACTTGGCGACCAGTTGCAGCACGAAGACGCCGCCGCCCCAACCTCCAGCCAGGATGCGGTTGTCAGACCCTGCAACGCAGCACACCGGAGCTTCATCGGCCAGATAGCAGGCCAGGCACTTGCCGCCGGCCAGGTCCCAGACCCGAAGCGTCTTGTCGAAGCCGACCGAGACGAGGTGCTCGCCGCCCGGCATCAGAGTGCAAGCCGCAACCCCGGCGGAGTGGCCGCGCAGGATGGCCACCTCGCGCGCCGACTCGAGCTCCCAGAGGCGCAACGTCGTATCGGAGGACGCCGATACGGCAAAGCGGCCGTCAGGTGTGACCAGACAGCCCTTCACCCCACTCTGGTGGCCTTCCAGAGTCGCGAGGACCGCACCGGTCGAAAGGTCCCACAGCTTCAGGGTCTTGTCCTCCGACGCCGACACCAGACGGCTCCCGTCGCCCACCAGCGCGCAGGCGTTGACTCCTGCGGTGTGTCCGGCCAGGGTCCGGAGTCCTGTTCCGTGCTCGAGGTCCCACACCCTCAAGGTCTTGTCCCGCGACGCCGAGACGGCCCGACGCCCGTCCTTCAGGACGAGACACGAGACAACGACGGCGTTGTGGCCACCCAGCCGTGCGACAGCCTGGTAGTCGTCGAGGTTCCAGACCCGCAGAGTCCTGTCTTTCGAGGCGGAGACCAGCCGTCGCCCGTCCGGTGCGACGGCGCACCAGGTCACGGCGTCCGAGTGTCCTTCCAGAGTCGCCAGCACTCGCTGGGTCTCGAGCTCCCAGACCTTGAGAGTCCCATCCTTCGAAGCCGAGACCAGTCGCCTGTCATCCGGCAGCGGCACGCAGCAGGAGACCGGGCCCTGGTGGCCGGTCAGAGTCCCCACCTCACGTCCCGACGCGAGCTCCCAGAGCTTCAACGTGCCATCGTTCGAGGCCGAGACGGCGCGCAATCCGCCCTGCACGAGGGTGCAATGCTCGACCCGGTCCGCGTGCTCCGCCTTTGCCATTTCCGGCGCGGTCCCACCCAACGCCCAGAGCCTCACGGTGCAGTCCCTGGCCGTCGAGACCGCATACTGGCCGTCCTTCGTGACCGCGCACGACGAGACGCCGCCCGAATGGCCACTGAAGCTCCGGAGCTGCCGGCCCGTGCCCAGCTCGAATAGCCCCAGCGTCCTGTCGCGTGAAGCCGTCAGGACCTTCGAGCCGTCTTCGAGAAGGGCGCAGTGGCTCACGGCATGCTGATGCGCGGCGAACGTATGCACCTCTTGCATCGTCTCGAGGTCCCACAGCTTCACCGTCCCGTCCTCCGCCCCGGAGACGAGGCGGTTGCCGTCGGGCGTCACGGCGCAGCACCGAACGGCCGCGGCGTGGCCTCTTAGCGTCGCGAGCTCGGCACCCGAGTCGAAGTTCCAGACCTTCAACGTGCCGTCGACCGAGGCCGACACGATTCGCATCCCATCGGGCGTCACGGTGCAAGCCCTCACCGCCCCGGCGTGCCCCTCGAGCGTGCGGACAGGGCTCCCGGTCTCCAAGGCCCAGATCTTGACGGTGCAGTCTCTGGAAGCCGACAGAAGGAACCGCTCCTGGCGAGCCAGGACGCAATCCCAGATCCAGTGTCCATGCCCTGACAGGACCCGGTCCTCGCGGCCTGTCGACAGGTTCCAGATCCTCAGGGTGGCGTCCCTGCTCCCGGAGTAGGCGAGCTTGCCGTCCAGAGTCGTGCAGCAGCACGTCACCCAGTCCGTGTGGCCGGCGAGCCTGGCCAGCTCGCGACCGGTCCGGACATCCCATAACCTCAGCGTGTTGTCGGCCGCGGCCGAGAGCAAGAACTCGTCGTTGCGGGTGAAGACGCACCGGTCCACGCGCTCCGAGTGCCCGAGCATGACCCGCAACAGCCCTCCCGACAGCGAGGTGCGCGGAGGGCGATGAGAGCGCAGCCACGGCCGCCTATCCGCTTCCGACTGCCGCCGCCACGCTTCGAGCTGCCGGTAGACCTGTCCATCGGGACGGTCGTGCCATGACGCCTGGTTGTACACGGCCGGGAAGAGAT
>JACQZL010000130.1 GCA_016213865.1 Candidatus Rifleibacteriota bacterium
ACACGGGGATGTCCCTGGCGCTGCCAAAGGTCTCGATGGTGCCGTTCGCCAGGATGCGGCGGATCCGCGAGTGACCGCGATCGATGATGTAGAGGTACCCTCCGGGGCCGTACGACAGGCCGGTCGGGTACATGAGCGTGGCCGTCATGGCCGGCCCGCCGTCTCCGTGCTCGCCTGCCTCCGTGGTCGACGTCGTCCTCGCCCCACCAGCCACGCTGTACAACTTCCCGCTGGCCAGGTCGAGGCGCCGGACCCGGTGCCCAGCGAACTCCGAGACGAGCACGTCTCCGTTTCGATCCAGGAGCATGCCGCCCGGGCCATTGAGGTAGGCATTTCGCGAGGCCGTGCCGTCAGCCGAGTAGCCCCAGGAGCCCTGGCCCGCGAGGACCTCGATGCGGCCTGACAGGGCATCGACGCGGTCGATGCGACCCGAGTAATGCTCGGCGATGTAGAGGTTCCCCGCGGCATCCGGGAAGGCTGCGAAATCCGTATCCAGGGCGGCGGCCGTGGCCGCTCCGCCAGAGTGAGGACTGCCGCACCCACCGCCGGCCAACGTCTCCACGACCGTGTCTTCCATGTCGGCGACCCTCACCTCGACCAAGGTCGAAGCAGTGGCCTGGGTGCCGGCGTCATCGGTGGCCGTCAACGTGAAGACGTAGACACCCGGGGTCTGCGGGGCGATGAACCGCGCCCGGCCGTACTCGACCGAGGTAAAGACCACCGCGGCGGCGCCGGCAGGACCCGAGGCCTGCGACCAAACCAGGCTGGAAACCGTCCCATCGCTATCCTGGGCCCAGCCGTTCAGGACGACCTCGGTGCCCGGATAGACGCGGCTGTTGCCGCCGGCAGTGACGGTGGGCGGCTGGTTCCCGACCACCTGGACCACGCCCGCGAAGCCGGAGGCGGTGCAGGTGACGCCGCTGACCGTATCGCGGCCCCACACCTCGACCCGACCGGTCGTCCATCCGATAGCCGCGGTCGAGGCCGCGCTGACGTCGAAGGAGAGATAGGTCGAGGAACCGCCGTAGACCATCAGGCCGCCTGTCGAAGGCTGAGTAACCCAGGAAGCCACGACCGCCGGGTTGGAGTACCGCAACTGCGCCGACAACACTTCGGCCGTGGCGGAACCAGAGGCATTGCTGACAGGCAGCATCAGCCGAAGCGGCCCGGGCACGCGCATGCTGAGCGTCACCGGAGGTGCCGGGGCGACCGACAATGACGACGGCCCAAAGTCGGCTACCTCCATCTGGTAGAAGCCCACGTTGTTGGACTCCGAGGTCTCTTCCACCTGCGAGTAGGCGTCGGCAGAAAGACGTACGTAGTACCACCCCACGTCCACGACCTGGGGGATTGGGGCCAGGACTTCGAGGGAACGCGATTCACCCGCGGCCAGCGGCGCCATCTGCTGGTCCGCCAGCCACCAGACTTGATCGCTGCCCGTCGTGCCAGGGAGCGGTCCACGCGACAGCTCGAAGCGGTTGGTGAAGGTCACGCCGTCGGTCGTCGGGCCGTTGCCCGCGTTGTAGACCGAGGCGCTCAGCGAGACCGAGTGCCCGCGATTGGCAATGCGGGGCCCGCTGACCCAGTTGACGGTCAAGTCTGCGGTGGGAAGCTCCGCATCGACGAGGATCGGCCTGGCCCACACGTTGTTTCGCTCGTTCGATTCGGCGATGACGTTGTCGAGATCGGCGATCATACCCAGGCTGTACTGGCCGGTCGTGATCGACGAATCGACGTAGGCCGACACCGTGACCGTCCGGGTCTCTCCCGCGGCCATCGAACAGACGTAGCTGTCGCCCAGGTAGCGGTCGAGATTCGTGACCGCACTGTCCTTCGACAGCACGAAGCGCACGGAGAAACACCCGGAAGCCTGCTGACCCTGGTTGGCCAGCACTCCAGTGAACTGGCAAGTCCGTCCCTGCCGGGCTACCGGCGGCGCGTAGAGGTCGACCGCCACGAGGTCGGCCGGCGAAGTGGTGCCGGTTGCGGGGTCGGAACTGAAGGCCCAGACCGCATTGCGTCCATCGGCGGGGTCGCCGAAGCTGTTCTCGAAGTCGGCCGAGGCGATGAGGTAGTAGTTGCCCGGTGCCAGAGCCGGCAGCCAGGCCCACGCGCTGAGGTTTCTCACCTCGCCCGAGCGAACGTCCAACTCGCCCATGTGCCAGGTCCACTGGTCATCGCTGGATGCCGCAGTGTCCTCGGAGATCAGCAACTGCGTCCAGAAGTGAACGGGAACCGGTGAGGTCGTTCCTTCGTAGCCCACGCTCCAGCTCACGAGCTGACTGTTGGCGGCCGCAACGGTGGTCGGGGCCTGGTGGAAAGTGCTGACCAGTCGGCCTGTCTGACCCACCGGGAGCTTCGCGGCGTCCAGGTAGTACAGCCCGACGTTGCCGTTGATCGTGATGAAGTAGCGGCCTGCCTGCCGTGCGGTGAGGGTCCTGCCAATTGCAAGCTCCGCAGCAGTCTGTCCGGAGTACCAGCTACGAACACCGCGATAGACCTTGCCGTCGGGTGTCGTCACCAGCAGATCGACCCACCGACCGTCCCGGCGTGACAGCTTCAGGCTCAGGGTCTCGCCCTCGAGCAAGTCGGCCCTGAAGCAGTCCGTGTCGTAGGCGCTCGAGGTCGTTCCGGTCGTCGGCGCCACCGCCTGGATGGATAGCGTTTGGTGCCCCAGGGGAAGCTGCGCTGCCTGGTCGGTCGTCTCGTTCGGTTCGAACGCGTCGGACGCGATCGCCTCGATCCGCAAGGGCTGGGCCAAGAGGTTGTTCTCCTCGTCGGCCTCGGCGACCTGGTTGGCTGCGTCGACCACCGTTCGGACGTAGTAGGTCGCGGGGGTCACGGCCGGAACGGACGTACCCAGTTGGGTCCACACCGACGACCCAGGCCAGACCTGCCCGTCGAACTTCGCCCGGCCCAGGTACGGGTCGCCGGTTGCCGGTCGCGTGGCATCGCGTGACAGATAGAAGTCCACGGCAAACGACCCCGCAGTCAAATCGCCCTGGTTTCGGACAGTCGCCGATGGCCAGAACTGCTCGCCCACGTAGGCGGTCCCGTAGATCCCGCTCAGATCGGCCACGAGATCCGGGGCCGCCTGGGACGGGCCCTGCACCCGCAGGCCGTAGCGGCCCGTGCCCGTGGGACTGTTGTGGCGCACCATCACGAAGTAACGGCCTGTGACCGTGACGTCGTAGGCAATGCGGGAAGCGGCCCCCAGTCCGGAGGCGTCGTCGTTGTACCCGAGCTGGGTCACGCCGTCCCTTCCGTAGAGGTACAAGACCGAGTCGCTCAGGGTATAGAGCCGCGTCTCGATCGTGTAAAGCCCCGGGGTGCGGGCGGTGAAGTAGAAGTAGTCGACATCTCCGGCCCGCTCGACCTCGCCATAGGCGGTTCCGGTGGAGGTGCCGCTCGTGGTGACCGAGACCTGGTCCCTGTAGTCGAGCCGCACCTGCGCTGCCGTGTTGGGATGGTCGTCCCGCGCCAGGATCTGCACCGGAGCGGTGCAGATGGCAATGTTGTTGGCCCGGGTGACTTCGGCGCAGGCCCCTGCCGACTGGGGGTTGACGATCATCCCGACGTAGTAGGTGCCCTCCGGGAGGGTGCCGGTCACCCAGCCGGTGGTCCGCAAGGAGAGCGTGCCGGCCGCGTCGAGGCAGAAGGGGACCCACGCCAACCGGTGGTCGGTCTCGGAGATCACCGGATCGGGCGACAGCACGAACTGCACCGAGGAGCATCCGTTGAGAAGACCGCTGTTCCCGATCTCTGCCGACAGGAGCAGCTCGTTGCCGAGCCCAGTGGAAGTGACGAGCGGCCTGACGGACTGGGCCACGAAATCGGGCAGGGAGGGCTGGGTTACCGTGAAGGGAGCGGCGAGCTGGCGCGCGTTGTTCCCCTCATTGGTCTCGAGAACGTTGGCATCCGAGTCGGCCAGCACACCCAGGTAGTAGGTCCCCGACCCGACGGTGGAAGGCAGCCACGCCCACGGAGTGACGGTCACCGTGTCGCCGGAAGCAAGCTCGGAGACCCACCAGTTTCCCAACTCGGCGGACAGGCCGTCGAGGATCGGTGTCTGCGACAGCTTGACCGCAACCTGGAAGCTGCCGGCCCCGCGGAGACCCGCATTTGACACGACAGCTGTGACCTGGAATCCCGAACCGATCGAAGCGGTGCTGGGGCCCACGAACTGGGTGACCTGCAGATCCGGCGCCTGGCCGGATGCCTCGTCACGGAACGCGAGGACCTGGAGGTTGCCGAAGTTGTTCAACTCGTCCGTCTCGACGATGTCATTGAGCGGATCAGCGGCCATCACGAGGTAGTACGCCCCGGGCTCGACGGGCGGCATCCGGAACGTGGAACTGAAGACCGCCGGTTGGTACGGCTCCACGGGCGTGAAGCTCCACCTGAGGATGGGCCGATCCAGGTCGTCGTACACCGCGTCCCTCGAGAGGACTCCACTCAGCGAGAACGCCACCGGGATCGAGGTCGCGTTGGCGCAGGTCACGGACACCTCGGCGTAGGCTCCGGCAGCGACCGTGGTCTGTTGCGACTGCACGTTCGACACGGCCACGTCGACCAGAGACCCGGCGCGTGCAATGAAGACGTAGAGCGAATAGGTGCCGATCGAGCCACCGGCGTACACGACGTGGGGACCTGCCGTCCTTGCGGTACGCGTCACCCCCGCCAGCCCCGCCACTGCACTGCCGGCGGAGCTGCGGCCATCGGGCTCCGTCAGTTGCAGCCAGAGGTAGTTATTCGGAGCGCAACGCGCCACCACCGAGAGCGTGTCGCCCGCGTTCAGGTCGACCGTGAAGAAGTCATTGTCGCCCGCCTGCAGGGTCAAGTCGTAGTGACCCGGCCCAATTCGGATCGCGGCCTCGGCGGTCTCGTTGGGCTCGTAGGCGTCAGGGCCGAGGTGCAGCACCCAAACCTCGGCCAGAGCCGTGTTGTTGGTTTCGTTCGACTCGGGGACGGCATTCCGCGGGTCGACGGCGACCTCGAGGCGGTAGGCCCCCGTCGCCAGGGTGGTCGGCAACGTGCTCCCGACCCCCACCCACTGGCCCTGCCCCGAGGCGATGGAAGACGCCGTCGTGCTGCCCAGGAGGATGTTCACGAGTTGGCCGGACGTGGCAGAGTCGCGGAGGTAGAAATCGACCGCCACGGTCGTCGACAGCCCGTTGCCCGCATTGGAAACGAGGGCCTCGAACCACTGCGGCTGGCCAGAGTAGAGCGTCCCCGGGTCCCGGACACTGTCGACCCTGAAGTCCGGGGTCGACTGCTCGGTGCCCGTCACCAGGACCCGATACGTGCCAGTGCGAGAAGAGCTGTACTCGCGGACCATGAGGAAGTAGCGTCCAGGGACCGTCAGGTTCCAGACGATCCGGGACGAGAGGCTTCCGCCGGAGTCGTCGTCCTGGGTCAGGACCGTCGTTCCATCGCGGTCATACAGGTACAGGTACGAGTCGCGCATCGTCACGAGCTGCGTGAAGCACACGAACTGGCCCGGCCGGGTCACGTCGAAGTAGAAGAAGTCGGCATCGCCAGCCAGTTCGACATTGCCCGTCGCGGCGGCGCCGTTGATCTCGATCCGGTCGGAGGTAGTGGTGTCCGAGGCCCGATTCGGGTGATCGTCCAGCGCCGAGTCCAGGCGGACCGTGCCGGCGAGCAAGGCCACATTGTTGCTTTCGCTCGCCTCGACCAGCCTGCCCGAGGGGTCGACGATGGCCCCGAGGTAGTACGCGCCCGTCGCCAGGCCCGCGGGCGCCGTGACCGTCACGATCACCGTCGTCGTCGCCTCCGAGCCCAGCACGGAGATCGTGCCCACCCCGAGGAACGTGTCACCTGGGTTCACATTGCTGTCCGTGGAGAGGTAGAAACCGACCTCGACCTGCGACGCAACGGTCGTGGAGAGGTTGGTCACCGTGGCACTGACCAGGGTCGGGCTCCCCATCTCCAGGTGGTCCGGAGCGGAGACCGCGATGGCGGCCGGGTCGGGCAGAGGCGTCGGGGCCCGGACCACGAGCTGCGTCGGCGCGGTGGTCGCGTTGTTCCCCTCGTTCGATTCGGCAACATAGCCGTGGATATCGGCGATCGCGCCCAGGTAGTACGTACCTGGCAACACGTCCAGCGGGATGAAGAGCGAGGACGACATCGAGGTGCTCTGCAGAGGCGCCAGCGACGGGGTGTAGCTCGACGCCAGATGCCTGTCCAGCGTGGATATCCTGGGCTCCGAGGACAGGTACCACCCGGTATAGCTGTACTGGGCGGTCTGGTCACCCGGATTGCTGATGAGGGCAGCGGCCTGCACGTAACTGCCAGCTTCCACAGCCGTCACCGGCAGGGTCTGGTTGACGGCCACCAGGTCCGGACCGCCGGTCGTGACGGGGGGCCCGACCACGGAGATGGGGATACTGCGCAGGTTGTCGGTTTCCTTCGCTTCCGCGAGCGCATCGCGCGAGTCGATCTTGAGGCCCGCGTAGTACGTGCCGGAAGCCAGCGCGCCTGGCACGTACATGCTCCAGGAGGAGGAACCGATTGGGGAGCCCGCGGACAGCCACTGTTCGTACTCGCTGTAGGAGCCGTTGGCCCCCTCCGCCGAATCGGAGATGAAGAACCTGAGGTAGGTCCGCACCGGGAACGAGGCGGGCGCCACGACCCCGGCCGACCAGCTCGTGTAGATGTAGCTGCCGGCGGAAACCGTCGACGTATTGGTCACTGTGAACCCAGCCGCGTACACGTCCACGCCCGTCGCCTTCTGGAAGTCCAGGCTGTACTCGCAGGGACTCCCGTACACCTGCAGGATGTAGTCACCTGTCTGCCTGGCCGTGAACGAGCGATACGGATCGAGGGTGCGACCGCCCGGTACCGAGGCGAAGCTGAAGCTGGGCGTCCACCCGGAAGTGGCCTGCAAGCCGAGCGTGACTGTCTCGCCCACTTCCAGATGAAGCTTGAAGTAGTCGACGTCGGTCACGGTGCTCAGGGTCGCCGAAGTGAGCCCCGTGCCCAGCAGCGAGGCCGTGGCAATGCTGTCATTGGGCTCGAACGGGTCAGGCAGGATCCTGATAACGGTGACGGGGTAAGTGGCCGCGTTGTTCCACTCGCGGCTCTCCGTCACGGCACCTGTGGAGTCGACCATCCACGCCAGCGTGTACGACCCTGGCGGAACGGTGGCCGGAAGCACCGCACTTGACGAGTAGTACTGCTGAGAACGAGCGGAGAGCCCCGAAATGACGACGTCGTGCAGCGCCATGGCCCTGGCGCGATCGAACGTCGAGCCCGGTGAGAGGTACTCGGTGAAGTGCACCGGCGAGGCCAAGTCCGTGTCCCCGAGGTTCCGGGCGTAGGCAGAGCTCTCGAACGAAGAGCCCGCATAGAGGACAGAGGGCACGCTGTACCACACGGCATCCAGGTCGAGGGCGGCCGTCGGGACCCACGTTGGCTGGATGGACGTATTGTTGGTCTCGTCCAGTTCCACCACGTTGCCCCAGGTATCGACTCGGGCCACCAGGTTGTAGGCGCCCGGCAACAGGGAGTAGGGCAGACGGACCGTCACCGGAACCGCGACAGCCTGAGAGGCCCCTGGCGAGACCGGCGCCGACTGCCACAGGTCCGTCGACCAGTACGAGCTGCTGCCGGTCGCCACGCCCGTCAGGGCGAGCGACGTGTAGAAGCCGCCCTGCGCATCGTCGTTGCCCAGATTGCTCAGCGTCACCCAGACGACGTTCGCCTCCTCCTTGGGCAACGTAGGCGGCGCCGCGACCGAGACGACCAGGTCTGGCGTCCCCCGCAAGCGAACGCCAAGCCCGTAGCTGCCATAGTTGTAGTTCCAGGGCGGGGGCTCGACGCGCGCATAGTAGCGGCCCGGGATCGTGAAGTTGAAGGCGAGCTGGGCCCTGTAGTTGCCGCCGCTGTTGTCGTCCGTCGCCAGGACGGTCGTGCCGTCGCGATCCAGCAGCGACAGATACGAGTCGCGGAGCGTGCCCGTGGTCGTGTAGACGCGATACGTCCCGGTGGTCCCGATATCGAAATAGAACAGGTCCCGGTCGCCGTACTGCTCGATGGCGCCAGCCGCCGGCAGCCCACCGACAGCGATTGCCTCCGTGGGCCCCAGCGCCGCCACCGTGTCCGGGTGGTCGTCCACGACGTCGAATCGAACCTGTTGGCCGGCAGTCAGGTAGTTGTTGTCATCGCTGAGCTCGGCGACGGTGCCGTTCGGGTCCACGTTTGCCTGCAAGGAGTACGAACCCGAAGCAGGCCCGTAAGGGGCCGTGAAGGTCCCGAACACCGTGGTGGTCTGCCCCGCACCCACGGAGACCGAGACGTCCCCAAGGTCGTAGAAGCTGTGGAACTGCGGATTTAACAGAGTCCATCTGACCGCCACGTCAGTCACCGGGATCGTCGTGGGGTTGGCCACGACCGCGCTGACGACGATCTGGGAGCCGGGCCGGGCCGAGCTTGGACCGTCGACCCCCAACATGACCAGATCTGGCCTTGCGGCTACGGGCACCACGGTCACTGCCACGGTTCGCGTGGTCGCGTTGTTCTGCTCGTTCGACTCGGCAACATAGCCGTAGAAGTCAGCGATCGCTCCCAGGTAGTACGTCCCCGCCTGCAGGTTCTGATTCAGGTAGACGCTGGCTGTGGCGGTCATAGCTTGGGACGGCGCCAGCGAGTTGACCCAGGCGGATCCCACGTTGGCGTCGAGCACAGTCACTCGTGGTTCGCGGGACAAGTACCAGCCGACATAACTGGAATCCGCCCAGCCGTTCCCGAGGTTCCGGATCAACGCGGAGGCATAGAGATACGTCCCCGCCGCGGCCGCCGTCACAGGCGCAGTCTGTTCGAAGGCCACCAGGTCCGGGCCGCTCGTCGTGATCGGCTGGCCCAGGACCGAGATCGGCGATAACGCCTGATTGTCCGCTTCGTTGGCCTCGGCTAGCAGATCCGAAGGATCGACCTTGAACCCGGCGTAGTAAGTGCCGGAGGCCAGGGCATAGGGCACCCCGATACTCCAGTCGGTTCTCGAGCTCGGCGAATCCGAGCTCAGCGTCCAGTCGTACCAATCGTACCTGATGCCCATCCCGGCGCCGCTCGAGAGGAAGAACCCGAGGACAGTCCGCACCGGGAAGCCGGCGGGCGCAGTCACGCCGGCTGTCCAGCTCGTGTAGAAGTAACTGCCCACCGACACGGTCGACGAACTGGTGACGGTGAAGGCACTGGCGTGCACGTCGACCCCCGTGGCCTTGCGGACGTCCACCCAGTACTCGCACGGGCTGCCCTGGGCCCTCAGGAGGTAATCACCCGTCGCCTTGGCCGTGAACGAGTAGTAGAGGTTGACAGTGCCACCCCCGGGAACGAGGACGCAGGTCAAGGCCGGGGCGTAGCCCGAATAGGCACCCGACTGGATCGTGACCGTCTCGCCCGCCTCCAGGAACAGACGGAAGAAGTCGACGTCGGCCGCCGTGTGCAGGGTTGCCGAGGTCAGTCCCGTACCCAACCCCGATGCGTGGGTCGCGCTGTCGTTCGGCTCGAGGCTGTCTGGCGCGATGACGACCACCGTCGTCCCGTACTCCAGCCGGTTGTTGACCTTGCTCGATTCGGTGACCTGCCCGTCCGGATCGACTACCCAGGCGACGGTGCTGGGCCCAGCCGTCGCGGTCGAGGGCGCCGTGAGGGTCGCGCCGACGTAGAAGTTGGACCGCGCGGCCAGTCCGTTCAGGACAGTGGAGTGGAGTAGCACGGCTTGCGCCGGGTCGAAGGGCACCGCCGCACTGAGATAGGCGTTCACCTTCACCGGACCTGTTACCGCCTCGTCCCCGTGGTTGTACACATAGACAGCAGACGAGAACGCGGACCCGGCATACACGGGAGAGGGCGGGTACTCGTACCAGCTCAGGCTCAGATCGACCGGCGCCGTCGTCAGCGAGACCGGTGCGTAGGCCGAGTTGTTCGTCTCGTCCAGCTCTCCGACGTCGTTCCCGCTGTCGGCGCGGGCCACGAGATAGTAGTTGCCGGGCTGCAATTGAGGGACCTGCAGCGACATCGGCATGAAAACCGCCTGCGAGGTCCCGGGGGACACCGCTGACGACCAGTAGTACGTGTTGGAGGTGTGCAGCACGCTGCCAGACGTGTCCGAGCAGAGCGCCACCGACGTGTAGAACCCTCCGGACGTGGCGCCGGCCCCCAGGTTGGTGACGACTGCAGTCGCCAGGAGAGTCTGGCCCCTGGCAGCCACCGTCGGGCCATGGACGGCCACCTGGAGATCGGGCATCCCACCCTGGAGAATGACTCCAACCCGGTAGCTTCCAGTTCCGGAATGACCGAAAGAGTAGACCCGGGCATAGTACCTGCCCGGCGTCAGCGCCCGCGTGATCTCGGAAGCCATCCCGGGACCGCTGTCGTCATCATAGGCGATCACCGTGGTGCAGTCCGAGGCGAAAAGGTACAGGTAGGAATCGCCCAGGGTCACCAGTTCGGTGTACAGCTTGTACGTGCCCGGCTCCACGATGTCGAAGCTGAACATGTCCTCGTCCGAGCTGGGCATGATCACGCCGGTAGCGAGCGGTCCATCGGGGACGATGACATCGGACGTGGTCAGCAGAGAACACGTGTTCGCGTGGTCGTCAGCCGGGGCTGTCGTGACGGTCACGGGCGCATAGCTCGAGTTGTTGGTCTCGTCCAACTCGCCGATGGAGTTGTTGACATCCGCCCGGGCCACCAGGAAGTAGCCGCCGGGCTGGAGGACGGGCACGGCCATGGAAACCGTGACCTGAACGGCGTTCGATGCCCCAGGCATCACAGGCGACGACATCGTGTTGAGGCCGGAGGCGTGCGAGACGGTTCCGGTGCTGTCCGAGCAGAGCGCGACCGACGTGTTGAACTGACCCGAGGTCGCATCAGTGCCCAGGTTGGTGAGAAGTGCCGTCACGGACAGCGTTTGCCCAGGCACCGCGGACGACGGCCCGACGATCGCCACCTGGAGATCGGGCGTCCCGCTGGCGTTTGCCCACAGCCAGTAGGTCCCGGTTCCGGAGTGCGCGAACGAGTGGACCTTGAGGAAGTACGTGCCGGGTGTGAGGGACCGGGTGAGCAGTGAGGCCGCGCCTTCACCACTGTCGTCATCGCTGGCGATCACCGTGGTGCAATCCTGGTCGTACAGCCACAGGTAGGAATCGCCCAGCGTGCCCAGCGTCGTGTAGATCCGGTACGTCCCCGCCTCCGGGACCACGAAACTGAACATGTCCTCGTCCGAACTGGGCTGGATCTCGCCGCCCACGGCCCCCCCCCCCACGACAACGACATCAGCCGTGGTCAGCAGCGAACAGGTGTCGGAGTGGTCGTCGGGCGCGGCAATCGTGAACGCGGGACTGCGGGAGCTGGTTCCCACGGCGTTCGTGATGGCCACTTTGTAAGTGCCCGGAGTGAGGCCCGCGGGAACGACCGTCACGATCTGGGCGGGAGAGGTCGTGGTCGTGACGTCGAACGGGGAGAGCGACACCGTGGTGACACCCGTGAGCGCGACGGCCGTCACGCCGTCGAAGCAACTGCCCAGGATCGTCAACGTCGTGGGAGCCGTGTTGAGCATGCTACTGGGCGACAGCGACGAGATGTTCGCGACGCCTGGCAAATCGAGGATGCCTCGCGCAATGAAGACTTGCTGGATCTGACTGCGGTGCGAGCCGCCATAGAGGGTGTCGTCGACCGTCAACAGCGCGTTGGCGCCGTCGGCGAACGTCAGGTTGGACGTGTAGAGGAAGTGGCTCTCCAGCGCGAGCCGCAGGGAGACCTCGTTTCCGACCGCGTTTCGCAGCGCCCAGAGCGAGGCCGCCCAGATCTCACCGTCTTCGTGGACCTCGCCCGCCAGGTCTTCCGGGTAGTGCTTGGGGCTGTCCAGCCGTCGCAGACACCGCCCGTTCCACGCCCACTCGCCCATGCAAGCAGGGTCCGGGTCCACTCCCCCGGCGTTGACCGCCTTTTCGGACGAGTAGACGCCTGCCAGGAAGTCCGCCCAGCCCTCCATGATGCCGCCGGTCTCCCCGGAGTAGCTCATCCCGCCGACCTGATTGTCCTGGGTCGCGTGGCCGTACTCGTGGACGACCACGTCGGCATCCTCGGCCAGGTCGGTCGTCCCGCCCCCGTCGCCGAAGTAGAGCTCGCGCGTGACCGGCGAGTAGAAGGCGTTGAGAAAGTCACCCTCGTGCGCGTTGACCGTCGTCACCCGATTGTTGGCGTTGGATACCTGCCCCCGCGCCTGGATGAACCGCTGGACCGAATCGAGGTGGTAGTAGCACATGACCTCCTCGAACCGCTGGTCGGAGCGGTTGTAGATGAAGTCCTGCGTCGGCTCGTAGGCCCGGGTGACAGGGTAGGTGTTACCGTTCGAGCGGTCCTGCTGCGTCAGAGCATCGGCGTACTGGCCTCGCAGATACCCCGAGCCGTCCAACCCCTGGAGCGTGACCGTCGAATAGGCCGGGCCGAAGACCGGCAGATCCTGGTTGGAGTTGTCTCTGATGGACGTGTCGCCCAGGACGACGACGGGGTTCGGGTCAAAGACCCGTCCCTGCTGGTAGGAGACGAGCAGATTTCGAGTCTGGAGCACCTGGCCGTCCTCGGCGCCCACCATGACCTCCCAGTCGGCGATGGGCTTGCGCACCGCCAGTTGGACACGCCACGCGACTGTTCCGGCTGGTCCGCTGGGGAGGACGACCTTCTCTGCGGCTGCCGGGGCGCGCAGTCCCCCTTGGACCCCGACCGCGGCGCTGGCCGCCTCGAGGGCTTGCTGACGCGTCACCTTCCCGTCCGTACCCACGATCTTGAGCAACGGGCGGCAATCGCTGACGGCGGCCTGGACCCTCAGTTTCGGGTCCACCGACACCATGACCGCCTGGCCATGAACGGGCAGGCCACGTTCGTACTGGCCGTACAAAAAGTGGATACCTGTCTTGGAAGTCACCTTCCGGACCAGCTTTCGGCCCGAGGAGACGACCGGTGCGCCGAGAAGGCGCGCGTGGGTCGCCAAGAACGAGGCAGCCACTTCATCAGGCGTGCGCCCGGAAGCTGTCGCCCTGGCGCCCCAGAGGGCGTGGACGGTGCCCTCCTGGGCCCCCGCGTACACTCGCCACTGGCCCTGGCTTGCGGACTGCAAGGTGGCCAGGTCAGCCGCCATTTGCGGCGTCTGCGGCCCGGCAAGAAGCCCGGCGGCCCCCAACGTCAGCGCCAGAATGGAAACAAACCAACCGTGAGTGAAGCCGCGTCGAACCATCATGAATGTCTCCCCGTGCTGCCCGTCAAGCCTGGAGCGGCATGACACACCTGTCGAGTGCCGGAACTGAAAATCGTTGCCCTGGAGATTCGCGGAGCGTCGGCACGCCCCGGCTCTCAACCGCCTGGGTCTCTCTCTTCGAGCTCAGGCACCACGGCTCGTGGCACGACGGCTTCCCTCCCCGCACCCGTCGGGCGCACTCTGCCCGCGATTTCCTGTCCGAGCCGATCGACCACTTCAAGGCTGCCCACCATGCTTGCCTTCCTCATGTCCCCGGAGACCGTGATTACTCTACTAATGGAAATCAAGATTAGCCGCGATTCTGAACATTTGTCAAGAGAGACGATCCGTTGGGGTGTGAACGCAGAATCCGGGGAGCCGCATGACTGGGTGCGTCGTCCGAGGAGTTGTAGCGCGGGCCCCCTTCGACAAGCTCAGGACATGCTTGTGGCCCGCTACGGTCGGCGGACCGCTTCCAAAGCGGGGGACAAGCCCCCGCGCTACTCGACTCCAGAGGCCAGTTGCGATTGTGGACC
>JACQZL010000131.1 GCA_016213865.1 Candidatus Rifleibacteriota bacterium
ATGGCTATGTCCGTTGCCTGGCCTGCGAGACGCCGTACCATCTCGACTGCTGGGGATTCAACGGCCGGTGCGCGGTGTATGGCTGCGAGTCGGAGCGGTCGGCCTGGGCCGCGGACGCCCGGGTCCGGGTCGACACGATGGTCATGGAGGCCGAGGACGAGGTTCCGCCGCGGTCCTTCCGGATCAGCGGCGCCCTGAGCCGCTCGGATGCAGCGCACCTCGGCATCGTCTTGCTGCCGCTCCTGTGGGTGCCGATCCTGGTCGACGGCGGCTGGTTGCTCCTGGTCAACCTCGCCTTCGTCGCCTTCCCGCTGCTGATGTACGCCTTTCAGGTACGCAACATCACGCTGGAGTCCGGGGGGATGGCCCTGGGGTACCTGTTCTGGACCAGGCGCGTGGCCTGGCCCGAGGTCCGCGGCCTGGCGCTGGACCCGCTCTGCGGCTACCGGCTGCTGCTTTCGAACGGCGAGACGTACGCCGTGATGGCCGAGCCCGGCGAGCTGGACGACCTGGAACAGGCCGTGGAGCAACGCCTGGCCTCGCTGGCGGCGGATCATCCCTTCGCGCGAAGCGGCCTATGACCCCCCGTCCCGAACCGTTATACTGGATCCGGGTAGTCCCCGATTCGAGGAACCGTTCGTGGCCCGGGCGTATCTGAAGCACAAAGCCGGCGAATACACGCTGTCCGGTGGCATCTGCTCCATCGGCCGCGAGCCGTCGTGCACCATCTTCTTCGACGACCAGGAGCTCTCCCGCAAGCACGCGCTGGTCGTCGGCTTCAACGGCGAGTACACGCTGATGGACTTCAAGTCCTCGAACGGCGTGGAGGTCAACAACCGGGCGGTCGAGCAGTGCCGTTTGCACCACGGCGACATCATCAAGATGGGCGCCCAGGTCTTCGAGTTCCGCAAGGAGCAGGATCCGGCGGACGTCTCCCGGGGGGCAGTACGAGCCGGGGCCGATCCGTCGAAGACCGGGGCCGACAAGTCGCGCCTCTTCACGATGCTGGACCTGGCGGGCGCCAAGGCCCTGCACACGCTGGCCCAACCGCTGCCGGCCGAGGCGCAGGAGTCGGAGGGCACGGACGAGGCGGTCCGCAAGCTGCTGATCCTCTACCAGGTCTCGAAGATCATCACCTCGGAGCTCGACGTCACGCCGCTCCTGAACAAGGTCATCGACCTGGCCCTGGAAGTCATGAAGGCCGACCGCGGCTTCATCATGCTGGTCGACGACCAGAACGGCAAGCTCGTGCCGACCGTCTCGCGGCAGATGGAGGGGATGATGGGCAAGGACGGCCCCATCATGGTCAGCCGCAGCATCGTCGACGAGGTCTTCGAGAAGGGCACCCCCATCCTCACGAAGGACGCGTTGGTCGATCCGCGGTTCGTCACCAGCGGCTCGATCCAGATGTACAACATCCGCTCGGCGATGTGCGTCCCCCTCGTGACCAAGGACCGCACCGTCGGCGTTCTCTACGTCGACAACCGCATCCAGAGCGACTGCTTCGAGGAGGACGACCTCAAGCTGTTGACCGCGTTCGGCGACCAGGCAGCCATCGCCATCGACAATGCCCGGCTCTACGAGGCGATCGAGGCCGAGACGAAGCAGCGCGAAAACCTCTCCCGCTACCTTTCGCCCGACATCGTCGACAAGATCCTCGCCGAGAAGGGTGACATCGGCCGCGGCGGCCAGCTCGTGAACGCCACGGTCCTCTTCTGCGACATCCGTGGTTTTACCACGTTCTCCGAGGCCCGGCGCGCCCAACCGCAGCTCGTGGTGGGCATCCTCAACGAGTACCTCGAGGCGATGACCGCCAGTATCTTCGAGTATGGCGGCACCCTGGACAAGTACCTGGGCGACGGCATGCTCGCCATCTTCGGAGCGCCCTTCCGTGCCGAGGACGCACCCTATCGCGCCGTCTGCGCGGCGATGGCGATGCAGATGCAGATGGACCGCCTCTGCCGCCAGTGGATGGAGAAAGAAGGTT
Organism: Candidatus Rifleibacteriota bacterium; assembly: GCA_016213865.1. The sequence goes on from JACQZL010000131.1 coordinate 1,988, forward strand.
TCTGGCTGCTGATGGGCGTGGGCATCAACACCGGCGAGGTCGTTGCCGGCAGCATCGGTTCTCCCAAGCGCATGGACTACACCGTCATCGGCGACTGTGTGAACACCGCCAGCCGTGTCTGCTCCATCGCTCAGGGACGCGAGATCCTCATCACCGACGACACCTACCAGCTCGTCAAGGACCGGATCGAGGTGCGGGACCCGCGCCAGCTCAAGGTCAAAGGAAAGAACGAACCGATCGTGGTTTACAAGGTCGTCCGCGCCCGCCGGGTCGGCGCGTCGAGCGACTCCCGCGTTGCTGCGACGCCGCTCGTCACTCCGGTGGAGGGCGACCCCCCCGGAGAAAGCGCTTGACCGATCTGTCCGAGTTGCAGGAGCTGGAAGAATCGATGAGCCGCGAGGTGCGGGGCATCGTCGATTCGGCCATCCTGCGGATCATGAACAAGCGGATGACCCGCGACGAGGCCGTTGCCCTGGTGGCCGACGTCCGGCGGCGGGTCCTGGAGATCTTCCCGGGTCGGGGCGAGACCTTCGATCTGCTCTACATGCGGCGTTTCGAGCGGACCATCGAGGAGTTCTTGAGGGAACCGTAGCTGCGGTCGGGTGGCTGGGTGGCTGGGTGGTTGGGTGGTTGGGTGGAGGGGTGGTTGGATGGTTGGAGGGATGGTTGGATGGAGGGATGGTTGGTTGGTTGGTTGGTTGGTTGGTTGGTTGGGTGGTTGGGGGGATGCGGGGGCGAGCGGAGTGGCCTCGAGCCGGCGCGCATCTGACCCGGCCGCCTGACCGATCGCATCGGCGCCTCACTGTGGAGGCTGCAGGGCACCGGTCGATGGGTCCCGGGACCCTGCCCCCGAACCCCCTTACTTTCCCTTGCTGACTCCCGGCGGAGCGGGCGGGGGCGGCGCGCCAGGGGGAATCGGAGGCTGACTGATGACGGGAGCCTCCTCGATCGGATTCGCGTCGGGCGGACCGCCGGTGGCCGGCGGCACGGGCGGCGCTTCCTTGGGCATCGGGGAGCCCTGGCGCGGGCGGCCGGGCAGAACGGGGGCCGCGCCGGTCTTCGCAGCCGAGCTCGGGCGCATCGCCCGGACGGCCGGAAGGCGGCGGATGGAGTCCATGTCGGTGTCGCGGTCGAAAAGGTCCCAGTCGCGGAAGCCCTTGGCGGCGGCGCGCCGCAGTGCGCTCACGGCCCGGTTTCGCTCGCCCTTGAGCGAGTAGCAGCAAGCCAGGTCGTAATACGTCATCGACTTGGCCTTGCCGCTTGCGGCCAGGTCCTCGAACGTCTGGATCGCCCGGTCGAGCCAGCCGCGGCGATAGAACGACACGCCCAGATCGTGACGCGCCTCCGTGTGACGCGGGTGCTCGCGCAGGTCCTCGAGGAAGCAGCCGATCTCCTCCCGCGGGCAGGTGGAGCGGATACCCTCGTGGAACGCGGCGTACGGGTCCTGGGCGGCCCAGGCGGCGACGGCCGAGAGCGATACCGCTCCGAGAGTGACCGCCCATCTCCAGTTGAACGCCGGCCGCCACCCGTCCGTCCGTCGTTGCGAGGACCGGTCTCGACCGCTGTCATGAGGTCTGTCCACCGCCGTTGTATATTAGGACTGGAAGAGAGAGATGGCCACTCGCCGACCAAGTCCCTACGAAGTCCTGGGCCTGGGACCGACCGCGACGCCCGAGGATGTCCGCCGGGCCTACCTCGAGCGCGTGCGCGAGCTGCACCCCGACACGGGCAAGGAGGGGGCGAGTCACGAGCGGTTCGTTCAACTGCGCGAGGCCTACGATTGCCTGTCGGACCCCGTCCGTCGCCGGGAGTACGATCGCCGCCTGAAGCCCCCGACGGTTCGGCCGCCGACCCGCCCGTGGTCGGGGGCACCGCGCCCTTCGCTCGAGGAGCTCTTCGAAGGGGAGCCATGGGTCTCGCTCTCCGACATCTTCGCGGGCTCCGGGTTCGAACGCCTCGCCCGGAGGATGGCTCCGGCTGCCCCTCGCCTCGACCTGGCCGTGCAAGTGACTCCGGCCCAGGCGCGCGGGGGGACTCAGATCGCGGTCCAGATCCCCGCCACGGCTGCCTGCGCCGATTGCGGCAGCAGCGGGAGGACCAACCTGCAGAACTGTCCGAGTTGCCGTGGGACGGGCCTCTTTCAGGGCACGCGGCGGATCCCCGTGCGGCTGCCTCCGTTCAATGGACCCGCGACGACCATGCGGTTCTCGCTCGGGACGGGCGGTGCCGAGGAGCTCGACCTGGTCCTCCACGTGACGGTGGGGTGAGGATCCCGACCCTCCGGCTGGGCAGGCAAGATACCTCTGGCCTCGACGATCTCACGGGACCGGCGCCCCACAGGGCGTGGCGCGGGGGCTCGTCCCCCGCTTCTGGAGCGAATCTGCTCGCCTCGCGGGCCACAAGCTCAGGACACGCTCTTGGCCCGCAGAGGTTGACGAACCGCTTCACGAGCGGGGGACAAGCCCCCGCGCTACAAACCAGAAAAGCGACCACCGGTCGTATTTCCACGAGCTGGCATCGCTCCCCGGCTGAAGGGAGCGTCCCTGGATGATGGGGAAGTCGAGTCCCACATGTTGTAGCGCGGGGGCTTGTCCC
>JACQZL010000136.1:0-2914 GCA_016213865.1 Candidatus Rifleibacteriota bacterium
GGCCATCCGTCTCAGGCACTATCGGCCGGAGGACCTCGTCACCCGCGCCGTCGCCAGAGACGGGCGGAACCTCACGCGCGAGGAGTGGACCCGGTTCTTCGCCCCCGAACCTTACAGCAAGACCTGCACGGGTTACCTGCTCTCCGTCCCAGCGGCGCAGATTGTGACGCTGCCCGCGGCGGGGCCGTGAGGCGCCGCCGCCGGCCCACCACCTGTCAGCCTTCTCCCCGCCGCAGAGCCTCGACGGTACTGACGGGCATGCCTGTCACCTCGGCGACCTCAGTGGCGCTCATTGCACGGCCCAACAACCGCTTCGCGACCAGGCGCTGCTCTTCTTCGCGGCCCTCCCGATGGCCCTCCTGGCGACCTTCCTCCTTCCACTGCTTGGTCCACTCCAGGACCGTCTCCGATAGCATCGCGTCCACCTCCTGCAAATCGGTAAACTCCGGAAAAGTGTGCCCCGGAGCTCGGCCCGGCAGGAAAGTCCGGGTGAACCAGGCCGAGAAGTCGCGCCGGAGTCCTGCCTGCTCCGGCGCCCGCAGCCACCCGACCAGCTCGTGCAGCACCGCTCGCACCTCTGCCGGGTCCCGGCTCCTCTCCAGCCGGAACAGCGCTGCCACCGCGCTGCGGGCAGAGGCCACCTCGCTCTCTGCCCATCGAAGCTCGTCGATGAGCAGGTACCGCAGCGAGGGCCGGTACCGGTCCAGCCCGCCGGGGACCTCCTCGATCAGGTCCCGCAGCTCCACGGGCGCGGTCCAGCGCGGCTTGCCGTTGTACAGCACCAGCGGCAGGACCGCGGGCAACGAACCGCCCTCCGCTACCATCCCCGTGCGGACGAGATCCTGGTACAGCAGACCCAGGTAGGTCATCAACCTGACGGCCATGAGGTGATCGCTGCGAGATTGGAACTCGATGAGCAGGTAGACGTAGAGCCGGCGCGGTCCCCAGCGCACGCTCCAGACGAGGTCCCCCTCGCGTTCCCGGAGATCGTCGGAGACGAAGCTGGCCCAACTGCGCTCGAGGGTGGCGAAGTCGAGCTCCTGGACCCAGTCCTCTTTCACGACCGTAAGCAACAGGTCCCGAACCATCTCCGGGTGCGAGAAGAGCAGCTTGTAGGGATGGTCGTGATCGGGCACGTCTTCAGTCTACCGGAGGCCTTCAGCTCGATGGGCCACCGCGCGGTGGTGTTGCGGTCCGAGTGGGGGAGTCCCCGGGTCCCCGCGCACGGGCTCCGAGCCGCGGCGGGGGCCCGAGACAGGCAAAGGCACGAGTGGGTTCCCGGTGGTAGAGTGGATGGCATGAAGCGTGACGCAGCGGAGATTCTGAGAGACGCACTTCTGTTGCCCCCGGAGGGACGCGCCGCAGTGGCTGGGTCGCTCATCGAGAGTCTCGACGAGGCAGTGGACCCGGATTCTGAGCAAGCCTGGCAAATCGAAGTCGTGAGGCGCCTCCGCGAAATCGACACCGGGGCGGTCGGCCTGGTGAGCTGGTCCGAGGTCAAACAGCGGCTTCGCGGCACTCGATGAGAACGCCGAGGTTCCACCCGGAGGCAGTCGAGGAAGCCGTGGCTGCCACGGATTGGTATCGCGAGCGAAGTCCCGCGTCAGCTCTTGCTTTCGCGGCAGAGCTGGAGCGCGCCGTGGAGGCGATTTTCCAAGCGCCGGAGAACTGGTCGCAGCACCTTCTGAGCACGCGGCGGTTCTTGCTCAGGAGGTTTCCCTTCGCGGTCGTCTACCGGATGGGACCGCGAGGCATCGAGATCATCGCAGTGGCGCACGCGAAGCGCCGGCCAGGCTATTGGCGCTCCCGGTGAGCCTTGGGCGCGAGCAGGTAGCTGGAGTTGCCCGACGTCCCGCCGGGCAACGTGGCCGGGCTGCCTGCGCTTCAAGCTGCCCACCAGTACTGGATAGCGAGGAAGGTGACGATCTCCTCCGGCTCATCGCTCCGGATCTCGAGACGGGCGGACGGCAGGGGGATTGCCTTGCCATCCTCCTCGAGGGCCTCGAGGTGCAGGCTGATCGCTTCCCGGGCTCTTCGGATGGCTTTCTCGAAGGTCCGTCCGGTCGTGCCGCAGACGGGGAGGTCTGGCACCTCTACCGAGAACCCCATCTCGGTCGGGCGCCTGAAGTGCCTGTGAAAGTCTCGCTGAGGAACCACATGCCAGTCCTCCCGGAGCAGACGGCGGAGCGCTTCTTGGGCAGTCAGCCTCAGCATGACCAGATGGTACCGCGGCATCGGCGGGCTTTCAGTCGCCGGGAGTTGCGCTAGCCGCGCTCGAGGGCTATGCTGACGTCGTCTGCGGCGTGGGTCGAGACACCCGGTGGGTGGCTCGGCGATGGCGGCCGCGGACCTTCGACTCGCCTGCTTCGCAGGCGGCTCAGGCCGAACGGACATGCAATGGCATCCGCGGGACAGGACACCGGGAGAGGTCGCGCCTCGGCTGGGGGCGCCGGCACGGGGAGGCTTGCGATGCGAGAACGACACTCGGAAGCCACGTTGGACGAGACGGTGGCGCTTGCTTCGTTTGGCCCGCAGTTTGCGGGGGGGGGTAGTCGAGCCGGAGGACCAGGCGGTTCGACCTGGCTAGCCTGCGACCACGCGATCCGGCGGCGCCTCGGCGGGCGGCGGCTGGCCCTCGGCCCTCTGCCGCTGGTCGTGTTCCTGGCGGCCTTCGCGGCGCCAGCCGCGGCCGAGGGCACCCCGTTCTCCGTGAGCAGCTCGGTGCCGGCGACGTGGGGGTGGGTCCAGCGGTGTACGCCGGGGCCGGACTGGCGAAGTCACCTGGGCATGGCGTATGACCGTCTTCGCAGCCGAGTGGTCGTTTTTGGCGGCCGGGACTCCTCGGAGGCGCGGCCTTCCTGGACCTGGGAATGGGACGGGACGACCTGGGTTCGCGGTGCTCCTGCTACGTCTC
>JACQZL010000136.1:2949-7571 GCA_016213865.1 Candidatus Rifleibacteriota bacterium
CGCGGTGCTCCTGCTACGTCTCCGTCACCCCGGGCCTACTTCGACATGGTGTACGACGAGGCGAGGTATCGCACCGTGCTTTACGGAGGCGAGAGCGGCCAGGATGGTGCTATGAGCGATACCTGGGAGTGGGACGGCTCCAACTGGAGTCAGAGACTTCCGGCGACCTCGCCCGGCCGGATGACGCGCCACTCCATGGTGTATGACTCCCAGCGATGCCGCACCGTTCTCTACGGCGGCCAGAACAGTGCGTGGGGGGGGCTCGGCAACACGTGGGAGTACGACGGTACGAGCTGGAGCGAGAAGTCCGCCTCCACGACGCCGGGCCTCCGAAAACACCAGGCGATGGCCTACGACAGGATGCGAGGCCGGGTTGTTCTCTTTGGCGGCGAGAACGCCTCGGACGTCCTGGGGGAGACCTGGGAATACGACGGCACTTCCTGGGCGAAGAAGACGACGACCACGTCGCCGCAGGCCAGATCCGCCGCGCGCCTGGTCTTCGACTCGACACGCGGACGCATGGTCCTGTTCGGCGGGGTGGACAGCCAACATGCCACCTGGTTGACCGACACGTGGGAATTCGACGGAATCAGCTGGCTCCAGACCGCAGCTGCGCAATCTCCGCCTGGAGTCACCGGTGCCGAGATGGCCTTCGATGAAGCCCGCCAGCGAGTCGTTCTGTTCGGCGGCGATCAGAACGGCTCGGCCACGGGAGACGCCAGGACCTGGGAGTACGACGGGACGGGGTGGAAGGTAGTCGCGTACAGCACACCCAACGGTCCAAGCGCGTGGAAGGGGGCAGCGTTGGCCTACGACAGTGCCAGGGCGCGCGTAGTTGCCTTCTCGGGCGTGACGCACGTCTGGCCGAGCTGGCCGAACACCAACGAGACGTGGGAATTCGACGGTGTCTCCTGGAGCCAAAGACAGCCCGCAACGAGACCGCCCATTGGGCCCCAGTACTCGATGTGCTTCGACGCCGCCCGCAGCCGTTCGGTGATGCTCCGAGAGACTGCCCCTGCTGAGACCTGGGACTGGGACGGCATGTCCTGGAGTCGGCCAAGCCCGGTCACCTCACCGCCCTTCCGAGAAAACACCGTCTTAGTCTGGGAGGCCTCCCGCGCGCTCGCTGGTATTTGGCGGCAAGCTGTTTCACACCTCGACGCTCCTCGATGACACGTGGATCTGGGACGGCTCGAGCTGGTCACAGTTGCAGCCGGCCACGCACCCCATGGCACGCTGGCTTCAGGGCGTGGCGCACGACGCCAGGCGAGGTCGAACCGTTCTGCATGGAGGTGCGACCGCGGTCGGCGGCGACGGAGGGTACGTGACAGATACTTGGGAATTCGACGGTACGCAGTGGGAGTTGAAGGCTCCAGCCAGCAGTCCTGGAGTGAGGGGCTGTGCGGGAATGGTCTACGACACGGTGCGTCAGCGCGTAGTCTTGTTCGGGGGCGGCATCGCCCAGTGGGAGAGGGACCTGTGGGAGTGGGACGGCGCGAACTGGGTCGAGATGGGCCCGGCGGACTGTCCGGCCAGCGGAATCGGCTACATGTCCGCGTATGACACCGTGCGACAGTGCATTGTCGGCGTTCGTGAGGGCGCCGATAGCACCTGGGAACTCCCCTCCAACCGCCCTCCGCGCGTCACGGCGTCGTTCTCGCCGGCCGTGCCTCGGCCCGGCCAGACCGTCACGCTCGCCGCGGCCTTCTCCGACCCCGATGGCGACACGCCGACCTTCCGCTGGTTTCAAACCTACGGCCTGCCCGTGACGCTCACCGGCGCCACTGGCGCCTCCGCCAGCTTCACGCCGGCTGCGACGGGTTCCTACGGCTTCGAGGTCACCGCCTCCGACGGCCGTGACGCGGTCGCCTACGCGATTGGCGCGGTATCCGTCAACTCCCCGCCCGTCGCCCACGCGGGCCCCGACCGCACGGCCGGACGCGGCTCCACGGTCGTCCTCACCGGCACCGCCTCGGACCTCGACGGCGACACCCTCTCGTACTCCTGGGCTCGCAGCACCTCACCCGGCAGCGGCCCGGAGGTCGCGCTGACCGGGGCCGGCACGGCCAGGCCCAGCTTCACACCGCCTGCTCTCGGCACCTACACGTTCAGGCTGACCGTCACTGACACCCGCGGGGGCTCGGCGATCGGCGAGGTCACGGTCACCGTCGCCAACCGCCGGCCCTCGGTCTCGGTGAGCGGCCCCACGGCGCCCGTGCTCGGTGGCACCCGCACGACGTTCCAGGCCGCGGCGACTGACCCCGACGGCGACTTGCTCGGCGTGACCTGGACCCAGTCCTCGGGCTTGCCGCTGGCGCTCGAGGGGGCCTCCACGGCGACCCTGGCCGTCACGCCCACCCAGCCGGGGCACTACGCCTTCCGCGTCGAAGCCCGTGACCCCGCGGGACTGACCGCGACTGCCGAGGCTGCCGTGGACGCGGCCCTCGACCTGGTCGCCGTGGGTCTCTCGACAGCTCCCGCGCTGCCCACGACCGCGGACGCCGTCGTCTTCACCGCGACCGTGCGAAACCTCGGCGCCACCTCGAGCCCGAGCTTCTCGTGCTCGATCCAGCTCGCCGGCCTGCCCGGCGTCAGCCTCGGAGCGCTCACCCTGTGGGCGGGCGAGACGCGCGTGCTGACGAGCTCCGCGACCGGGCCGCTGCCAGCCGGCCAGCGCCAGGCCACGCTTCTCGTCGACTCGAGCGGCGCCGTGCCCGAGACCCAGGAGGCCAACAACTCCTACGTGCTTTCCTTCGGGGTCGTGGACGTGGCCGCACCCGACGATGACCATCCCAACTCGCCGGGCCTGACCGCCGAGGTCCCAGGAAGTAGCGCGGCCAAGGGGGCTGACGACGGAGGCGATCGGATCGCAGGAGTCATCGTGCGTGCAGGTCCATTCGAAGCCCCTGGGGCCGATCAGCCTCCGCAGCCGTTGCCGCGAGTCGTAGAAGAACCGCGTCAGGTGGTGAAGCGGGTCGGAAATGCTCGTGATGGGCCCGTTGGGCAGCCACTGGACTTCGGTGGGATGGCCTTCGGGGTCGGTGATCGTCAAGGAGTTGTTCGATTGCAGGTAAGTCGCGCGCTCGCCGTTGCCGTCGACCGTGGCCACCAGGGCACCGAGCATGTAGCCCGCGCAGGACCCGTCCCGGTCAGTGGTCGGCACGTTCCCACGCGCGTCACTCGCCAGCCCCAGGTGCGTCATCAGGGCGCCCATCGGCTCCGGGTAGCCGATCGAAGCGATGCCGCCGGCAGGGTCGTAGCCGCAGGAGCCCGGGATTGCCTGCAAGGGGGCTGCCCAATAATAACCTGGACAGAGCTAGTTCATAGGACGAGTTGCAAATAGCCTTGAATCGCTGGCCTGGCCGATAATCATGTCACCCCTCGAAACCCACAAAAAGTGCGCCTTTTCTCCCCCCTGATGAATACTGCATTGCATGCCAATGCAGCGGCGATTCCCATCCATCGAGCTGTAGTGCGTCATGGCCTGATGTGCGGAACGAAGGTGTAGTTCCAGGTCGGGTGGACTTGGTGAGGCCTGAGGTCGAGGGCTGCCATCTGTTCGTCCGAAATCTGGAATCCGAGTATCACAGAGTCTCATAGATCCTGTCAAGCGTCGGAATAGCTAATTGTTGGGCGACCCCAAGGAGTCCGGTGCGACCGCCCGCGCGAACGGTTGCAGAGCGACGGACCAATGGCAGCCGCAAGGCTGCCTCGAGGAGCAGCGCAGCGGGGCGCAGAGCGCATCCGCTCTGGACCTGCGGTGGCAGGGCGAGAAGCCCGCAGGAATGGCGAACGCCGGCTGCAGGATGGACAAGTAGGAAAGCAGACCGAAGGCGAGGAGGATCGAAGGCGAGCGGAAGGGAGTCCGAGCGCTGCCAAGACAGCGACGGGGCAGCCTCCTCGCCTGAGGTCTTCCTGCCGAGATACAGAGCATCAAGGCTCAGTGTACCAGCGTGGAGACGCTGAGGCTTCTCTTCGCCGCCGTCAATCCCACACACCTCCTTGATGGCGCACTCGCGGGGCGCACCAGAACGCCGACCGTCCGTCCGAAACGAGTCGTGTTTCCCCGCGCTTCCTGTCGCCTTGAGCCATCGGGCATCTCGACCGCATGTTTGGGTCTGGTCGCCCCAACCGCCAGTAACTGGCCTATGGCTCAACAAGCGCTTGGCACGGCGAACACCACTGCGAAACCCGCAGTCCTCCCCCAACGGATGGGCAACGCCTATCGAGCCGTGACAACTGTGGGCGGGTCAACCCCACCCGAAGATCGCTGAGCCGTGCAACGCGACGACGGGCCTACTACCACACCTGAAGCCACGGACTGACGCCCTTCCATGAGTTCGAACTCGCTACCTGCCTGTAAGAGCTCCTCAGGGCCATCCGCAAGGAACCAAACGCACACGCGATGTGAATGCTCTTGCTCTGGTGCGGTGAGGAACTCGACGACTAAGCTCCAGGCCTCCCTGGGCCAAGCGTCGGCCTGTCGTGCGAAGCGGGCTACTGTCAGGAACTTCGGCGGGTAGGAGGAGCAGCGCGCCGTCATGGTGCATGATCGCGGGTGCCAGGTGGCCATGACACCTCGAAGCGCACGGTCCGCCCGTCCCTCTGATGACGCAGCGCGT
>JACQZL010000132.1 GCA_016213865.1 Candidatus Rifleibacteriota bacterium
CATGGATGCCAGCCAGGAACGCGTGGAAGTCCTCCGTCGAGTCCCACAGCTCTGTCCCGGCCCCCAGCATCGCCTGCTTGTCCTGTGGGAAAGCTATCCCCTGTTCCCCAGCCAACTCGTCCAGGGTCTTCACCCGCCAGGAAGCCGCCGCATCGTCGAAACCGCTACTTGACGCCGGGGACTTCCTGGAAATCTGTGAGGACATGTTCTTCTCCTCGAGTACCTTCACGAGTCAGGTTACTCTTGGCCCCCGGGGCCTGCAACTCCCACCACACTTGCGGGTGCGCGTGCGGTTCGTGGGTCAACAGCCACAACTGGCCTCCGGAGTCGAGTAGCGCGGGGGCTTGTCCCCCGCTTGTGGAGCGGCGACTCGACGGTAGCGGGCCACAAGCATGTCCTGAGCTTGTCGAAGGGGGCCCTCGCAACAACTCCTTGGGCCACGCACCCAGTAACGCAGTTCCCCGGGTTCTGCGCGCGCTCCCCACACTTGCTGCGTGTAAGCCCCGTGGGTGACCGTCCGCGGCCGCTTAGCCCTTCCCGAGCTTCCCAGTCTCCCTCGGCAGCGCATCCGCCTGACCTCTCATCGCCACCCGGCGAGCTTGGTCCAGAAGGCGTACTCGGCGGCAGCCTGGCTGTTCAGCCCAGCCTTCGGTCCGGGCGAGTCGGGCCGGCGTCCGTGCCGGTCGTGACCCGGCGCCAGCCGCGTCAGTCCGAATTGCCCCCACCCCTGCCCTCCCCCGGAGGGCGAGGGTTGGGAGGGGGGCCGCCCCAGTCTTGGGTTTCGCTCGGACCCTGGAAGTGACAGCGGCCGGCCGTCGCGAGGCCCCGAGAGCGGTACGGCCTCCTCGTCCGGCTCCCCGCCCATCAGCAGCCCGTCCCTGTCGGCCAGGGCCTCGGGCAGATGGGAGCCCTCCTTGGCATGCAGTGTTCTGTCCACGGCAAGGCGCCTCGCTGGTTCTGTCGGTGGCCGCCGATCGTAGCCAAGCACTCGCCTCACCGGCGCGGCCTGGCCGCCGGTCTGGGAGCGAGCCGTTCGAGGTTCATCCCGCACTTGGGGCACTGCCCGGGGCGGTTCTGCCGGACCTCCGGGTGCATCGGGCACGCGAACACGACTGCAGGCTTGGCTTTTCGTGAGGTGATGGGACGCGCGCGCGTCGTCGCGCCCGAAGCGGGAGCCTCCAAGGCCGATGCATCGGCTGCGCTGGCATCCCGCTCCGAGCTCGCAGCCGCGTCAACCGTCTGGCCTGTGGCATCCTGCGAGTGACCTTCATGGGGCAAAGACGCGCCGCCAGCGGGGTCAGACATCTGCGAGTGCCCCCCGTGGGACCCACCGCCACCGTGACCGCCTCCCCCACAGGCCGCGGCTGGCAGGGGCACGAACAGCACCAGCGCCAGGACCAGCCCAACTCCGAACTGCGTCGATTTGGTTGTCACTTGCAGACCTCCGGGTTCAGGGGCTCTATCGGCAGCCCTGTCATCGAGCTTTCCGGATTTCGGTCTTTGCACCGGCCGTGCCAGTCCAAGCCGGTCCTCGGACCGGCCCTACTGCCCTCGCGTTGCTCGGGCTTGCTCCTCGTGACTCGCCGGAATCGTCGGCGGCTTCGACGATTCCGTCGGGCTCTCTCCTGCAGCCCGGCAGCCCATGCGGCTTCGGACGGGTCCAAGCGCCTGGCGTAGCACGGTCGCGAGGGTCTCTGGCGAGGCTGGCTTCTCGAGCCAGGCAGCCGCGGCGCTCTCGGGAATCACCTCACCCATTGGATAGCCGCTCATCAGGACCACGGGCACGGTTTGTCCCGAGGCCCGGAGTCTCCGCAGCAGTTCGACACCGGTCAGGCCGGGCATGACGACGTCCGAGAGCACGAGGTCCGGCGTCGAGGTGTCCGACTCGAACCTCGCCAGGGCCTCGAGTCCCGACGGCGCGGAATCGACTCGATACCCGAGCCGGGTGAGCAGCTTGCACAACATGCCGCGGACCTGGGGGTCGTCCTCGACGAGCAGGACTCGTTCGCCGCTGCCCCTGGGCCGGTCAGAGCCCACAGGCCTGTCGCCGGAGCAGGCGGAGGTCGCCCGAGGCAGCCAGACTGAGAAGGTCGTCCCGAGCCCCACTCTGGTGTTCACCTGGATGCTGCCGCCGTGCTGCTGGACAATCCCGTAGACCTGGGCCAAGCCAAGTCCCGTGCCGCGGCCGGCGCTCTTGGTCGTGAAGAAGGGCTCGAAGATGTGCTCGAGCACCTTGCGTGGGATCCCCGTCCCGGTGTCGGTCACCGACAGGACCACCCAGTTGCCGGCAGCGACTCTCGAGGGAGAAGGGCCCGCGGACGGCTCGATGGTCCGCGCGTCGACGGTCACGCTCAGGGTCCCGCCATCGGGCATGGCGTCCCTGGCATTGACCGCCAGGTTGGTCAGCACCTGACCTAGCTGGCCGGCATCGGCCACCACGGTGCACTGCTCGAGCTCCAGCGCCTGCTCCACGCGGATGGTCTCGGGCAACGTCCGGGTCAGCAGGTCGAGCATCTCCTTGACCAGAGGCACCAAGTCGATGGGCTGACGAGCCGGCATCGACTTGCGGCTGAAATCGAGGATCTGGCGCACGAGTTGCGCCGCCCTGCGGCCCGAGTGCAAGATCCTCTCGAGATCGGCCTGACAGTGCGCCGGGTCCGGTTCAGTCTGAAGCAACTCGGCGGAGCCGAGGATCGAGGTCAGCAGGTTGTTGAAGTCGTGCGCGATCCCGGCAGCCAACTGACCGATCGCGGCCAGATGCGCCTGGCGCTCTTGCTGGCACTGCGTCGCTCGCTCGCGGGTCGCGTCACGGAGTTGCACGATCTGCCCGCCTTCCAGCGGGCCCTTCTCGAGCCGGCAACTGCGGACCTCGATGCAACGCGGCGGCTCGCCGGCCAGCGTCAGGTCGTGAGGCATCCCGTCGCCACGGGGGCCGAGCAGCTCGTTGACGGGCCGGCCGCCAAGAGCAACGAGCCGTCCTTCCTCGAAGGTCCCAGCCTCGTCTAGCAGGGCCCGGGCAAACGGGCTGGTCATCGCGGGCCGGCAGCCGGCGTCCAGGAGGCAGATCCCTTCAGGCATCTGCTCGAAGACCTGCCTCAAGAGGTGCTCCTGCCTGGCGAGCC
>JACQZL010000133.1 GCA_016213865.1 Candidatus Rifleibacteriota bacterium
AACTCGAACGGCCGGAGGCCTCGCGCCTCCGGCCGTTGTTTTCGTCCGTTTGACTTTCCGGGGGTTCCGGTGACAGGATACCGATCCCGGAGAACACCGGGATCGGCATCCTGTCACCGGAACCAACATGCATCCCATTCTTCTGAAGATCGGCGGCTTCGAACTGCACACCTACGCGCTGACGATGGCCCTCGGCTTCATCGCGGCGATCCTCCTGGCCAACCGGCGCATCGAGCAGCGCGGCATCGACCTGGACAAGGTGCTGAACCTGGAGGTCGTCCTGATCCTCGCCGGCCTCGGCGGGGCGCGCCTCATGTACTGCATCCTCGAGTGGCGGGAGTTCGTGGACCATCCGCTCGACATCCCCCTGTTCTGGAAGGGCGGACTGGTCTACTACGGCGGGTTCGTGGCCGCGCTGGTCCTGTGCCTGGCGTACTGCTGGAAGGTGGGCCTACCGATGCTGGCCTGCAGCGACGTGGCCGCCCCCTCTCTGGCTACCGGGCAGTTCTTCGGCCGGCTGGGCTGCCTGTTTGGAGGCTGCTGCTACGGAGCGCCGTGCACCCTGCCCTGGGCCATGACCTTCCCCGCCACCTCGGGCGACATGCTGCCGCGCCATCCCACGCAGGCCTATGAGATGCTCGCCCTGCTCGCGATCTTCGCCATCCTGACCTGGTACTACAACCGGCCAGGCCGGGCCGATGGCCTCGTCATGGTCTGGTACGGGTATCTGTACGGCGTCGCCCGATTCCTGATCGAGTACGTCCGCGACGATGACCGAGGCGGCGTGTTCCTCGGCCACTTCTCGATCTCTCAGGTGGTCAGCCTGGGCGTGATCGCCGGCGCAATGGTGGCCCACCTGCTGCTGCTCGCCTACCACCGGAGGCGCGCAGCCAAGGCCTGAGGCTCGAGTCCCTCCCCCTCAGCAGAGGATCTCTTCGAGCGGGAAGCGGACCTTGGGGCGGGCGGCCGCGGCGGCGTAGCCGACGGGGCAGACGACCGTGGGTACCAGGTGCTCGGGCAGCTCGAGAATCCGCGAGTAAGCGACCGGGTCGAAGCCGCCCATCGGGCAGGCGTCCAGCCCGAGCGACTTGGCGCCGTTGAGCAGGTTGCCCAGCGCGAGGTGAACCTGGCACTTCGCGAACTCGAGCCGCTGGGCGGGAGTCATGCTCGCGTTCATGCTCGTTGCCATGCCGATGACGAACTCGAGGCCGGCCGCGGGGACCTTGGCGGCCCGCATGTCGCGATCGAGCCGCTGGATCAGACCCGGGAAGTCGATGTCCGAGCAGATCACGAAGAGGTGCGAGCAGGTGGTGGTCTGCTGCTGGTCGAAGCTCGCGGGCAGCAGCTTGTCCTTGAGGGCCTGTTCGGTGACGAGCCGGATCTTCCAGGGTTGAAGGTTCAGGGACGACGGCGCGAGCCGGAACATCTCCAGCAACTGGTCGATCAGGCCCTGCGGGACCTGCCTACCGTCGAACTTCTTGACCGAATGCCGCTCCCTGACGATGTCCATGAACTCCATCTGCATCTCTCCTTCGTGGTTTCGAGACTGCATTATAGGGCCGCGGGCGGCGGGGAGCACGATTTCCCGACGCGCCGGGGCCGCCGGTTGCCGCGGAGCGGGCCCGCGCTAACATGACTTCCGGGGCCGCGCGACGGTCGCATGGCCCGTTGCCTAGGAGGCCAGGCTTCGATGTCCATGAAACTCGCCGCAGGGGCGCTGCTGCTTGCGCTGGCGTCGCAGCCCGTCATCGCGGCGGCCCACCGGGTGAACCTCACGGGTGCCGGAGACCAGCGCGGCTTCGACACCTTCCGGTGCGTCGGCAAGATCTCCCGGGCGACCGGGGCGGTCTACTACGACCGGACCCAGGACGGTCTGCGAGTGGGCCAGCTCCAGCCCAGCAACGACAACCTCAGCCGCGACGACGTCGCCCACGGGCGGACGGCCGTGACCCAGCCCGAGGACAGGATCGCCGTCATCCGGCCGGTGTTCACCGAGACGCCGGGCTCGGTCCGGGGCTACCGGGTCGTCGAGGTGACCCAGAAGACCTATCTGGCCAACACCCAGCTCTACCGGATCCAGGACACGTGGGGGCCGGGGTCGACCCTGGCGGAGTTGTTCGACCTCAAGCGCGATTCGACGCCAATCACCCAGACGACCCTCGTCGAGATGTTCCAGAGGGTGCTCGACAGGGGGAATCTCTCGAGCGCCACCAACGGGCTGTACGTGGTCGGCACCGGCAACCTCAGAGTGCCCGAGAGCGAACCGCTACTCTTCGACGTGCTGCTGCAGGAGGCGCTGGCGGCGGGCCAGACCCCGGACAGCACCGCGGTGCACCCGCTCATCACCGTCACCGCGACCGCCGAGGTCCGGCAGGTGGTCATCGGCAGCGACAGCCGGGGGTTTCCGGTGACCCAGAACCTCAACTTCGTCGCGTTCAAGACCAACCACCGGGGCAAGGCCACGATCTATCGCATCGGCTCCAGCGGGGCCTACACGTCGATGGTGACGAACCTCGCCGTGGTGGCCGGTCAGGACTACCGGATGGTGATCCGCAACGAGTACCTGGCCGCGGGGGTCAATCGCGTGATTGTCGCGGTCGTGGACGGCGATGATCCGAACCTCAACCCGGTGTTGTACCCGCGAGGCTACTCGGGCGAGCTGTCGATGAACAACCCGCCTTGAGGAGCGAGAGCCGCCGTCCCGGGGACGCTGTCCTCGGACCCCTGCTGGAGCTCTGCTCCAGACCTCGCCAGGGTGGGAGCCCCACCCTGGACCCGGCGATGAGAAGACGAGGTCAGGCCTGCTCGGCACTCTCGAGGACTCTGAGCTGCGAGCGGGGGCGAGACTCTCTCCAGCCATCGGGGGGTCACGGGGCGAACTTCGCCCCTTGCGAGGGTTCGGGAGCAGAGCTCCCGAGAGACAACCTGGAGTACAACCCTGTGTCCCCCC
>JACQZL010000134.1 GCA_016213865.1 Candidatus Rifleibacteriota bacterium
GGGCTGCTGGATTACCGGAAGGCACCGTCAGGAGCCGCGACCTCCCCACCGCCTATTCGCTAACACCTGACACCTAACACCTGCGTCACTCCTTCAGCTCGAGGACCTCGGCCAGTTTGCGCGCGAGACCCTGCGGGGTGAAGGGCTTGGGCAGAAAGTGATGGCCGTTCGGAAGGCCGCCATGCTCGGTGATGGCATCGTCGGTGTAGCCGGACATGAAGAGAATCTTCATCCGGGGATGGCTCGCGGCCAGACGTGACGCCAGGTCGCGACCACTCATGCGGGGCAGGACGAAGTCGGTGATCAAGAGCTCGACGGAGAAGTCGGGCATCGAGGCGAGGCGCAGGGCCTCGTCGGGGTCGCCCGCATCCACCACGTGGCAGCCGATCCGCTCGAGGATGTTGCGCGAGAGCAGGCGCACCTCGGGAGAGTCCTCGACCAGGAGGACGTTGAGGCCCCTGCGAGGCCGTGTGGCGACCGGCTCCTCTGCGAGATCGTCGCCGAGTGACTGATCCACTCGCGGCAGGTAGATCTTGAACGAGGAGCCCTTTCCCGGCTCGCTGTAGACGAAGATGGAGCCGCCGCTCTGCTTGACGATGCCGTAGACCGTCGCCAGACCCAGACCGGTCCCCTTGCCCTTGTCCTTGGTCGTGAAGAAGGGCTCGAAGATGCGCTCTCGCACCTCGGCGGTCATGCCCGAACCGGTATCGCTCACGGCCAGCATCGCATAACGTCCAGGTCTGGCGTCGAGGTGCGTCCTGGCGTAGCCCTCGTCCAGGGTCACGTTCTCGGTCTCGAGGATGAGCTTGCCTCCCGATGGCATCGCGTCGCGAGCGTTGACCGCCAGGTTCATCAGGACCTGCTCGAGCTGGCCAGGGTCGGCAAGGACCCGCCCCAGGTCCGGCGCACGCAACGTGGTGAGCTCGATGTCCTCGCCGATCAGGCGGCGCAGCATCTTCTCCATGTCCGTAACGACGGCGTTGAGATCGAGGACCCGCGGCTGCAGCACGGCCTTGCGACTGAACGCGAGCAACTGGCGGGTCAGGCTGCTGGCCCATTCTGGGCCTGCCGCAGTTGATCTTCGAGGCTGTCTTCCCGATCCCTGCGGCGGCATCCGTCGAAGACGACGCCGGCCGTACGCATCAGGAGCGAGAGCCTGTCGACTTCGACCTCGGTGTACCCGCCGGGCCGGTTGGCCAGGCCGAGCAAGCCCACGACGTCCGTGCCCTTCAGGATCGGCATCCCCAGGAAGGTCTCCAGCGCGGGATGGCCGTCCGGGAAGGCGCCGCGGAACCTCTCTCCGTCCTTGCCGCCGATCAGGACCGGGCGCCGCGTGCGGATGGCCTGTCCGACGACGTTGTCGAACTGAGTGAACTCGAGAAAGCCGGCCGCATTCGTATGAGTCGAAATCCAGTCCCGGAATCCGTCGCCCAGCGAGGTGTCCAGGACGAACCCATCCCGGGCCGAACAGCGGACCATCGGTCCATCCAACACGACGCCCACGAACCCGTGCCGGCTGTTCGTGGAGCTCACTGCCGCTCGCAGCAGCAGACCACCCGCCGTTTGCCAGGCGCCGGTCTCCAGGAACTCGGCCATGGCGTCGGTCGTGACCTGCAACTCCTCGGAGCGAAGCCGAAGCTGTCGCAGGGCCTCGCGGTGGGCGCAGCGCTCCTGGGCGCCGAGGGACTCGCGGACCAGCACCGGGCCCAGCAGCGCGATCCGCTGGCGGAAGACGCAGGCGTTCGCGCCGCGCCGCATCAACTCGACACACTGGGCATCGCTCAGGTGGTCGGTCAGTAGGATCGTCGGCGCGTCCAGCCCGGCCGCGAGGATCGCATCCAGTACCTCCACGAGGACGACCCCCTCGACGACCGGATCGACGAGGACCGCGTCCCAGCCGGGCTGCGCCAGCGCATGCGAGAGGACCGTGGCCGGCACACTGAAGACGCACTCGCAAGACACCTCCGCCCAGCCACGGATGGCAGCCGTCACCATGGCCACGTCGGCGTCGCGGAAGTTGACGGCCAGCAGACGAAGGGGTGGCAGCACTCCGTCGCCGCTCACAGGAGAGCTTCTCCCGATCCGCCGGGCTCCGCGGGGGCTTGCCAGACCGGGAACCGCACCGTGACCGCCGTACCCTGGCCCAGCGTGCTCTGCAGCTCGATCCGCCCGCCGGTCCTCTCGACGATACGCTTGCAGAGAGACAACCCGAGGCCTGTGCCTTCGCCGGGGGGCTTGGTCGTGAAGAGTTCCTCGAACACCCGGGGTAGGACCTCCGGGGCGATTCCCGTGCCCGTGTCGGCAACCTCGGCCACCAGCCAGGACGCCTCGCGCCGGACGCTCACGTCGATCTTGCCGCCCGCCTCCACGGCATCGAGAGCGTTCTTGATCAGGTTGATGAAGACCTGCTCGAGCTCCGATGGGTTGCCCACGATCAGAGGCAGGCCAGTCGGGACCTCGGCGGTGAGCGCCACGTTCTTGCGATGCACCATGTAGTGCATCAACTGAACGGCCTGCTCGATGGGCCCCCGGATGGGCAGGGGCTCCGGGGCCACCTGGGCGGTTCGCCTCGAGTAGTGCAACAGATTGCGCACGAGCTGGATGCACCGCTCGGTGGAGTGGGAGATCGTCTGAAGCCTCTCGAGCCAGCGATCTCGCTTCAGTTCGCCGCCGGCAGCGCCGAGGTCATCCGACAGGAACTCGGAAGCGAACGAGATGACCTGGAGAGGGTTGTTCAATTCGTGGGCAATCGAACCCGAGAGCCGCCCCAGGACGCTCATCTTCTCCGAGGACACGAGCTGCTCCTGGGTCCTGCGAAGCTCCTCGAGGGCGGCCAGTTGCTCGTGGTAGAGCGCCAGGTTCTCGATGTTGACGGCCACGTGGGCGCAGACCGTCGCCAGGAAACCCAGGTCCTCCGGCCGGTAGTGCAGCCCCCGGGTACGCGAGTCCACATAGAAGACGCCGTAGGTCTTCTCGGGGCTCTTGAGGGGCACGCACATCACCGACTGGATCTTCTGGATCTTCATGCTGTTGCTGGCCACACCTTCGACCGTCACGTCGCTCAGCAGGAGCGGCTGGCCCTCGGCGAGGACCCTGTCGACGACCGTCAGACTGATGACCAGCTTGGGGGCGCTGCCGACCGAATCGGAGACGCGAGAGGCAGCCGTTCTCGGCCGCCCGGTCGACTCGTCCAGGACCAGCACGACGGCCGCGTCGGCCAAGAGCTCCGACAGAAGCAGGCTCAGCACCTCGTCGAGGAAGGTCTCGAGGCTGTCCTTGACGAAAGCGGTGCGCGACAGGCGCCACAGCACACGCAGCCTGCGGGAGGCCACGTCCGCGCCGGAAGGGGAGAGTGCGGCCCCCTCGAGCACGCGCTCCAGGCTGGGCTGGGGCATCTCGACCGTGACGCCGCGAGGGATCTGACCGCCCGCATCCAGGACCACCGGCGGTGCCGGCAAGTCCGTGGGCGAGTCCTCTTCGAAGAGGATGTCGGTGTCTCCGATGGTGATGACGTCGCCGGGCCTGAGCATGTGTTCGGCGACGATACGCCCGTTGACCTGGGTCCGGTTGGTGCTGCCCAGGTCTCTCAATTGCCAGCCGACCGAGGTCCGAACGATCTCCGCGTGGAGCCTCGACGCCTTGCCGTCCAGCAACGGTACCGTGCGGCCCGGGTCCCTGCCTATCGTGGCCCTTCCGGGTCCCACGGAGAACGAGGTTCCCTGGTTTGGCCCTTTCGTCACCATCACCTTAGCCACGCGTGCGCGACCTCCCGCCCCCGATTATCCGGGTCCGGCAGCCAGGACTTGTAGCTTCCCGGCGACCAAGGCCTGGAACTGACTGACCCCCGTCCCGCTGTCGAGAGGGAGTTCGACCAGCCGGAGACTGCCGTGCATCGGCGCCGCCTCGACCTTGCGAAGAACTGCGGCTGGAAGCGCCTTGACCGACTGCATCGCCTCGAGGGCCTGTCTGCCCACTCCGACCTGCCCCACCAGCGGTATTCGAGCCAGCAACAGGGAGCAGACGTTGGTTTCGCCCTTTCGGAACCCCAGGCACCAGCCGTCCTTCTGGCCGGACCAGTGCCAGTCCGGTTTCAGGCCCAGGCCCGCCAGTCGATCGAGGGCGACCAGCATCTGCTGATGCGGAACCTTGCCCAGGATGTGGGCCAGGTCCGCCATTGCAGGAGGGGATTTCCGAACGTGCAGCGCGTGTCGGTCGGGTTTCTCCATCCGGTGACCAAAGATAGCACAAGCGGGACGGATGTGCCGCAAGACCCCGGCAAGAGGGAGCGACGACGGGTCATGGGAAGACGACCGGTGGTCGCTATTCTGGTTTGTAGCGCGGGGGCTTGTCCCAATGGCATCAAATCCAGCGTCAGGAAAGGCATGACGGGCGTCGGAAAGGTAGAAGCGGCATC
>JACQZL010000135.1 GCA_016213865.1 Candidatus Rifleibacteriota bacterium
AGCCGGAAGAAGTGCGTCTCCAGGGCCAGGAGAAAGCGGGCGTAGTCCGGGACAGACGTGAGCAGCGCACAGAACATGCAGGGGTCGTAGACAGGGTGATAGCGCAGCAGGCCCTGCACCACCACCGCGCCGTCGCTGGCCCAGAACACGAGCTTGTCGGCCCAGATGCCCACGTTCGACAAGGTGCTCGCGAGCACGAGCATCTGGAAGCGGCGCGAGTACGCGAGCCACCCGAACCGAACGCTGTGGCGCGACGGGAACTCGCGGACGAGCTGCATGTAGAGCAGGACGAACAGCAGCAGATGGCCGAGCGCGAACCCGCTCAGCAGTCCCGCAAAGCCGTAGAGCTGTCCGAGGGCGTGGGAGAGCCCGAAGGCGGCCACGAGGCTGACGAAGAACACGGCCGTGATGGTCTCGTAGGCCTTGCACGCGCCGAGGAACGTCGAGCAGATCCAGATCCAGACGATGAGGCCCAGGAGCAGGGTGGCGGCGACCAGCTCCAGGCCTTCGAAGCCGCAAGCCGAGAAGAACGCGAGCCCCAGGGGGATCGCCGCGGCGGAGTGGAAGGCGAGCGCGGCCCGCAGGCAAGGCAGCACTTTCTCGGGGCACTGCTCGTAGAAAACATCCGCCAGGTACCTGTGCAGCACCATCTGCAGCGGCCCCACGAGCAGCATCGACAGGCAATAGACGCTGGTGACCGTGACCTGGAACTTCACCAGGTCCAGCTCCCCCAGGTACACCCGGCTGAAGGTCACCAGCCCGAGCAGACAGGCGTAGGTCGCCAGCATGTTCCCCGAGGAGATCATGCCGGCGTGGAGGTACGCCTTGAGGCTCCCGGTGAAGGTGTCGGAGGAGAGGAGCCGTTCGATGTGAAAACCGATGCCGGCCATGAGCTGTCAGGTCGAGCGCGGCGAGTCGGGCTGGGCCGAGAGGCGCCGGTAGATGTCCCGGTACTGGTTCAGCACCTGGGTCTGGTCGTAGTAGCGTTGCACGCGTTCCCGACAAGCTCGCGCCATTTCCTCGTAGAGCCGCGGATCGGTCAGGATGCGGACGATGCCCCGGGCCGTCTCCTCCGGTGCCGCGACGCCGGTGACGATCCCGGCCGGACCGAGCTTGCGGTCGTCCTGGCCGCCCCCCATCACGATCTCCTCGCAGGCGCCGACGCGCGAGGCGACGTTGGGAATCCCGCAGGCCATCGTCTCGAGCATCACCAGCGGCAACCCCTCGCTCATGGAGGTCAGCACGGCGACGGTGATCGTCGAGAACTCCCGGGAGAGGTCCACGTGGCCGGCAAAGACGAAACTCCGCTCGAGCCCCAGCTCTTTCACGAGCTGCCGGCAGCTCTCGTGGTAAGGGGGGTCCTCGTCATAGGGGCCCAGGATCTCGAAGCTCGCTCCCGGGAGCTCGCGTTCCACCAGCGCGCAGGCCTTGATGAAGGTGCGGATGTCCTTGATCGGCACCACCCGTCCGATGAGGCAGACGCGCGGACGGGCCGGGTCCGGATTCCTTGGAAGCGCGCCCAGCCTGGCGACGTCGACTCCGTTCGGGATGATCTGCAGCTTCCGGTGGTCGGCGCCGTACTCCACCTGCATCGACAGGTTCCCCCGGAAGAGAGTCGTGATGAGCGCTGCCTGGTCGTAGGTGAGGCGGCCCATGAACTCGAAGAACCGCATCCAGATCCCGCGGATGGCGCTCGGGGCCGACGAGAGATCGATGCCCTGGAACACGGGCCGCCCGTCGAGCCAGTCGAGCATCGTGATGTCCATGTTCCGCTCGTTGACGTAGATGCCGTGCTCGGTCAGAAGGAGGGGGCGGCGCGTCCGGAGGCTCGCGGAAACGGCGGCGATGCCGGCGTACCCCGTGCTGGCGGCGTGGTAG
The DNA here is from genome assembly GCA_016213865.1 of Candidatus Rifleibacteriota bacterium. The sequence goes on from JACQZL010000135.1 coordinate 1,879, forward strand.
AGCCGCGCGTCGGGCACGCGTGCACGCAAGGACCGGAAGAACCGGAAGTGCGACTGCAGGTACGTGTAGAAGTACGCGTTGAACGAGCTGCCGCCGTGACCGCGCTCCTGGTAAATCCGAAGCATCAGGTCCCAGGCCTCGGAGCTCGAGAGGGCCTGGATCGCGGTGTCGTTGCGCGGGCCGGCGCACGTGGCGTCCCCCAGGAACTCCATCGCCAGGCGGCGGGCCGCGGTCTCGTCATTGCCGAGCGCCCGGTGCAGGCGCTCGATGCGGGCGATGAACCCGTCGGGCACGCGGGTCGGTCGGTCCATGCCCGCATCGGGGTACGACAGCACGACGTCTTCGACCTCGACGACGTTGCCGGGCAGTTCGTAGGCCAGCTTGAGGTCCTTGCGGCTGGCGACGACCGTCAGGAGGGAGAACTTCAGCTCGGGCATTCCGCGGATGAGCTGGTGCGTCCAGGAGCTGACCCCCCCGCGCACATAGGGATACGAGCCCTCGAGGACGAAGCAGACATCCGCCGTCATGGGAAGCGCTCCTGCAGTTCACGGCTGAGGGCGAGCTCGGGATGGGCCCGGCAGAGACCCTGCGCCAGACGCCTGAAGTGCGCGTAATGCCCGGAGCGCAGGGCCGCCTCGAGCCCGATGCGGTACACGTCCGGATGCCGCTCGCCTGCCTCGAGGAGACCGAAGACGAGCTTCAGGGCGGCGCTCTCGCGTTGCAGCTCGAACAGGGTCCTGGCGAGGGCGCGCCGGGCCTCGGGCGACAGCGGGATCCGCCGTGGGAGCTGCGGACCGGCTTGGTCCTCCTGCCGCAGGCCCTCGGCCCCGTCGCGAACCGCGACCCCGTGCTCCTCTAGCTCGAGCAGCCGCGCAACGGCGGCCTCTTGCTGTCGCCGGGTATCGGACGGGTCCAGCAGGCCCGTGGCGGCGTGCTCCAGCAGGGCCAGGGCCAGGCCGGCCTCGTCGCCGGCCTCGCCGGCCTTCTTGATGGCTGCCGTGTAGCTCTCTTCCAGGTTTGTCAGGAGCTTGGCCGCGGCGTAGCGCGTCCCCGGCTCATCGGCTCCCATCGCCTGGCGCAGCAGCGGGACGGCGTCCTGCGGGCGCAGATGGGTCAAGTTGCGCACCGCGGCGATCTTGAGCGTCCGCGGCGTCGCCCGATCGTTGAGCAGGGAAGCCACCGGGGCCAGCAGCAGCGCGGACGAGGCCTTGCCGGCCTGCCGTTCGTAGGCTTCGTGGCGCTGCACGATCGCCTCGACCCACAACTCGGTCGGGTCCTTCTCTCCGCCGTAGAGCATGTGCCTGAGGGCCTGCCGATCGAGCTCGGCTTCGCGCATCGCGCCCCAGGCGTCCAGGAACCGCGCCAGCACGGCCGCCGGTGGAAACAGCAGCGCGCCGATGAGAAAGGCGCGCCGGGCTCGCGGGTCCTGACTGGGCAGGGCCGCGAGCAGCGCAGCCGAGGCGTGCAGCACGAGCGCCAGGTTCAAGACGCCAGGCCCCAGGCGGTTCGTGAAGAAGCTCCAGACGAGGATGCAAGCCGCCAGCTCGGGAACGAGGGCCGCCGTGGCATAGAGGCGATGGCGGCCGGGCCGCTCGCTCAGGTGGAAAACATGGCCGGCCTCACTCGCCATGGGTCTGCTCCAGCAGTCTCAGAGCCAGTCTTCCGGCGAGGCGCCCCGCGACCTCGAGGGCATTGATGCGGACCTTGGAGAACGTGGCCAGCGGAACGTCCTGCAGCACCGCGACGCCGAAGAAGTTGCCCGGGGTTGACGGAACGGGGACCACGACCTGCACCCGAGAGAGGGCCATCAGCTCCAGGTCCTGCTCGGTCAGGTCGGCGACGGTCGCGACCCGTCCGGTCTGCAGGGCGAGCATCACGACCTGGTTGGTCCGGTTGAGCTCGTTCTCGAACGGCCCTCCGGAGCTGGCGACGGCCCTGCCCAGCGTGTTGTCCACGAGCGGATAAAACGTCACGGTTCCGGCCCGGCTCACGCCGTGCAGGAGGGCCACGACGGCCTTCAGGTACTTCTCCGGGTCCCTGGTGTCCAGGGCCTCGACCAGGGCGGCGGTGAACTCGAGCGGGGACTGCTCCGAGAGGATGGCCCGCTCGAGCAGGTACTTCTCGTCCACCACCGCGGTGTGCACGCGGGCCAGGCGCTCGAAGCGCTCCTCGAGGATGTCGTGCTCGTCGACGACCAGCCGGTAGCGGCGCAGGGTCAGGTCGCGCAATTCGCCCACGAAGATGGCGGTCGTCACGAGCGACACGAGGGGGACGCCCGTTCCCTCCTGGAGCATGGCCCAGACGTCGGGCACGATGTAGAACTGGCTGCAGACCCAGCCGAGCGTCACGGCGGACCCCAGCGCCGCGGTCACCCCCTGCACCAGCCCGTAGCGACCCGCAATGAGCATGACGAGCATCACGAGCGGATGGGGTTGCATGTCGAGCAGGCCCGGCCGGTGCGGCGCCAGCCAGGTGTTGACGACCGCGAGACCGACGATGCCCACGAGGGTCTCGAGGGTGGGTTGCAGGCCCTTGGAACGGATGGGTGCGAGCAGGTTCTCGGCGAGCATGCGCTTGGGGCCAGTGTAACGTCCCGCGACTCGCGTTGCCGGGCTCCCGGATAGGGGCGCGGCGAGGGTCGGCCGGTTGCCTGCCGACCTCTGCCCCGCTCAGCGTCTCAACGTAGCCGTTAGCCGTTCGGGGCGCAACAGCAAGTCGAAGGGGTCCCGGATCTGTCAGAGGGCAACGTCAGAGCGGCGCAGGAGCTCTGTGACGGGTCGGGGCAGGTTCACTCGCCCAGCTCGCCGAATCTCTCGCGATAGCGAGCCAACTTGGCTTCGAGCGATTCTGCCCGGTGTCTCTCGTCTTCAGCCCGGTGTCTCTCGTCTTCAGCTTCGCGAAGGGCTAGCGCAGCCATTTCGGCAGACTCCTCGAAAAGCGGAACCGCCACACCGGTGCGCGAATCGAGCGCTCTCAGGAACGGACCTTCCGGTTTGAAGACCACTGGCAACAGCTCGCTGCGGTACTCCCCCACGGGCGTGAGCGCAGCCTGCTTGTAGACGCCCCGCTCGAGGGCGAAGGCCCGGAACCTGGGTTCCAGATACTCTCCCAGCGGGTCGAAGACAAGATACTCGGAGACCCCCAACATCTCGAACAGCCCCCGTTTGGTGCCCAGGTCCTCGATGCGCGAGGAGCGAGACGTCACCTCGATCGCCAGGCACGGAGCGACGCGCTCTTCCCAGAGCTTGTAACATCTGCGGTCGTGCTTGGCAATCCCGCGCACGGCGAAGACATCCGGCGACGTCACGGACGCGGGTTCGCCCTCCTCGTAGTAGAAAAGCATGTTGGCCGCGACATAGACGTCCTGCAGTTCCCGAAACAGCCACCGCAAGGCACACCGCAGGTAGAGTATCGTACCGATGTGGAAGTCCGTCTCGCCCAAGGGCTCACCGTCCGAATCCGGATAGACGACGCCCCGTCGAAGGACCGTCACCTGCTGAGGGGTCGCGTTCATCCAAGGGCTCCCTGGCTCCTGTCGCCTGCACGGCCGGATTGGCCGGCCCCACCACCCATCTTACCGTGACCTGAGCGGTCGGCGCCAGGGGGCACTCTGGACGGGGGGAGCGATCCCAACTCATGGGAATACGAGTGCCGGTCGGGTCCGGAGTCTGTAGCGCGGCGGCCCTTCGGCAGGCTCAGGACATGCTTGTCCGCCGCCCGTAGAGCGGCGACTCGACCCAAGCGGGGGACAAGCCCCCGCGCTACACCACTCACGAGGCCAGGTGCAGTGGGCGCGAGCCCGAATAGATGGAACCGCCGAGTTCGCCGGGGACGCGGAGGAGCGGGCTGGGGTCAACCCCGCCCGAAGTCGACGGGCAGACCGCTGCGGTCACCCACGTCAACGGGCTCGTGCTGGTCACGTGCAACCCCTCCGACTACGAGCCCTTCGCCGACCTCAGACTCGAGGGCTGGCGCACGCCGCTCGGCGGGGGTCGCCCGTTGCCCGCGACGACCTCGCGCACGCGGAGCGCACGCCCGTACGCGGCACGCACGAAGTCCCCGGCGGTCCCTTCGTCCTGAACGCGCGGCAACAGCTCGAAGACGAGCGTGCCCGAGTAGGACGCGCGAGGGAAGACGGTCGCCAGAGCTTGCCAGTCGACCTGTCCGTCGCCGGGAAGGAAGTGATCGTCGTCTTCGCCGTGGTTGTCCGACAGGTGCATGGCTGCAAGCCGGGCCCCCCATGTCGCCAGCACCTCCCCCCGCGTCTGCCCTGGCAGGAAGTCGTGCGAGCTGTCGTAGCACAGACCCAGGGCCGGCGACGGGATGGACTCGAGCAACAGCCCGAGGCCCTGCGCGGAGCAGGTGTTCTCGATCGCCAGGACGACGCCCAACTGCTCCGCCCGGGTCGCGAGGCGGCGGACAGCGTCCACGCCCGACTGGGCGAAGGCTGGTGGACAGGGTTCCTCGACGACGTGGATCACCAGCCGCGGGATCGCGTGCTCGTGGCAGAACGTCAGGTGCCGCGCGTGCTCTTCAGTCCAGGCGGCCACCAGCCCGGCGTCCTTCGACCAGAGGCGATTGCACTCCGGGAACGGCGCGTGCGCGTGGTCGACAGTCAGACCAAGCTCGAGGGCCAGGGCCGGCAGGCGTTCGGCACGGCCTTGGGCGACCAGTTCCTCTTCCTCTCCGAGCCAGAGAGAGACCGCGTCGAAACCCGTCTCGGCAATCAGGGTCAGCCGCTCGCGCAGGGGCAGCCGATGGCCGAACCACGCGAACAAGCCAAGGGGAAGCACGGCAGGCACCGGAAGCGTGGACACCGGGTGAGAGTATCGCCCGACCTGCCCACCTGCGCAAGATGCCTGGTCGCCCGGGAGCGGCGGCGATCGTGGGGGAACCCCGGGGTCCATCGCCGCCGTCCGTCCAGTCCTGTGGACCACCTGACGGCGGTGGTATCTTGGGCCTCGATGAACAGCCTCGAGCGTTATGACGACGCTCTCTTCGCCTGGCAGTATGACGTCAGCGAGGGAACCGGTTCGAACCACGGCGACCTCGAGTTCTATGTCGAGGCACTCCGCGGGACCCCGGGAAGGGTGCTCGAGCTCGGCTGCGGGACGGGTCGGATCAGCCTGCCGGTGGCGCGCGCCGGGGTTGCGCTCACCGGGCTCGACCACGCCCGGGCCGTCATCGACCGGGCCCGAAAGAAGGCCGTGACGGCAGGGCTCGAGCTCGAATTCGTCGTCGGCGACGCAGTCGAGACCCGCCTCGAGCGGCACTTCGAGGCGGTGTTCATGGCCTACAACTCGATCTCGCTCATCGAGAACCCGCGAGTTCCAAACCTGGCTGCGAACATCGCCCGCCACCTCGTGCCGGGAGGCCGCTTTCTGTTCGACGTGACGCGGGCCACGGCGTCGCTCTATCACGGGAAGGACGTGCGCCTCGTGCCGTGGAGCGCCCAGATCGAAAATGAGCGGCTCAGCCTACGGCTGAGGCGCCGAATGGAACTGCGTCATCGTCCGGAGCTGGACGCCGTCGACTGCGTGTACGAGTGGGAGCTCACGGATGCCACGGGCTGCGTGGAGACTCGCACGACCTCCATGCGCTTCTCGACGTGGGAGCCCGAACGCTACGTGGGGCACTTCGAAGCGGCGGGGTTCTCGCTCGTGCGCCTGGGACGCAGGCCGTTCGAGAAAGACGGCCAGCTTCGCGAGCACGCGTTCGTCGAGCTCCGCGGAGGCCACGCAGTTGCTTCCTGGCCGAGCGAGTGCGTCAAGACTCGCCTTCCGCGATGAACTTCGAGTTCGGCTCGGCGTTTCCAAGAGTCGGTTACCGATGGCTCAACGCTCTGACCTGGTCCGGAGGATCCGCCGCGAGGCCCCGCGGCTGCCGGGCGTCTACCTGTTCTTCGGGGAGCGCGAGGCCCTCCTCTACGTCCGCAAGTCGCTGAATCTCCGGTCGCGCATGCTGAGCTACTTCTCCGCTCCGCCCGGCGCCTTGGCGCGCCGGATCGAGGACATGGTGCGGATGACATGGGACTTCCGTTACCTCACTACCCATACGGAGCTGCAGGCACTGTTGCTGGAAGATCTGCTCATCAAGCACGAACGACCTCCGGTCAACGTCCGCCAGACCAAGAGTGCCCCCGGCAGCTACCTCGTCGTCAGCGGCGAGGCCTTCGATACCCTGCGAGTGACCACCAAGCCCGCACCGTCCGGAGGCGACCGGTGTTTCGGCCCGTTCAGAAACCGCTGGCAGGCCGCCCGCCTGAGAGACGCCCTGGCTGACCATTTGCGGCTGCCGGCTTGCGAAGGGACTGCCTCGTCGAGGGGCTGCTACAGGCGCGAGCTCGGCACGTGTCCAGGCCCCTGCCGGGGGACCAAGACGGCGGCCTATCGTGGGGGCGTCGAGCAAGCGATCGCCTTCCTGAACGGTGACGATGGGCCGTTTGTCCTGGCCTTGCAGGCGCAGCAAGCGCGGCAGGCGCAGTCACTGGCGTTCGAAAAGGCAGCGGCGAGGCCAGACGCGCCTTCCACCTGGCCGAGGAAGCTGCTCTTGCCTGCTGCTCGACAGTGCCTTCCCGGTCGAGCTCTCGTGTGAGGCGATAGCTCATTTCGGGCTCAGGCTGGCCAGCGCAACCGCGCTCGACACCTCGGGGGCCCCGGGTCCAATCGCCTGCTACTGCTCTCCCGGACTACTCCGCACAGCTCGGAGGCGGGGGCCTCGCCTGCGTCTTGCGGACCAAATCGCAATGACAGCAACCTCAGCCGCGGTTGCATCGTACACGTAGTACACGTGGTACTGAGTGCGAGGAAGAAGCATGCGTCGAACGCCTTGGACCCTACGATGAACGTATGGGCGCCCCACTTCTGGCACGATCGCAAGCATGTTCAGAGCCCCTCTCAGTTCCGTCAGAAAGACGTCTGGTGCAACCTCTCTGTGCAGCCGCCACCAATCGTCGGCAGCGTCAGCTTGGGCATCTGCCTCGGCGACGGTCCATACGCGGACCTTCACCGCTTCCTCTGAAGGCGCGACACCAGCTTGGACGCTGGCTGCAATCTCCCTGCACAGGCGCTGCTCCAGCCAGCCTCCAGTGCCGAGTGCAGTTCCGCCCGTTCCCGCTCGGAGAGCTCATCTTCAGGATCGGCCAAGGTCAGCTCGAAAACAGTTCCCTCAGGGAACTTGGTAGGTGCATCCAGAGTGAGCCTACCGGCCCGGACTCGTGCCTTCAGCGTCTTCATGAATCTCAGTTTACGGGCCTTGTCTGCGGATCTCAAACCTCGGGGCTCTTGCGCCCCCCTGGATGAGTTGGCCCGGTCCCCTGCGCGGAGCTTCCGCGTCAGCCGCACTCGGAGCTTGCTCAACAGCACCTGGCAGAAACACACCCGTCGAGGAGACCTCTGACACGCTGCCAGGCGCGCGAACTGCTCCAGCCACGAGGCTGGAGCGCGAGTGGCACGGGCCGGAGGTTCTTGAACCGCCGGCCGCCGGCGGCCCACGCCGGGCGGGAGGCGCTACTGGGGCCACCGGCCGCACCGACACGCGAAACCCGAGCTCGTTGCTCCGAATCGCCGGGTTGTTGTTGCTACGGCAGGCCACGCGCAAGGTGCTGGCGTTGTTGGGCCAGGGTGCGCCGAGAAGCAGCCGGGGCTTTGACCTCGCTCCCTGGGGGTGACCCCTCTTCTCGGGGACG
>JACQZL010000145.1 GCA_016213865.1 Candidatus Rifleibacteriota bacterium
ACGACCCGGCCGGATGCCGGATTCGCCCCCAACATGGTCTACGATAGCGCTCGCGGCTGCTGCGTGTTGTTCGGGGGACACAACGGCTCGATATCGTCCGGCGCGACCTGGGAGTACACTCGCAAGCTGGTTGGGGCGCTGACGTTCAGCCGAGCGCCGGCCCTGCTGCGCCCCGGGAACCTGAAGATCACTGCCAGCTTCGACGTGGACCTGTCGTCCAACACGACCCCGACCCTGACTTTCCCGACGGGTGGCACCTACTTCGGCGTGAACTCCGTCTCGCGGGTGGGCTTCAGGCAAGTCCTCTACGATGTGACGGTGGGGCTCACCCCGACCTCCGGAGCAGCGGACTATGTAGCCAGTGTCCAGAGGGCGCTCGGCACCGGCGGTCCAAACCAAGCGACGCCGGCCACCCAGGCGGGCACCGTGGACACGGGGCCGCTCTCCGTGCTGCTCACCTACGACCGGGACCCCGCTTTCGTGTTGCAGGGCCCGCTGACGATCACGGCGACGTTCAGCCAGCCGCTGGTGACGACCCTCACGTTCGCGCTGGACGCGCCGGGCACGGCCAACGACGTCCCGGCCACGCCCATGACGGGCAGGGGGGCCGTCTGGACTTACACGACCAACATCACCGGAGGCAGCGCCAACCTTGGGCCGGCGACCGTCACGATCGCGGGCGGTCAGGACACCACCGGCTATATCAACCAGACGGCGACGGACAACACGTTCACCGTGGCATCCCCTCCCTCTTACGACGGGGCGCCTTACGGCTGGGCGCCGCAGGCGCCCTCGACCAAGCCGCAGGGGCGGCGCCATGCCGCAATGGCCTTCGACAGCGCGCGGAGCCGGTCCGTGATGTTCGGCGGCAACAACGGGCGCACCTGGATCGGCGATACCTGGGAGTACGACGGGACGAACTGGATTTCCTTCACGCCCGCCACGGCGCCCTCGGTCCGCGACGGCCCGGGCATGGCCTACGACCAGAAGCGGGGCCGGACCGTGATCTTCGGCGGTCATGGCACCTCGGCCGAGAAGCAAGACACGTGGGAGTGGGACGGAACGAACTGGCAGCGAGCCATCACCAGCGGAGGTCCGAGCAAGCCGCTTGCCCCCGCCATGTGTTTCGATTCGACCCGGAACTGCGGCGTGCTCTTTGGCGGCTACGCCGACTAAGAATCCAACGTCTCGGACCAGACCTGGAAGTACGTCCCGGCGACCGTGGGGGTCACCCTCACCTACAGCAGTCTCTTTCCAAAGGTAGGAACGAGCCCGCTGACGATTACCGCCACCTTCGATCGACCGGTGTCGACCACTCCGCAGATTGCCATCACGACGCCAAACGAGTGGGTGACCCGCAGTAGCATCGGGGCCACGAACATGAGCGGAAGTGGGCAGGTCTGGACCTACACTTGCTCGTTCGGAGCTACGGGTTGGGAATGCAGCGAGTATGGGGCGCGTTGGGGCGGCAACCTTTGGCCGGATTGCATCGATGGCACGGCCACAGTGTCCATCCTCAACGCCATCGATGCCAACGGGCATCCGAATCTGGCGCCCACCAACGATACTTTCGTCATTGACACGACCGGCCCCAGGGTCACTCTCGACGTTCCGGACCTCGCGACACCAGGTCCGCTCGGCCTCACGGCGACCTTCAACGAACCGATTCTCGGGACCCCGAAGTTGGCCATCAGCGGCCCGGGCGCAGCAGACAACCGTCCGGCCACGAGCCTCATACCTACAGCCGATCCGCTGGTCTGGCTCTACTCGACCACCCTTGCAGGGACCATCGACGGCGCGTACGTGGTCTCGCTCAGCAACTGCACCGACCTCGCGGGCAACCCGGCTTCGATCGCAGGCAAGGATCGGTTCCTGATCGACCATTCGTCCTTGACGGTCAGCGTGAGTTCGCTGCCGCCCGTCGTGAGTCGGAACCAGAACGTCGCGGGGGTGCAGGTCATTGTCCGGAACACCGGCCCCACGGGCCTCGACCATCTCAAGTCGTCGCTCACCTTCAGCCCGAGCGATGCCGGGGTCTCGGCGACGTTGCAGTCGGGTCCAGGCGAGCAGACGGCCGTGGCACCTGGTGCGACTGCGACGTTCCTGTACACCCTTTCCGTCTCGTCGATACCTGCCTTGGGTCCCGTCACGGCAGTCGTGCGGGCCCAGGCCAACAACTCCGTCATGGGCAACACGCTTCCGTGGGTCACCCTGAGCCCCGGTCCGATCGTCACGGTGCAGGCGCCTGCCGCGCTGGCCATAACGAAGATTGAATCTCCCAGGAGCTGGGTGACCGGCGGACTGCGGGCCGCCCCCGTGTGGATGACTGTCGCCAACACTGGCGGCGTGACGGCCCAGTTGACCGGGGCCAGCCTGTCCTTCAAGAACGGCCTCACCGACCTCACCTCGGGACAGACCGTGAGGGCCGCGGCCGGCAACCCCACGGTCGTCTCCGGCGGCCGTTCGGTGGTCCTCAGCTTCGCGGTCGACCTGGCCACCTCGCTGCCGGCCTCCACGAGGATCGTCGTCGACGCGGCCGCCACGGGGGTCGATACGATCGCGGGCACGGCGCTCTCGGCCCGCGGAGCCGCGCAGCCCCTGTGGTGGAGCACCACCGTCCCATCAGGGGTCCCGGTTGCAGTGCCGGGTCCGGACCAGACGGTGGCCGGCTTCGTCACGGTCACGGTCGACGGCCGGGCCTCCGTCAACCCGGAGCTGACCGAGTCTCTGACCTACTCGTGGACCTTTGCCTCCGTGCCGGCCGGTAGTCTTCTGGACGCGTCGGCGATCTCGCCCAACAACTCGCCCCAGGCGGCCGTTGCCACCTTCCAGCCCGATGTGCATGGCACCTACGCCTTGTCGCTGGTCGTGAGCGTGGGGACTTTGACCTCGACGGCGGCCGGGACCAAGGTCAACAACGTGCGCGCCGCGCCCGTCGCCCGGATCGTGGCCCCGAAAATCGCGCCGAACCTGCCCGTCACGCTCGACGGCAGCACCTCGAGCTCCGCGGAGTACGCGCAGCTCACCTATCACTGGAGCGTGCTGTCCGGGCCGACGGACTTCACCTTGACACCCAACGACTCGCCGAAGGCGAGCCACACACAACTCCGAGTCTCTGCCGACACCGACGCCGTCATCGGCTTGGTCGTGGATGACGGCACGATGAGCTCTCCGATGACGACTGCCACGGTCTCCTTCCAGTTCGGACGGATCCAGAGGGCCATCCTCGCTCCGAGAGACGGCGACGTGGTATCGACGGATGCGGATCCGGTGTCGCCGGGACAACAGGTGCAGATATGGGTCCACGACGTCTTATCTCTAGTCCCGATCTATTATGTGAAGGACACTCAGTCGGGACAGCGAGCCCAATGCGGCAGGGACTACCCGGCCGTTCTGACTCTCGCTCCCGGGCAACATTCCGTCAGCTTCGGCGACGGCTGGAGCGTGTGGAGCTCGGTCACCTTCACGGTCGTGCCCGCGGGACCCAACTCGGTTGCGACGGTCGACGTGACGACGGGCGGCCCGCGGGAGCTGCAGTTGGATGCCAGCAGATCCAGTGTTGCCGGCTGCAGCAGCGGCGCGGCTCTCACCTACGAGTGGACCCTGCTCCGCAAGCCGCCGGGAGCCAGTGCCTTCACCTCGACGCTGGCGAAGCCGAAGTACAGGGCCACCGCCATGGGCGACTATGGGTTCTCGCTCGAGGTGACCGATCCCTGCGGCGGGACCGCGATGAGCGTGGTCCTGGCTTCGGTGCTGCATTTGCCGCCGGTGGCCGATGCAGGCCGAGATCGGACCATCATCCTGGCGCGGCCCGACCAGCCGAACCGCGCGGACGCCGTGGGCTCGGTCACGCTCGACGGCACGGGCTCTTCGCAGGCCAATGGGTTTCCACTGACCTACCACTGGTCGATTGCCTCGCAGCCGGCCCTCCCCGCCGGCGTCGCCGACACTCCGGCCACCCTGACCGCCACGGGCAGCGCCATCTCTGGGGCGAGCTTTTCGCAGCGCACGCGGGCCGTATTGGGTGTGACGCCGCTCAATTCAGCGGGCACCTACAAGTTCAAGCTCACAGTCTCCGATCCCACGTTGTCGGCGGACTCCGTGGTCACCATCAACGCCATCGACCCGGCAAACCTGCCGCCCGTGGCCAATGCCGGCCCTTCGGGCACCGTGGACATCGTCGTCAACACCGATGGTTCGATCGCAAGCACCATCCCGGATCCGACGGTCATACCCGCCTATGACGCCAGCTTCGCCGCGCTCAACATACGAAACTACGTGCGGCTCGACGGCCGTGGAAGCTCGGATCCGAACGGCAGGGCGCTCACGTACCGATGGAGCCTGGTCTCGCGGCCATCGGCCGCGTCCACCACGTCCACCACGTTCGACGGTCTCAGCACCCCTACCCCGAGCTTCGCGTCCAAGCATGCGGGCGACTATGTCTTTGGTCTGACGGTGAACAACGGAGTGCTGGACAGCGAGGTCTCGACGGTCAAGTTCACAATCCGGACCCAGGAGTCCTCGTCTCGACAGGACCGCTGGTTCGCCCAGGATCTCGCCACGACTGGCCGGGCGGAGGGCTACGGGTCGACTCTGCAGACGGTCGTCGGGCACGCCATTGTTCTGGACGCCTCGTTGAGCCGCGGGTTCAGCTCTCTTTCCTGGCGCCAGAGCGATGGCCCTAGCGTCAACTTGCGCGCGATCGGTGACGGGGCGAAGGCTACCTTCACCCCGGCGGCTGCCGGGAATCTCACGTTCGAATTCAACTGCAGGTATGGCTGGACGTCGAGTAGCTACGGGAGTGCCGTGCACGTCAATGTCTTCCCGGCCGCGACAACCACCAAGGCAAGCAAGCCTTACGATGCCAAGACGGCCGCGTCGCCCCTGGCAGCCGGCGCCGCGAGCGGCCTCCCCGGCCTCTCGGTGCTCTCCACGGCTTCTACCACGACTGCAACGGGCCGGGAGATGCAAGCCGATCCGCCTCTGGCGCCGACCGGCGCGCTCCACGTCACGCTGCAACCAGCGGTGCCGACCACGGTGAACATGCAGGCGCTCCTGAGCTGGCCGGGCGCGGCCCCGTCGCAACCCTTCCGTTTCGACTGGGCGCAGCTCGAGGGGCCCACCGTCCTGCTGTCTCGCTACGTCGACCCGCTGGTCACCACGAGACAGTCGGTCGCGCAGTTCAACCCGACGACCCCGTTTGCGTATCTCTTCAGCGTGGCCGCCACGCCGGCGACCTCGGAGCTGGCCGGGGCCAGTCCTCCATCGGCGAGCGCCCGGGTCCGAGTGGTCGTCAGCTCACAAGACCTCCCCATCCCCGACCCGCGGCCGGTAGCCGCGCCGGCCACGTTCCTGGAGAGCCTGTCGGTGAACGCGGAGCCGCAGGTCATCACTCTGGACGGCACGGACCTTCCCCAGGCGCGGGCCCTCGCGCCTCGAGGGCAGCAGTTGCGCTACCAGTGGCGGCTCGTCGCGGGCGATCCCGCCAGGGTCACCATCGCCAGCCCCAACGCACCCAGGACCCAGGCGGCGATCTCGGCCGCCGCGGGAGGAGGCTGCGGCGGCAGCTCCGCCCTGGCCCAGACCTTCACGTTCGCGTACACGATCGACGTGTTCCCGGCCGGTGTCCGCAGTGAAACGGTCGGCGCGACGGTCCAGAAGGGCGGCGTCGACCCGGGTTCGATCCCCGTCGAGGCCGCGGGCCTGCGCTTGTTTCTGGCCAACGGCACGCCGGTCAGCCAGGTAACCACCCAGGTGACCTTCCCGCTCGTCTTCAAGCCGGTGCAAATGCCCTCCGGCGTGACCGACGGGACGACGTTGACGCTGGGCGTGGTCGACTTCGACGGGAACCTCGTGAGCTCGCTGAGAAGCAATGTGCTGCGGCTCAGCGACTCGGGGCCGATGGAGATCGTGTCTCCGCAAGCCGGCGACCTGCGGTTGAGCAGCCTCTCTCCCGGCAGGCTCGTCACGGCTACCTATTCCCTCTCCGCCGCCGACCTCGCGGCGATGGGCTACCCGTCCGCTCCCGGTGGCACCGGCGCTGTCAGCTTCGGCGCGGGTCCAGGTGGGGGTGGCGGCTGCCAGGTGACGCCGGTCGTGCTGCGGACCTGGCCGAACGGCGTCATGCACCTGGCGCCGGTGCTCTTCTTGTTCTACCTGCGCCGCCGGGGCCGGAGGACAACGGCGAAGTAAGGCCGCGCCGACGTCTTGATGCAACACGAACTGGACCGTCCGAACGGCCCGTCATCAGCAACTTCACGGTAATCCGGAGGTACCGAAGGTCTCCAACGATGTGAAGTCAATTGGGAACCACAGTCCCCGCGGAGCTCGTGACCTCCGCGCTAGCTTGACCCTCGCCGACAAGCCAGAGCTCTAAGGGGTTCTCCGGCCGGCGAGGGAAACGCGGGGGCTCTGCAGGCCTGGATGGAATCCCCGACCCTCGACCTGGTGGCCGGAGAGCCCAGCAAGCCGGACGGGGCACGTTCATCGTTCCGATCCTGGGCGCAGGCCGGGTCGGGTGCCTCGAGGGTCTCCCGGACCTGGGCGCCGTGACGCCGACCTTCCTGCCGGATGCCTACGGCACCTACCAGGGCGAGCTCACGGTCTTCGACGGCACCGACACGTCGCCCGCCGCCGGCTTCACGGTGCAGGTGGCGAACACTCCGCCCGTGGCGGTCCTGCGTCCCACGTCGCCGGGGCTGCCAGGCCGTCGCCCGGGCCGAGTTCTCCTCGCAGCGCGTGCCGGCCAGAGGGCGGCTGTTCCCGGTGGCCGCCGGCGAGTACGGCTTCCGGCTCCAGGTCTCCGATGGCAGCCACCTCGTCTCGGCGACGGCCAACCTCGTCGCGGTAGACCCGTCGGACGCGGCGCCCAGCGCCGACGCGGGGCTGGAGCTGAGGTTCACGACGCCGGCCACGGACGGCGTGCCGTCTTCCGACACCACCTATCCAGACCCGCTCGAGCCTTCGCGCCTGCGGCCCTGGCGTTCCCAGCCCGCGGACCAACAGGCTTTGCTGGGCTGAGCTACTACAGAGGACCTTCGGTCGACGTCTTTCGCTGCCAGCGCTGTGGAAGCCGCATGGCCCGGATCGAGTGGGTCAGTTCGGCCGACGCGATCCGCCAGATTTTGTCGGCCGTGGGCCTGGCCGATGCCGACGGGCAGAAAATCCAGCCCTCGAGTGCTGCCCTGGGGACTCCCAACCGGCAGCTACAGCCCCAAGCTGCCTGCCCCGGCCCTCCTCCCCGGTCGAGACCCCCCGTTTATCCTTCCTACACGACCTGCCGCGTCCTCGCCATCTGGAGCCTCGAATCGCCAGTGAGCGCTCTGCAGCCATCATCCGAGGAGTCTGGGTCAGGTCCCGGGACGGCGTCTCGAGACGACGAGGAGAAGAAGCCCCGCGAACGCCGCGAGGATGCCGGCGACACGCAACGACTTGACCGGCCCACGGGGGCGATGTTCGAGCACGGCCTGCCCCGGTTGCTCGGGGTTGTAGTAGACCGTCACGAGCTTGCCCTTGGTCGCCTTCTTGACGCTCGGTTTGCTCGCCGTCCCCGGTGCATCAGGCGGTGCGCTGTCCACTTCGATGCTCCCGGAGTACTCCGCAGCGCGTGCCATGGCTTCGGCCTTGGTCATCGTGCTCAGGCCGTCCATCGAGCGGAGCTTCCCGTGGAAGCTCACACCGCCCACTGAGTAGCCATAGGTGACCAGCAGGACAGCCATGAACTTGTCGTCACCGGGCCGGCCACTGTAGAAGGGCACGACCTCGGTCGACTCCACCTTGCCCTCGACGCTGGGCCAGTGCGCGGTCAAGGATGTGTGCCGGACGACGAAGAACTCGGCGCCGAGGAGTCCGAACCCGAGGAACATGACGAGGGCTCCAGCGCGTCGCGTGCGAGAAGCGGATTCGCCGGACCCGGGCTCTCGCGTTGTACCGGAGGAGACCTCAGCGGGAGCAGCCGCGCCGGGTTTCGACTCGTTCTCCGGCCCCGGGCGTCGGACCGAGGCTTCGATTCGGCTCCCGGAGCCGGGTGGAGTTGGACACCCCGTGCTCCGCACCGGGTCACCGAGAAGGCCACGCAGCACGTTCACGAACGACTCGGCCTTGGGAATGAGCGACAGGGGAATCGAGCCCCATGGAAAGACGGCGTCAAGCGTGACTGAAGTGCCCCGTCGAAACCGGATCGTCTCGTGCGCTCTGCTCGTGAGCCTTGCATCATTCAGAACGCTCTCAATCGGGATCGAGAGCCTCAACGCTGCATGGCTCCCGGCCGTGGGGCTCAAACCGGGTGTCGACCAGAGTGGCCCATTCTCACGGCCGACCGCGATCCAAATTCGCCGGTCGGTGATCGCGAACGCCGCCCGGTGGAACGACCTGAGCAAGTGCAAGTTCCACCGCCAGGCCCGTACGTTCGAAACAGTAGTCGCCGCCGCCAGAATTGACGCGGACACCCACAGCACGGCTGGCCATCCGCCTCTGGATGCCAGGACCAGGAAGAGCGCGGCAAAGAGGGCGCCGCCCGCGCCAAAGGTGACGTGACTGAATCTCGATTGCCGCTCCCATAGACTGGACTTCTCGAGGTCAGACTCGCCGAACCACAGGAGTTGCTCATCCGGCGTCAGTTCGGTTTCCAGCGCCTGTCTGAAGTCCTCCCGCACTGTGCTGTCTCCATTTGCCTGGCTCACTGCAAGGTCTGGTCGTGGCTCGCCCGTCCCTATGCTCCACCGGCGCCCCCAGCGCGTCAAGAACTCCTTGACGACCGTCTCGAGGTCGATCCCCGCTCGCAACTCGGCCGCGCGCAGCCTCACGTGCCCACTCGCGGGGGCAGCGCCGAGATCCGCGCGGCGTGGGCGAGTCGCCCGGGTCCATCCGGTGAGCGCTGATTCCTCGACAGGTTCCGGGGTTCCCTGGTGGCCTGGGAGTATTCCCTGGTGTGAAGCGGCCCTTTCGGGTGAGCAAGGTAGAAGCGGCATCTTGCCGCTTCAGGCTCACCGCGGTGCCCGAAGTCGGTTGCCTTGCACTCGAAGCGGCTGGAAGCCGCTTCTACCCTCCTGGTATGAAAACGGACCTCACGCGAAGACGCGAAGTCGCGAAGGAAGGTGCGGTCTACCCCACGGCCCAGAGCCCTACGGCCCGTTTTCACTTCCGGGGGCGTGCTGGCGGCCCGTCGTAGCTACGTTGAAAAGGGGACTCTGCCGACTCCCTGCCCGCTCTCCGGCCGGCGTTGCAGGGATGGGTGCCGGTCTGACACAACGGGCCCCGGGTGCCTGTCTTGCCGGCCGTGGACGCGGTCCGGCGGGGACTTCCGGCATCGAGGAGGCCCACCATGCCCACTCCCACGAACGTCCTTCAGATCTTGACGGATGCAGGGCTGCTCGACGAACCGGCCATCGACCGGATCCGGGCCTATGCCTCCGAGCATCAAGTGGACCTTGCCCACGTGGTGCTGGCCTTGGGCCTGGCCACCGAGGACGAGTTGGCGGCCGCCACTGCCCAGGTGTTCCGCCCGCCCTTCGTGCGTCAGGACGAGGTCCAGGTGGAGCCCGACGCCCTGCTCAGGATCCCGCGCAACCAGATGCTCAAGTACGGCATCCTCCCGGTCTCCGTGCGCAACAACGTGCTGACCGTGGTCACCTGCAACCCGGTCCACGTGCTCCAGATCGAGGCAGGCCTGGCCGGTCGCGGTCTTCGGTTGAAGAGCCTCGTCGTATCGCAGACGACCCTGAACCACCTCTTCGAGAAGTACATCCGTCATCTCCCGTACGCCAGCGTTCAGGAGGCCACGCGTTCGGCCTTCCTCAGCGGCTTTCAGGGCGGCTGAGCGCAACTTCGACAGGTCGCTTGGCAGATCGGGCCTATTGGTGCGGGATTCGCGGTTTTCGGCGCGGAAGGTTGGCACCACCCCCCTGCCGGGCATGCGGCTTCGAAGGCTCGGGAAGGAGCTGGACTCGCGGTGGTAGTTGGACC
>JACQZL010000146.1 GCA_016213865.1 Candidatus Rifleibacteriota bacterium
AGGTGGCCCCCCCCCTTTTCAGGATAAACACAGAGACACAGAGACACAGAGACACAGAGGCACAGAGGGTTCTTTCTCTGGCTCGCTCGCGGGCGCCGCGACTCCTCGAGTCTCCCTCGTCTTGTCATCCAATGGACGTCGCCACTCACGGTCTCTCTTTCTCTGTGGCTCCGTGCCTCCGTGGCTCCGTGTTGAGAGTCCAGTCCTGGCGCCTGTGGTGATGCGAGTTCCCATTTCTTTGCATCGCTCTCCCGGAGACCCGATTTGGTTGCCTCGGATCGTGTGCGGATGCTAAGATCCGCTCCTTGCCTCCCGGCTGGCGCAACGCGAGCGGGAGGACCGACGGACTCGCGCGTACAGGAGCTGACGCTATGGAAATCAAGGGCAATCGCGTACTGGTCCTCGGCGGATGGGGTGAAGTCGGCTCGGCCATCTGCCGGGAGTTCATGGAGCAGCAACCCGCCAAGATCGTCGTCTGCTCGCTGCTGCAGTGGCAGGCCGATGATGCTGTGCGGCAACTGCGGCTGGAGTTCCCCGGATCGGCCACCGAGTTGGTCCCCGAATGGGGCGACGTCCAGGCAAGGCACGAGTTCAAGGACCTTCCGCACGCGGAACTGCTGGCCGACCCCGAAAAGCGCCGCACCCTGATTGCGGACCTCTTCGAGGATCTGTCGACCGAAGGTCTCCATGCGAGCTTCCTTTACAGGGTCCTGGAGCGGCACCGCCCGCACGTCGTCGTCGACTGCATCAACCTGGCGACGATCGTTGCCTACCAGGACGTCTGGAAGACGGGCCGCGAGGTCATGCGCAAGATCGACGAGTCCGATGGCCCGGCGGGCTGCGCCGAACTGAAGCGCACCGCGGAGTTGCACCTGGCCAACTCCTACATCCCGAAGCTCATCCGGCACGTTCAGGTGCTCTACAACGCGATGCTGGACGTCGGGACGAGGTTCTACGTCAAGATCGGCACCAGCGGGACAGGCGGCATGGGTCTCAACATCCCGTACACCCACAGCGAGGAGAAGCCTTCGCGGGTCCTGCTGTCCAAGTCGGCCATGGCTGGTGCCCACACGTTGCTGCTCTTCCTCATGGCCCGCACTCCCAATGGGCCGATGATCAAGGAAGTCAAACCAACCGCGGCGATTGCCTGGAAGGGCATCCAGTTCGGCCCCGTCATGAAGCGCGGAAAGCCCGCCCAGCTCTATCCGCTGGAGATGGGCGATGCCGTCGAACTGGGCGAGACGTTCACTCCCGAGGCCCCACCGGCCTTGCAGCAGCGGCTGGCCACTTTGCAGCCCAAGCCCCTCGAGTCCGTCTTCATCGACACCGGTGAAAACGGCGTCTTCAGCCTGGGCGAGTTCGAGGCCATCAGCTCCATCGGGCAGATGGAGTGCGTCACCCCCGAGGAGATCGCCCACAACGTGATCTTCGAGATCAAGGGTGGCAACACGGGGCACGACGTGATCAACGCGTTGGATCAGGCTTGCATGGGACCGACTTATCGCGCCGGCACGCTTCGCGAGGCGGCCCTCGAGGCCATGCGCCGCCTCGAGAAGGAGCACGGCATCGACAGCGTCGCCTTCGAGAACCTGGGGCCGCCCAAGCTCTCCAAGGTCCTGTTCGAGGCCTACCTCCTCAAGCGGACGTTAGGAACGATGCAGGCCGTCATCGCGGCCCCGGCCGAGGAGCTCCAGCGGCGGGTCGTCGAGTTGCTCGAGACGGACGACGATCTGCGCTCCCGGATCGTGTCGATCGGCATTCCCATCCTGCTGGCCGACGGTCGCCGACTGCTGAGGACCCATGAAGTGAAGATCCCGGCCAGTGACCGCCAGCAGCAATTGACGCTGGCCAAGCTCGACCAGTGGGCCACGGACGGCTGGGTGGATCTGCGCCTGCAGAACTTCGAGCACTGGAGAGAACGCTTCGCGGAGATCCTGCGCCAGGTCGAGGCGATCCCTTTCAACGACACCAGCAGTCGCTACGAGTACAACAAGGACTACTGGTTCCGAGACCCGACGATCCAGCCGGGCAAAGTCGCGAGCTGGTTGTTCATCAATGAGGAGAAAGGACTGCGCATGAAGGCCTGATGGCCGTCTCCACGCAGCGCTTGAGCTTCCGGGGCAGCCGCGGTCGCAGGGCCGGGCTGACCCGCTTCGCGGGCCAGGACCGGCAGGGACGCCGGTCCTACTGCCCTCGCGTTGCTAGGGCTGCCCCTTCTGACCTGAGGAGGGACTTCCGATGATAATCGTTTTCAAACCGCAGGCGACCGACGAGCAGATCCAGTCCGTGGTTCAACGCCTGACCGAACTGGGGATGACACCTCACCTGTCGAAGGGAGTCGCTCGAACGTTGCTGGGCGCCATCGGGGACGAGAAAATCCTCAACGCTCATCCCATCGGGGCGATGCCCGGAATCGAGCGCGTCATCCCGGTGATGAAGCCCTACAGGTTCGCTTCCAGGGAGTTCAAGCAGGAGAACACGGTCGTGGACCTGGGCGACGGGGTGACGATCGGCGGCAGCCGATTCGAGGTCATCGCTGGTCCGTGCGCGGTCGAGAGCCGCGAGCAGACCCTCGAGATCGCGGAGATCGTCAAGTCCCACGGGGTTCGCCTCCTCCGCGGCGGGGCGTTCAAACCGCGCACCTCACCCTATGCCTTCCAGGGCCTTGGCGCGCGCGGTCTGGAGATCCTGTCCGAGGCCCGAGCTCGCTTCGGCCTCAAGGTCGTGACGGAGGTGCTGGACGCCGACGATGCTCCTCTGGTCGCCGAGCACGCGGACATCCTCCAGATCGGCGCCCGGAACATGGCCAACTTCGCCCTGCTGACCCGGGTCGGTCGGTTACGTCGCCCCGTTCTGCTCAAGCGCGGCATGACCTCCACATGTCAGGAGTTGCTCCTGGCGGCCGAGTACATCCTCAAGGAAGGAAACCCGCACGTTATCCTCTGCGAGCGCGGCATTCGCACTTTCGAGCCGGCCACACGCAACACGTTCGACGTGTCGGCCATCCCGTTCCTCAAGCTCGAGAGCCACTTGCCCATCGTGGCCGATCCCTCCCATGCGACCGGCAACGCTGCGCTGGTGCCTTCCGTCTCGATTGCGGCCATGGCCGCCGGCGCCGACGCGCTGATGGTCGAGGTCCACAACCACCCGGACAAGGCCCTCTGCGATGGCCCGGAGACGATCACCCCCGAGTCGTTCAACTCCCTGATGCAGCAAGTGCGACGGCTGGCGCCCGCCCTCGGTCGGACGGTCTGACTTGCGACAGAAGGCGAATCCGGCGGCCGCATTCTGTCGATAGCAGGGGTATGCGGCGCCTCGCGCTGGCGTTTCTCCTCTTCTGTCCGCTTGTCCTGTGGGCCCAGATCGAGCTGCCCGGCAACGGCCAGGTAGCCGCCCTACTCGATCCGGCGCGCAACCTCGACTTGGCCCGGAAGCTCTCCGGGGCAGGCGACCTGCGCGCGGCCCGCGAGCATCTGACAGTGGCCCTGGAGCTCTCTCGCGTCGACAGTCCTGGCTGGGCGGCGGCAATGCTGCTCGCTCTCAAGGACGCACCCGACCTGGCGCTTTCGGTGCTGTCCCTGGGCGAGGACGCGGAAGTCCCGCTGACGCTGATGCCGCATCCGATCGAAGTCCCCGCCGGCTCGCCGTTCACGCCGCCGGCATCGTACCTGAAGCTGGAGTTCCTGCCTCCGCAGAAGAAGCGACTGCTCGAGTTCCTGCTCAAGACGGGCCAGGAGGTCGAGGCGACCCGGGTCCTGGAGCAGACCGTGGAGGAGGAGGGGGCGAAGCCACAACTGCTGCTCTATCTGGCCACCGTGTACGAGCGGATGGCCGAGCTGCCGCTGGCGATGCAGCGCTACCGTGAGGCCTACGACCTGGTCACCCTGGATGAGGACCGCTTCGCCATCCTCTACTCGCAGATGCGCGTGCTGTACCGTCAGGGCCGGTTTCCAGAGGCCGGTGACGTGCTCAAGACGTACACGGCCCTGGCGCGCGCCCAGGTGACGCAGTTCGTCGAGCGCGTCAAGTCGTCCCCCGCGGGGCGGGACACGATGCTGAGCAGCCTCGTCGTCAGCAGACGCCACCTGGTCGAAGTGCTGAACCTCCAGGGCCTCATCAAGCTCGAGAAGAAGGAGGAGCGGAACGCTCAGCTCCTGTTGGGACAAGCCGAGCTTCTGGCCCCGGGCCGCCTCTCGATTGCCCTGAACTACAACCACGTCCTGGGGCTCGGCGGTCACTACGAGACCGCGGCCGGGAACCTCTCTCGCATCCGTCAGGTGCTGGTCGCCGTCTCGACCGAGGTGCAGCGGCTGATCGACCAGTCGCTCAACGCGGGGCTCAAGGCCCCCGGCGGGACCTTCGGGCGTGCGCAGGAAGCGCTGCGCAAGTGGCTGGGAGTCGTGGCCGCCCGTCAAGGAGTCCTGCTCCACGACTTGCGCAAGCTGACGGCCGCAGCCAGGGTGCTGGCCGAGGCGATCTCCTACACGCCCCAGGAACCCTTGCCGTACTACTTCCTGGGCCTGGTCGAGCAGGAACAGAAGCGGCTCTCCGAGGCTCAGGTCAATTTCCGAAAGGCCCTCACCAACGCGGAGACGCGGGACGAGTTGGCCCGCCTGGCCAAGGCGAAGGTGGACCAGATCCTGGATGCCCAGGCCGAGGAGATGCTGGGGGCCCGCAGTCCGGAGGAGCGCGCGCGCGAAGCGGCCGGCGCCGAGCTGGACGTGAAGAAACTGCGCCCGCTCGAACGCGGCATCGAAAAGGGGATCGCGCTCTATCACAAGAAGCAGTGGGCCGAGGCCAGTGCGCTCTTCCTCGGACTGTCCCAGGACTTCCCGCGCAGCGCCGATCCGCCGTACTACCTCGGGCTCGTCTGCCAGCAGCGGGACGACTACGAGGGCGCTCTCCGCTGGTTCGAGAAGTCGCTCTCGATCGCAGCCGATTTTGCGCCGGCCCTCAGCCAGATGGGTTTCGTCCTGGCCGAGGTGGGACAAGACGCGAGGGACGCTCTGCGCCTGGCCGAGCGGGCTCACACTCTGGCCCCGAAGGACCCGGGCGTTCTCTCCAACCTGGGCTGGGTCCGCTACTACGCGGGGGACAGCCGTGGAGCCATCGAGGCCCTCAAGGAGTCGATCGAGGTCGCTCCGAAGGTCCCTGACCCCCACCTGCGGCTGGGCCTGGTCTTCTATCGGTCAGCGTTGCCGCAACTGGCGCTGTCCAAGTTCCAGGACGTGCTGGCGGTGGAGCCGGCCAACGCGAGGGCCAAGGTCTTCGCCGGTCTCTCCCTGGCCAAGCTGGGCCGCGCCCGCGATGCCCTGCAGCTCCTGTCGGGGGTCCTGACCCAGTTCCCTCCGCCGGGTGAGCTGAACAAGGTCCTGGTCAGCACCATTGCTTCGCTTCGAGCGGGACTCGAAGCCCGGGGAGAGCCGCTCGACTCGTTGGCGGCCACGACGGCGCCTCTGGCCGTCGCCGCCGGCACGGCGCGTCCCGTCACGCGCAAGATCCTCGCCCCCGCAGTCACGCCACAGGAGGCGCGCCGCGACACCGCGGCCGCCGCGACTCTCGAAAACGCAGTGGTCCTGGTCAAATCGGGCCGTCGTGACGAGGCGAGGGCCTCTCTCGAGAAGGCCGTGGTGCAACTGCCCGGCAACTCCACGATTGCCTATCCGCTCGCGTTGCTGATGCTGGAGGACGGGGAGCTGGATCGGGCCCGGGCCCTGCTCAACTCGATCCTCGATGCCGGGCCGCTCGACCTGGCAGCGCTGCACAGCCTCGGCGACGTCTACTTCCGCCAGGGCCGATTGCTGGAGTACAAGGACGTGCTGGACCGGATCGTCCCGGTGGCAACCGGTTTCACGTTCTCGCCCTTCCTCGACGCGCTGGCCGCGCGCTGGAAGGACTTGCTCGCCTCGGGGGCGCCGGAGCCGTTGGCCTACCAGCGTCTCGGCCTCATCCGCTTCCACCAGTACCGATTCGAGGAGGCCGTGGAGTTCCTGGACAAGGTGCCTGCGATGCCGGAGGCGCAGGTGCTGAGGGCGCAGATGCACCTGCACGAGTACCGGCGGGCCAAGAGCGAGATCGAGTTCCAGACGGCCAGGGACCTGCTCACCAAGGCCGGCTACGCGCACCTGGACGATCTGGACCGCCTGTGGCAGGCCATCAAGTCGCCGCGTCTGGCGGAGGTCGAGGCCCAGATCGAACGCGAACTGGCCCGCAAGATCAGGGCGGAGGTGCCCAAGACGGTCTTCAGCAAGCGGACGATCGAGCTGACACGGCGCGGGGAGGTCGACGAGATGGACCTCGCCGACTCGCCCATCCTGAATCGCCGCTGGTCGCAGATCGACGACAAGATCGACCGGACGCGAGTTGCCCGCACGACCTACCGCCAGTTGCAGCAGCCGGTCCTGGAGGACATCTCGCTGGACCCGGGCCGCCGCTTCCGGCAGCCGGGCGGGACGGGAAGGAAGGCGGGGCCGTTGCCCAGGGCGGCGGTCGGCGCAGCCGAAGGCCTGCCCGGCGCGGATGCGACCGCACCGCAGAGCGGCCCCGCGACCCTTGACGCTGGAGCGCCGGCCGCTCCCTCCCCGGCCGGAGCGACGCCGGGCTCGACCGCGACGATCTCTCCCGCGGGGGGGGCGAATCCCGCGGCGTCCGGTTCGCCGCCGCCCGTCGTGCTCCCGGCGCTGACCGTCTTGCCGGAGAAGCAAGGCCTGGCCGAGCGGAAGCTGGCGCTGGGCATCGGCCTGGCGGCGCAGGGGCGGCTCCTCGATGCCAAGGGCGACTTCCAGACGGCCATCGCCCTCGACCCCGGGCTGGAGCGCGCCCATACGGCGTTGGCCCTGACGCTTCTGGGGCTGGACGAAGTCGACGCGGCGCGCCGGACCCTGGATCGGGCGGACCGGATCTTCACTTCCGAGTTGATCCGCGGGCAGCTCGCGGCGTGGGTGGCACTCCTTCAAGGAGACGCGCGGCGGGCCCTGGCCGCGTGGGACCCGCGCCCGGCGCGCTCGCTTTCGGACTTCGCCTACCTCGAGGAGAGCGAGAAGATCTGGCTGAGGATGGCCAGTGATGCGCCCGGAGACGCGGATGCCGTCTACAATCTGGCCTTGATTGCCTACCTGAAGGGGGACCCGGCCGCGGCGCTTTCGCGCCTCCGCACGGTCAAGGACCGCACCGGCCGCGTGGGCACGTTAATGGCCGCGGCGCACCTGTGCGAGGGCATCCGCGGCCATGCTCGCGCCGGGTTCCAGCGGGGCATCGATATCCTCCGGGTGGCGCCGATGGAGTCGCTCGATGCGGTCGTGACGGCGCTCGAGGCGTACGCGCGGACGCACGAGTGGGGAGAGCGCTGACGGGGGCAGAGGCCGGCGCAAAGACGAGAAGGCAAGGAAGGCGGCGAAAGGGGAGTACTTGACCCTTGCGGTGTTTGGTGACTGGAGGTACGATTAGGCCAGCCGCGGTGCGACTGTTGCGGTCCCAGGCAGGTCTCCCTGAAGCTCCCACCAGACTATCGTCAGCCACACGAGTGCTTGTCTCATAGGCACGAGCAGACGTCAGCTTCGGTTCCGGCCGGAGCGATGCGGCTGCGGGATCTCTTCTACTGGAGGGACCGAGTTCCGGAGAACGCAGAGCTGCGCCAGCCTCTGCTCCTGAGCGATCCTCCTGCTGCGGGAGGGCCTCGGCCCACGCGGGCGCTCGTCCTGATCCACGGCCACTACTGGCGGGACGGAGCGGGCCACCTCTTCGACCCGCGCGAGCGGTCGTTCCTCTTCGAGCCGTTCCGGCGTGACGGGCGGTTTCGCCTGCTCGAACGGATGTACCGGGTCTTCACGTACCTCTATCCGACCAACGCGGGCCACGAGTTCTCGGCGACGCGGCTAGCCCAGGCGTTGCGAGATCGGCTCCGTCCTGCCGCGGGTCAACAGGACGTGACGATCGTGGCCCACAGCATGGGCGGGCTGGTGGCCCGCTACGCGATGCAGCAGGCCGGGCTCGGGCAGCGGGTCCGCTCGCTCATCACGCTGGCCACGCCGCACCACGGGACGATCCTCGCCTCGCTGATCATGGCCCACGCGGCGGTCCGCCGGAAGATCGGCTTGCTGCCGTGGTTCCTGCAACGGATGGGCCGGCGGATCTTCAACCCCACGCCCGGAATGGCCGGCATGGCTTCCGACAACGTCGACGGGCGGCTCGATCCGGTCGAGGAGGACCGGTACGGGATCGCCATCAATCGGGACCTGGCGCGGTTGAACGAGGAGGACCCGCACCTCGGCCGCATCGTGTGCGTGATGGGTCGCGTGCGGGGGTGGTGGCTGCGGGGGCGCACCCTCTGGGACCAGATCCCGCGCTGGCTCCTCAGCCGCTGGGACCCGTCGTTCGTGGGCCTCGACCCGCTCGTGCCGCTGGAGAGCGGTCTGGCGACGGGACTCCCGGTGGCGGCGCGCCTCATGCTGGACGGTCTCGACCACGAGAGCATCGTCACGCACCCGCGGACCCACGACCTCCTTTACCAGATGCTCCTTTCGCGCCCGGCCCGCGCTCGCTCACCCGGGGCGAAGTGAAAGGCGGCAGTTGGGTGGCGTCCCTGAAACGAGGGAAGCCGCGTCGTCGAGTCGCCGCGGTGCCTGCCTTCAACGCAAGGATGCAAAGGCGTAAGGACGCCAAGAAGGTCCTATTGATCAGCAGTTCCTGGCGTCTTTGCGTCCTGGCGTCTTTGCGTTGGGTCCTCTCTGCCCCATGATCCGGGGACGCTCCCGGCAGTTGGGTGATTGCTGCCGCGGCCGGCGCCTCGAAGCTATACTGCGATCTCCGAGACCCTGACCTGCCTTGTCGAGGAGGCTGCCGTGAGCTTTCCGTGTTCGCTGCCGCTGTTCTTGAGCGCGGCCTTGCTGTACACTGTCGCCCCGATGTCCGCGGCCGCCGGCCCGGGCAAGGATGACACCTCCGTGCGCACCCCTCCAGCTCCCGCTCTCTCGCTCCGCGAACGCGCCGCGGACTGGCGCAACGGGGCGGTCGTGTACCAGGTGCTGGTCGATCGCTTCGCGCCGTCCAACGGGCTGGATCAGCGCCGTCAGCTCTACGCGCCGCCCAGGGTGCTCGTCCCCTGGAACTGGAAGCCGGCCAAGGGGCACTACGTCGATTCGGCCCGAGTCTGGAGCCACGAGCTGGAGTTCTGCGGGGGGACGCTGGCCAGCCTTAGCGAGAAGCTCGACTACCTCGTGGACCTGGGCATCGATGTGCTTTATCTGAACCCGGTGTTCCTGTCGCTGACCAACCACAAGTACGACACGTGGGACTACCACCAGGTCGATCCGGTCTATGGTTCCCGGGGCGAGCTCGCGCAACTGGCGGCCGAGCTGCACCGCCGAGGCAAGCGCCTGGTCCTCGACGGCGTTTTCAATCACGTGGGGCGTCAGAGCCCGATGTTCCGCGAGGCCGCCGACAACCCTTCGAGCCCGAAGCGCGCGTTCTTCAAGTTCGGCAAGGCGAGCCCCGGCATCGACGGCTGGCGACTGGATGTGGCCAGCGACCTCGGTCCGGCCGTCCTGGCCCGCCTGACGCGGTCGGCCCACGAGGCCAAGCCGGGCTCGCTCGTCATCGGCGAGGTTTGGAACTACCCCGAGGGCTGGTCTCCGGCCCTCGATTCGGTGATGAACATGCACGGCCGCGAGATCCTGCTGCGCGTGCTGCAGGGAAAGCTGGACGGCCCGGACGTGGCTCGCATGTGGAACACCATGATCGAGGATGCGGGGCTGGACCCGATCCTCAAGAGCTGGCTGGTGCTCGACAACCACGACACGGCGCGTCTGGCCTCGCTCCTGCCCCACGCCTGGCAGGTGCGGATGGCGCGGGTCCTTCAGTTCACGCTGCCGGGCAGCCCGTGCCTCTATTACGGGTCGGAGGTGGGAATGACCGGTCGCGAGGATCCCGAGATGCGCGCCCCGATGCGCTGGGACCTGGTCGGCACCTCGAACCCGACGTGGGCCCTGCACCGCGACCTCCTGGCGCTCAGAAAGAGGGAGCCCGCCCTGCGTCATGGCGACTACAGGCCCCTCGGCTCCAAGAAGCTCCTGGCCTTCCTGCGCACGACCGACACGGTGCGTCAGACGGTCTTGGTGGTGGCCAACCCTTCGGAGCAGGCGGTCACCGAGACGTTGCAGGTGCGCGAGGGCATGTTCCAGAACAACTGCGAGCTGGTCGGGCAGCTCGGAAAGCCCACGTTCCGGATCGTCAGCGGCATCCTCGAGGTCCACGTCCCCTCGCACGAGGTCCTGGTGCTGAAGGCGCGCACCGAGCCGAGCGCGAAGGGCTACGATCGCTTCGGCGACATCCCGTGAGGCTGCAGGCGATAAGCCGACCCGTCTCGTGGCCGGGTTGCCTGCTCTCAGAGCCTGTGAATCAATCGCTGGGCTTTCGATCTCCAGGTGAAGTGGGGCAGGCATCTTGCCTGCCCAGCAGCCAGGATACCGCGCCTGGACAGGCGGGACGCCTGCCCCACTACTCTCTTCAGACGGCATCTCCGGTAGATTCACAGACCTCTCAGCCGCCCTGCGCTGCCGCCCGCACGTCGAGCCGGGCAGCCTCCAGCGCCTGGCCCAGCGACTGTCCCGGGACGCCGCCCTGAGCTTGTGCCGCGGTGCCTCCGCCCTTGCCTCCGACGGCGGCGACCGTCTTCTTGAGCAGCGCGCCGACGTCCAACTGGCGGTCCGCGGAGCGCGCGAAGAGGAGCTGAGCCTTGGGGCCCGGCAGGCCTCCAAGGAAGATGGCGCCTCCTGGCCTGACGATGCACTCTGCCAGCACTTTCAAGTCCTCGGCCTGGTAGCCCGGCGCAAGCTGGTGGACGACCAAGAGGGTGCCGTCATCGAGCCGGGGCGCGGACGCCAAGAGCTCCGGCGCCGCGTGACGCAGCAGGTCGGCCCTCAGCTTTCGCACCTGACGCTCCAGCTCGGTGTGCCCGTCGACCAGCGCCTTGACCCGCGCAGGCAGATCTCGGTCCCGCACGCTCAGGAGTCCTGTCAGGTCCCAGATCACGTCGTTCTTGACGCGGTGATCGGCCAGCGCCCGGCCGCCCGCCAGGAACGTGACGCGCGTCATGCCCTTGTAGTGCTCCCATCGCCGCACCTTGACCACGCCGACGCGGCCCGTGCTGGGGCAGTGCGTGCCTCCGCAAGGCGAGCAGTCGTAGTCCGGCACCCGGACGATCCGGACGTTTTCCTCAACCGCGGGCCTCTTCCTCAGTGTGAGCTGCTCGAGCTCGTCGAGCGACGGGTAGAAGCAGTGAACCGCCCGGTCCTCCCGGATGACCCGATTGGCAAGGTCCTCGGCGGCCTCCACGTCTTCGGCGAACAACTCGGGCCGGTCCAGGTCGATGGTGCTCTCGTGCTCGCCGATGCGCATCGACACGGTGGGTACGCCGACCGCGCTCAGGAAAGCCGCGGACAGCAGATGCTGGCCGGTGTGCTGCTCCATGTGGTCGCGGCGCCGCTGTTCGTCGACGAGGCCTTCCACCTCGGGCTCCTCGACGGGCGCGTCGAGGACGTGGACCAGCCGGTCTCCCTCCTCGCGCACCGAGACGACCGGACGGCCGCCCAGAGTCCCCCCGTCACACGGCTGCCCGCCGCTCTCGGGATAGAAGCACGTGCGGTCCAGGAGGACCTCGTAAGAATCGTCCTTGGGCATGCACGAAAGGACCTTTGCCCTGAAGTGGAACAAGTAGGGGTCTTGGTAGTAGAGGCGGACGGTCATTTCGGACCTCCTTTTGTCGGCGAAACGGGGAGGGGGAGGGGGGGCGGCGTGCCGGCGGCCGGAGTTGCGACGTCCCATCGGTGCCGCTCGCGACCGTAGCCGCGCCCCGTGTAAGAGAGCCAGAGCCGGGCGGTCTCCTCGACTCGCCGGGAGGCCGCGGCGCGGTCGGTCGCGTCGCGTGCGCCCTTGCGGAACATCAAGAAGCCGTCCAGGTCCAGCACCAGGCCATACCGAGGATCGCCCAGCAGAGCGCGGGCGGCCTCGAAGTAGCGCGGCAGCTTGACCTGGAGCGTGTACTCCAGCCAGAACTTCCTGTCGGCTGCCGGCCTGCCTCGATAGGCCTCTGTCAGATCCAGAAGGACCAGGTCGGTCTCGCCCACGCGGTTGGTAAACTGATAGAGGGCTTTGCGATCCGTGAAGTGGCTGGTCAGTTTGAACTGGGCCGAGAGCGACGCGCCGGACGGGACCAGCGCTCGGACGTCGGCGATCCGGCGCTCGTGGGGACCGACGTGATAGTCGCTCCGGAAGGCATGCGGCGAGAGCGCGGGGAACAACCCCGGCATGATCGCGGACTGGGTCTGACAGTGCTGGAAGATGCCGTTGGCCAGGAGCAGTGCGCCCCAGAAGGGGACAGGCAGGGCGGGCAGCCTGCGCCGGAGGATGGCCAGCAGCCCTGGCGCGGACGCGATGGCTGCCCAGAAGGCTCCCGGGAGGATCGACGCGCCGTGGTAGTAGCCGATGTCGTAGGTGATAGGGATGGCGCTGAGGCCGTTGGCAAGGAAGGTCGGAAGGCCCAGGGCGAGCCGGCCCGGTGAGCCGAGCGACAGGAAGAGCAGGGGGCCGAGCAGACACCAGAGGTAGTACGAGTGGAGTGGTTCCAGGAGCTCGGAG
>JACQZL010000085.1 GCA_016213865.1 Candidatus Rifleibacteriota bacterium
CACCGGAAAAACGTAGGGGCGGGGCTTGCCCCCGCCCGCAGGTCGGGCGGCTACAAGTGCTGCCCCTGCACGGTTCCCAGGCCAGGGACATGCTCCCCAGCAGCCCGCAAACGTTGACTTCTAACGCGACGTTTGCTAAGTTGAACCTCCGCTCTGGCATCAAGTCCAGGGTTTAGAGCCGGCGGCCCGGTCGTCCAGCAGGGCGGGACAGAAGAACCGTCACCTGATACGTCCGAAGCAGGGCCGTGGCTATCGGCGGCGCGGCCTCGAGGCCAGCCGCGGGTCGGATTTCCCCTGTCCGACCGTGCCGGTAGTCCGCGAGTTCCAGGGTGGCTGGCTCTGGCCCTACAACCCCGGGAGATCGGTGGCGCACAATGCAAGAAGACCTACAGCAGATTCTGGGTGTGGCGAAGAAGCAGTTGCCCAAGGACGAGCTTGGGCTTTTTCGGTCCTTTGTCGAGCTGTACAAGCCGGCGATTCCAAAGCGGTACAGGTCCCTCATCGAGGGAAGCGAGCTCGCCGAGTTCTTGGTCGCCAGGTGGCAGTTCCTGAAGACGCCGATCTCGGGACCCGCCAGCGTCGCCGTGTCCTCGCCGGGCGATGGCGAGGCCCACGACGGCAGCTACACTGCCCTGGAATTGCGTCTGCAGGACAGGCCGTTCATCGTCGACAGCGTGAAGGAGTCCCTGCGAGCCCGGGGGCTGGACATCCAGCTCATCATCCACCCGGTCCTCGGAGTGGAGCGGGGCCCGAACGGGAGCGTGGTCGCCCTGCGGCCCGGGACGGACAAGGGCCCGCGCGAGGCCTACCTGTACCTTCATTGCGATCGGCTGGCAACGGAGGCCGATCAGCGGGCGCTGGCCTCCGGCGTACAGGATGTCCTCCAGATGGTCTGCGTTGCCGTCGACGACTACAGCGCAATGCAGGCGGCCGTCCGCGAAGTCGCCAATGACGTGGTCGAGCGCCCCGAGTTCTATGTCGGCAACCGCACCACTCCGGCGCAGAAGAGCGAGTTTCTCAACTGGTTGCTGGACGGCAACTTCACGTTCCTGGGTTGCCGGCGCGCCGCCGCCGACGGCAAGGGAATCAAGCCCGTGAAGGAGTCCGCGACCGGCCTCTTCCGGACCGAGCCGGTGCCCGCGGCTTTTGTGCGCCAGCTCGGCGCGGAGATGACCCGCGACTTCGAGGCCGCCGCCGCCAGAGACTGTGCGTTGGGGGTCTCGCGCCTCCACCTCAAGTCGCCCGTGCATCGGTTCGTGGAGATGGACTGCATCTCGATGCTCAAGCGAAACAAGGACGGCCGCCCCGAATCCGTGACCCAGATCATCGGGCTCTTCACCTCGGCGGCGCTGCTCGAGAAGCCGCATCGAATCCCGGTCATCCGCGAACGGACGGCCGCCGTGCTGCGGCGCCTGGGCTACCTCGAGAACTCCTACTCGCAAAAAAAGGCAGTGATGATCCTCAATACGCTGCCGAAGGAGTTCCTCTTCAACTGGCTGACGGACGACCTGTACGAGGAGGTCGAGACGCTGATGGGGGTCGAGGACCACGAGGAGATCTTCGTCAGCCTCCGGCCCAAACCCCAGGACCAGCGCGTGACGGTCACGGTCCAGATGCCCGAGGCGGACTACTCGGGCGCAGCGCGCGACAGGATCGTCGCCCAGTTGACGACGGCACTCCAGCCGGCAGTCGTCCGCCACTTCCGCAGCCAGGAAGAGGGCGAGATGATGCGCCTGCACGTCTACACGTACCAGCCCGGGGTCACCCTGACCTCCGCGCAGATTGCCAAGCTGCAGGAGGAGCTCCGCGAGACCCTGCGGCCGTGGCAGGATCGGCTCAGCCTGGCCCTGCGATCCCGGTGGGAGGGGGCCCGCGGACGGGAACTGGCGCGCAAGTTCGCGAACGTCTTCCCGGAGGCGTACCGTACCAGCTACAGCACCGACACAGCCCTCTTCGACGTCGAGCAGATCGAGAAGTTGCTCGCCGGCAAGTCCCTGGTGGTTCGGGTCCTCACGGTGCGCCGGGCCGAGACCGGTGAAGAGGTCACCGGTGTGCGGCTCTATCGCCAGCAGAAGATGCTGCTGTCCGAGATCATGCCCGTGCTGACCAACCTGGGTCTCAGGGTCATCGAGGAGAGAGCCACGGACGTGCACCTTGGCACGCACGGGTCGGTCACCATCCACTCGTTCGGAGTCACCGACACCGGCGGCAAGATGCTGGAGCGCGAAAGGACCGAACCGGTCGCCGAGGCGATCTCGCAGATCCTGCTCGGCTACGCCGAGAACGACCCGGCTGCCGGCCTGGTCCTGTCGACGGGCCTGAACTGGCGTGCCGTCGAGACCCTCATCACCTACCGAAACCTGATGCAGCAGTGCAACCGCACGTACTCGGTCGCCGGGGTCAACGAGGCGCTCCTCAAGTACCCGGCGTGCGCCCAGGCGCTCTTCCAGATGTTCGACTGCAAGTTCAACCCGGGATTGCAGGGCGACCGCAAGGCCGCGATCGAGGCCGCGCGCGCCGAGTTCTCCAGGCACCTCGAGAAGGTCGACAGCATCAACGCCGACAAGGTGCTCCGGACCCTCCTGGAGTTCCTCGAGGCGTCGGTCCGGACCAACTTCTTCCTGCAGAGGGACCCCGAGATTGCCTCGATCAGCGTCAAGGTGTCGAGCAAGCAGGTCCGCGTGTTGCCGCATCCCAAACCGCTGTTCGAGATCTACGTCCACGGCCCGGGCGTCGAGGCCTGCCATCTGCGGGGCGGCAAGGTGGCCCGCGGCGGCCTGCGCTGGAGCGATCGACCCGACGATTTCCGCACCGAGATCCTCGGCCTGATGAACACCCAGATGGTGAAGAACTCGGTCATCGTCCCGGTCGGGTCCAAGGGTGGCTTCGTTCTGAAACGACGCTTCCCGACTCGCGAGCAGCAAGGCCAGGAGATGGTCAAGCAGTATAAGGTCTTCATGCGAGGCCTGCTCGACATCACCGACAACCTGGTCCGCGGCAAGGTCGTTCGCCCCAAGAACGTCGTCTGCCACGACGAGCCCGATCCTTACCTGGTCGTGGCGGCGGACAAGGGCACGGCCCAGATGTCCGACACCGCCAACGGCGTCTCGAAGGAGTACGGCTTCTGGCTGGGTGACGCGTTCGCCTCGGGCGGCAGCGCCGGGTACTCCCACAAGGACATGGGCATCACCGCGAAGGGTGCCTGGGTCTGCGTGGAGCGGCTCTTCCGCGAGAAGGGGATCGACCTCGGAAGTACGGTCGCGACCTGCGTGGGCATCGGCGACATGTCCGGCGACGTCTTCGGCAACGGCATGCTGCTCAGCCGAAAGCTGAAGCTGGTGGCTGCCTTCGACCATCGCCACATCTTCGTCGACCCGGACCCCGATCCCGAGAAGAGCTTCAAGGAAAGGGACCGGCTGTTCAAGCTGCCGGCCAGCTCCTGGCTCGATTACAGGCGCGAGGCGATGAGCAAGGGCTCGGGCATCTACAACCGCGGCGACAAGAAGATCGTCCTCAGCCCCGAGGCCAAGGCGCGTCTGGGCATCACGGCCAGCAGCGTCAACGGCGACGAGCTGGTGCGGGCGATCCTCAAGGCCGACGTCGACCTGTTCTGGAACGGCGGCATCGGGACCTTCATCAAGGCGACCGACGAGACCAACCTCGAGGTCGGCGACAAGACCAACGACGAGGTCCGGGTCAGCGCGACCGAGGTGCGGGCCAAGGTCATCGGCGAGGGCGGCAACCTCGGCATGACTCCCCGCAGCCGCATCGAGTTTCTCCGGCATGGCGGACGGTGCAGCACCGACGCGATCGACAACTCGGCCGGGGTCGACTGCAGCGACCACGAAGTGAACCTCAAGATCCTGATGAAGCTGCTGATCGACGAGAAGCTGGTCAAGGACGACGAGGAACGCGACAAGATCCTGCCGCGCTTCACCGAACGGGTCGAGAAGCACGTCCTTCGGAACAACTACCTGCAGAGCGCGCTGCTCTCGCTCGACGAGCTGCGAAGCCGCGAAGAGGTGGAATCGTTCCTCTCCCTGATCCGCAAGCTGGCCGACGGCGGGTTCATCGACCGCGAAAAGGACAAGATCCCATCCGACGCCGAGCTGCGCAGCCGCTTCGCCAACGGTGAGCCGGTCCCCCGGTCGGTGCTGGCGGGGCTCACGGGCTGGGTCAAGATGGTCACCTTCGATACCCTACTGGCGAGCGACCTGCCCGACCAGGAGTACTACAGGCGGATCTTCGTCGACTACTTCCCGCCCGGAATCGTCGAGAAGTACGGCAACGTGTGCTACAAGCACCACTTGCGCCGCGAGATCATCGCGACCTATCTGACCAATCAGGTGATCAACCAGGCGGGTATCAGCCTCTTCCAGAGGCTGCGGGCCGAGACCCCGGAGCAGGTTCGCGATGCGGTCTACATCTACTCGTTGATCGACGATCTGCTGGACGGTGGACGCATCCGCGCGGCCATCCACGCCCTGGACAACAAGGTGGACGCCAAGTGGCAGTACCGTGAGCTCCTCAAGCTCGAGGGCGTTATCTTCGCAACGTGCCAGCGAATCGTGAGAGCCCAGACGCAGAAGCACTTCAGCCCCGACGTCATCGAGCGCGTGGCCGCCGAAGTGCGTCAGTTGACGCGCAAGCTGGGCGACCGGATGTCGCCCGAGATCCGCGAGAGCCTGGAGGCCGAGGAGAAGGCCCTGAGCGAACGACACTTCCCCAAGGACCTGGCGCGCGAGTTGGCGGCCCTGGCCTA
The DNA here is from genome assembly GCA_016213865.1 of Candidatus Rifleibacteriota bacterium. The sequence goes on from JACQZL010000085.1 coordinate 4,763, forward strand.
CCTCAAGCCCCTGATGACGATGGTGCGCATCCGCGAAGCCACCGACGCTCCGCTCGATCAGGTCGCGGGACTCTGGTACCGGGTCGGCGATCAGTTCCAGCTCCACTACTTGACCGAGCTCATCTCGAAGGTGCGACTCGGCGACGAGTGGGAGCGGCAGTTGTTCGACTCCGTGTGCAGGGATCTGGTACGCTACCACCGCGAGCTGACCACCCGGGTGCTCCGCGACCGCAAGGACAAGGAGAGCTTGGAGGACAGCCTGGGCCGGCTGCTCGCTCGCAAGAAGGAACCCTACGATCGGCTCACGGCCGGCGTGACGCAGCTCAAGGCCAGCGGTGTGACCGCCTTGGTCCCCGTCCAGGTCCTGAAGGAACACTACGAGGAAATGCTCGCGAAGTAATCTGGAGGTGAACCCGTGTCCAGCGTCGTGAAGAAGCGGCGAAAGAAGATCCGCCGCCACAAGCACAAGAAGCTGCTGCGCAAGACTCGACACCAGCGCAAGAAGTGAGTCTTGCCTCCAGGTCCCGACGCTGGGCACTGGAGAAGCACAACTCCCCGGGCGGGGCCGACGCCGATGCGACGGCCCCGCCTTCTGACGTTGAGGACCGCCCGATGCACTTCATCAGGACCGCGGGCGTCAGCGAGCGGCCGGCCAGGCGTCACAGGAGCTTTTCGAGGGCCGCGGCCGTTTGCTGGGCCGTTTGCTCCCACGTGAAGCGCGCGGCCTGGGCCGGCCCCTTCGCTGCCAGTTCGGAAGCCCGCTGCGGCTCGCCCAACACGCGGGCCAGCGCCGCGGCGATCGCTTCTTCCGTCGTCGGATCGAACATCTCGGCCGCGTCGCCGGCGACCTCCGGCAAACAGGATGCAGTCGAGCAGGCGACGGGCGTTCCGCACGCCATGGCCTCGACGACCGGGAAGCCGAACCCCTCGTAGAGCGACGGATAGACGAAGAGACCCGCCAGGTTGTAGAGCGCCAGGAGGCCGTCGTCGTCCGGATAGTCGATGAAGCGGACGCGGTCCTGTACGCCGAGAGAGACGGCCTGCGCCTGGGCGGTGCGAAGGGCCTGGCCCGTGGGGCCGGCCAGGACCAGCGAGGCGCTGTCAGGCAGGCGTGCCATTGCCGCGATGAGTCGCGCGAAGTTCTTGCGCGGAGTGTGCGTTCCCACCGACAGGATGAAGCCTCGAGGCAGTCCGGCGAGCGCGGGGCGTGAGGCGACGAGCGACTCGAGCTCCGCTGCTTGCAGCTTGCGGAACACCTTGGGAACACCCAGGTAGGTCAGGTGGATCCGATCGCGCGGGACGCCCAGGATGGTCTCGATTTCACGGGCTGTGTTCTTCGAGTTGGCGAGCACGACCTCGCTCACCCAGCCGGAGAGCTTCAGCATCGCCCGCAGGTACAGGACGAACTTGAGCGGATCCAGGCCGGGGTGGCGGAACGGGACCAGGTCGTGGATCATCACGGCCCGGCGAGTTGCGCCGGAGTAGATGGGAGCGTAGTTGGCCGCCGAGAAGAAGACGGCGGCCCGGTGGTCCGCCAACCACCTGGGCAGGGTCACGTGCAACCACCAGTCGCTCCTGGGATGCCACGGGACGGGCGGCGCGGCCTGGACCGACACGCCCCCGGGCAGTCCGTGGAAGAGCTTCTCGCAGCCTGGGGCCGCGAAGATGTGGAAGCGCCAGTCGGGTCGGGCGGCGACCAGGAGGGGGACCAGCGAGACGGCGTATCGGCCGATTCCCGTGAACTGGCCCTCCACGGTCCGGCAGTCGATGACGATCAGGGGTTTCATGGCCTGGCGCGATCAGTATCGCACACCGGACAGGAGCGCCCGGGCCCGAGGCCGGCTCTGTCGCGGGACCCCGGGGCACCGATCAAGTCCGACCGCTTTCGCCGCACAGTTCGCGACGTAGGGGCGGGGCTTAGCCGGCTGGCGCCGGCTAAGAGCCGGCAGGGACGCCGGCCTCACGCATGCAGGGATTTCCGGGAATAGGCTCTCCTGATGCGGCTTCCTGCCGACAATCTCCAGTCGCGAGTCGTAGCGCGGGGCCCCTTCGACAGGCTCAGACCTCCTGACATACCCCTGTGTGATACCGTCTCCCGCTGGAGGCCGACGGAGGGGGGTGGCGATTTTGCCTGTCACACCAGTGCATAGAACCCGGGCGAATTCGCGCACATGCGCGCGCGATATAAGCACGTGTCAACATGTGCCACCGGCATGTCAGGAGTTCTGAGGCTCAGGAGATGCTTGTGCCCCGCCAGTGGCCTGCGACCGCTCTGGGAGCGGGGGCGAGCGAAGTGTGCGGATAGTCCCCACCGGAAGGGTCGGTGCCGACCCCGGCACGGCCGTCGGAGTGCGGGTCCGGGCACCGAAAACCCGACGGGCAGTGCGGCACACTTCGGATGCCATGCGGGGTTTCGAGGCTAGTAGAACGTTTCCAAATCAACGTGCCAGAGATTGACCCACGAAGACACCAAGACACAAAGGACGGCACAAAGGGGGTTGACCTCACCGTTTGGTCCTCCTTTTGGTGTCTTCGTGCCTTGGTGGATCAACACGCCGCATGACGCCACGCTGTTAGGTTACCTCGGAATCGCTCCACCAGTCCCCGGGTTTCTCCCCCGGCTCCTCGACCTTGCCGTTCCCCTGAAGCTCCGTCCGTGTGCGGCTGCGGCACGAGGGGCTCGAGGGCCAGCGCGCTCGGCTCTGCCCGTCAACGATGAGCCGTCTCGGTGGTGCCGTCCGGCCCCTTGGTCAGGTTCGTCCCGTTGTCACTGCCGTACGTGAGGCAGCAGGCCCCGCGCTTCTCGCCGCTCAGGGCCGGCTGAGGCGTCGGGTCACTGAGCCAGAGGTACTGGTTGGTGGTGCGGGGCGCGACTTTCCAGCCGCCCTGCTGAAGCGCGTACTCGGGGCAGAAGAACACATCGTCATCGCGCACGAACCAGGCGATCGCGCGGTTGTTGTCGTCAAGTCGCGGGGGCGTGGCGGCTTTCACGTTCAGTCCTGCCGGAAGGCGGCCGGAGGTCGCCGTGAGGTCCCCCTTGCCGTTGAAGGTCAGCGTGATGCGACTTGTCGTCGTGAGCCTCGTTCTCTGACACTCCC
>JACQZL010000147.1 GCA_016213865.1 Candidatus Rifleibacteriota bacterium
ACCGTCAGCACGGCCAGGATGCTCCCCATGTAGAGGATGGCGCCCACCGTCGAGGCCAGCAGCGCCGCCCCGAACGATTGGTCGCCCACCGTCCGGCGGAACCAGTCGAAGCTCTCGGGCGATTGCTCTTGCAGCGTCTGGAGCATACCCAGGAGGAAGATGCCCAGGACGATCCGGGGCAGCAACCGCTTGACCAGGAACCAGCTCTTTCCGACCCACGCCCGGACATCCTCCCGGCTGAAGTAAAGCCGCAGGGTGACCAGCAACCCCGCCAGGTTGGCCCCCGCCCACGGCAGCTTCACGTTCCAGCCGAACTGCTCGACGGGCAAGAGCAGCGTCATCAGCAGCAGGAACGTGAAGAAGAAGAAGACCGGCCAGAACCCCCGGGCCTTCGCGCCGAGAAGCGGCTGAGGCGGTGGAGGCGAGGCCTCTCTGGCCCGCCCGAACAGGCGCTCGAACACGAAGCCGAGGCAGATGGAGGTCACGATCACCGAGGCGATCACGCAACTCCCCATCCGGGGCCCCAGCAGGTAGAAGCCGTAGAACATCGAGATCAGATTGATGGAGGGTCCCGCGAACAGGAAGGTCACGGCCGGGCCCAGCCCCGCTCCTTGCTCGTAGAACGCCGCGAAGAGCGGGATGATGCCGCAGGAGCAGACCGACAGCACCGCTCCGGCCACCGAGGCCACGGAGTAAGCCTTGAGGCGGCTGGCCCGCGGGGACAGGTAGTCGACCACGACCGACTTGGGGACGAACACGCCCACGCCGCCGGCCACGAAGAACGCCGGGATGAAGGCCCCGGAGAGCTTCCCGACGAGGTTCTCTTCCAGCGCTTTCAGGCCGCCGAGAGCCAGCTGCATTCCGAACTCGAGCATCTCGAGGCCAATATATTCCCCTGGCGAGCAATTGGGAACGGGGAGATAGGCGACACTGGCTCCCGGTGCCTTCCGGTGATCGGGCGCGAATCGCTGTAGACTGTCCTCGTGCGAACTTCGAGCCGCCTTGTGCTGCTGCTCTGGCTCGCCCTGATCGGGGCGCCGCCGGCCATGGCGTGCGATCCGGTGCTGCTGACGCTCCTGCGGGGCAAGAGCCGGCAGACCCAGTTCGACCGCTCGGTGGAGTCGATCAGCACCCGGCTCAACGACGTGGCGGCGCGGGCCAGGCTGGCGCAGTGGGAGCTGGGGGCTCGCCAGCTCGCCCAGGTAGAGCGCGACTGGGTCGGTCTGTACGGCAAGTTCTATCTCTCCAGGAACACGGATGCGCCGCGCTCCGAAGATTGGCAGGTCACTTTCGACGCGGTCTCGAAGCAACTGGGCCAGGTCGCCGGCTTCTACGCGAAGCGAGACTTCGAGGGGCTGCACCCGGTGGTCAAGGAGATCCAGGAGAGGCTGATCCGGTTCTACGAGGCGCGCACCGCCGACACGCCGCTGGCCCGGTTCGATCGGGCCCGGGCCGCCGCGCAGGCGTTCGTGAAGGCGGCCGCCGCCAGCCGGAGCACGACGAGCGACCTGGGCGAGGCCTACCTGAACCTCCAGAAGCACGTCTCCGCCCTGCCGGTCGAGGCGAGCACCACTCGCGACGAGCTGTTCCGCCGGATGCGGGATTGCGGCCAGATGTTCCAGTCCGGCGAGCGGCAGGTGCGGCCGGCGGCCCCGGAGATCGAGAAGGTGCTGGAGCGCTACCGGCGGGAGACGCTGGCCAAGCTCTGGTTCGCGCCTCCGCCGGCGGTCTCCGGAGGGAAGTCGAGCAAACCATGAAGATCATCGTTTTCGGGAGTGCCAGGGTCGACTGCGAGGATTGCCGGGCGGCCGAGCGCATGGTCGAGGAGCTGATCGCGCCGTGGGGGGCGGAGGTCGAGTACCGCAAGTGCGTGGTCAACACGCAGGAAGCGAAGCAGTACCGGATCATGATCACGCCCTCCATCGTGGTGAACGGCAAGGTCGTCACGCACGGGGCGGTCCCCGACCGGGATCAGCTGCGCCAGTTCCTCGAGGCCGAGCGAACGGCGAAGTAGCCCCGGCCGGGCATTCATGCCTCGCGCCTCGAGCCTCGAGCCTCGCAACATCAGACTCGTAGGAGTCGTAGTGTGATGTGAGCTGCTCTGCTTCTTGCCGGATTGACGATCCCTGGAGGCCTCCCTATACTCATCGCTGAGGGCAAAAGGCAGCCTCGGAGGAGATGACTTCATGCGGTACTCGAGCTTGATGACCCACAGGAAGATGTTGCGAACGCTTGCAGCACTGGTGCTCGTCGCGTTCCTGGGGTTCGCCACGGCTGCGCCTGCCCAGGCCGGAATCCTGGACACGATCAAGGGCTTCTTCGGGAAGGCCACCGATACCGTCAAGGGCTGGTTCTCCGGCGGCGGCGAGAAGGAGTTCGTCAAGCTGCTCGAGCAGACGGCCCAGTCCCAGCAAGCGCTCTCGGACAAGCAGACCGCCTTGATGGGGCTCGTCCAGCAGCGCGGCGAGAAGCCGCCCGACGCGACCACCAACGAACGTCTGAACGACATCGCGCAGGCCTCCCGACAGAACGAGGCGCTCTATCTCTCGGTGCTCAAGGCCCGCGACGAACTCTCGAAGAACAAGAAAGACATCACGAAGTACCAGGATGCCCTGACCAAGATCACCGAGCAGCAGAACGCGCTCGAACAGCAGTACCAGGAAATCCAGAACTTCAACCGCAAGACCGGCGCGTTCACGCCACCCGCCACGATCGCCTCGGCCACGAACAAGGCCACCGTGGGAGCCGGAGGCGAGCCCAACTGGCAGGACGCCCAGGTCCAGGGTTTCATCGACGAGTACCTGGGTGGGGTGGGCCTCACCGAGTGGGGCCAGTACATCGCCCCCGGCGCCCAGCTCGCCGGCCCGCCCGACCACGGCTCCAAGCAGCGGCACGAGTGGGTCTGGGAGAACATGCAGGCCAAGAGCGTCGGCTCCAACATGACCCTCTGCGAGTACGTCAAGGCACGCATGGGAGGCCAGTCGCCGGTCCTCAAGCCGATCGACGAGAAGCCCTCCTTCGTCGGCTCGCCCTCGACGGCCACCATCGCCGCCAGCAACTACACCCCGCAGCCGGCTGTCGTGAACACGGCCGCCCAGGTCGAGACCGCCCCGCAGGCCGCCTCCACCGACAGCCAGTACACGATCACCGAACTCAAAGACGTCGTGGATCAGGAGAAGGCCATCGTGGCCTCGATCCAGCAGCTCAACGCCGACGGTCAGGGCAACAGCGAGCAGGCCCAGAAGCTCTACGAGAGCCTGAAGGCGATCCAGTCGCGCAAGAACGACCTGATGAAGCAGCAGAGCAGCGGCACCGACGCGGCGGGCTCCATCACGACCCCGCGCTGAGAAGCTTCCCCCCGAATCGATCGTAAACCCGGCCGCCCAGGCGACCGGGTTTCTTCTTGCTCGTCAGCAACCGAGGGGGAGGCGCCGATCAGCGTTTGCTGCGCTTGTCGTCCTGCCCCGAAGCGTTCGCCGCCCCGTCGCAGCCGTGCAGCTGCAGCAACGCGCGGGCCTGACTGAAGTTACCCGCCTCGATCTCACGGTAGACCTGCGTGAAGATGTTCTCGGGGCACAACAGCATCTCGGAGAACCCGAGCCCCTTGGGATTCGACCAGTTCGTGCGCTTCATCGTCCTCGCCCTCCCTGATCCTGTTGGCCACCTCCACCCGAACTGCAAGCAACTCCAGTACCAGTATCGGCAGGATCCACCGGTCAGGACAGGACCGCCGACTCTTCGGGCGAGATTGTCGGAAGAGCGTTCCAAGAGCCGGCGCCGCCTCCGTTCGGTCCGGTGCAGGGTGAAGCAATTCGACCGCGCCGGCGACAGCCCGGTCGAACGGCCCGATCGGGGACGCTGGCCCCGGAACCCGTGCCGGAGTTCTGCCCCTGGCAGGGGTTCGGGGACAGCCTCCCCGACCGGCCATCTGAGTTCAATCCCTCAGCTCAGCCGCACCCGGATGCTGCGCGAGTGCAGCGGGAGTTGCTCCTGCTTGGTCAGGATCTCCATGCTGCGGCTGATCGACTTGACCTTGCGCTTCGAGTAGAAGACCAGGCCCGAGCGCTTCATGAAGTCGAGCACGTCCAGCGGTGAGCTGAACCGCAGCATCGGGCCGGAGGGCGACACGGTGGAGGCGCTGGCGAAGTACTGATCCAGGGCCGCGGGCGTGTCCTCGCCCAACGTGATGATGCCGGCGTTGGCGATCGAGCTGAGCAACTCCAGCGGATGCTCGACGAAGAGGTTCAGGTGCCTGACCGGGTGCAGGTTGGCAAGGTCGATCGCCTCGGCGAGCGAACGGGTGAGCACGATGGCGCCGGCCCGATCGAGCTGCTGGCGCTGGGGGTCGGCCGCCGAGCCGGCCAGCTTGCTGATCTCTTCCATGACCTCATTGGCGGTCACGACCGAGGGCGTCACCACGGTGACGCGCCGCAGCGCGGGATCCTCGGTCAGGCAGACCACGTCCGCCGCGACGTAGGCCGGGTTTGCGGTCGCGTCGGCGACGATCATGGTGTCGGACTCGGCCGACAGGAATTTGGTGCCCACGTTCTGGCCGACGACCAGCGTGGCGGTCTGGACCGCTCGGCCGCCCTGGGCGACGATCTTGTCGACGCGGGGCACCGTCTCGGTGCCTCTCGCGAAGGCGAAGATCGCGCAGACCTCGGGCAGGCAGTAGATCTTCTCGACCCCCATCTGCGCCGCGGTCCAGAACAGCAGCGGATCGGGCTCCTTCATCGTGTCGGAGCCAGGGATGTTCAGGTAGATGAGCCCGACCCTGGCGGCCCGGACCGGGGCCAGGTACATCATCAAGCCGGCCGGCGAGAAGCGCCAGTTCCTGGGCAGGCAGATGGCAACCCGCTCGATCGAGGTGAACTGTTGACCGGTGATCTCGCCGTAGGTCCCGGTGCTGAACCAGCTCACCGGCACCTGCCGGCGGTGGTAGCCCATGATGTCGCGTTTGGTGCGGTTGAGCGCCTGCAGGTAGCTGGCGTCCATCTCGCTGATCCGCTTGCGCAACCTGCGGGCGTCGATCTCCCAGGTCATCCGCTCGGGATCGCGGTTCTCCTGGGCGAGGTATTCGCGGACCGCTCCGTCGCCGTAGCTGCGGATGTTGCCGTACTGGATGGCCAGGTTCGGGGCCTCGATGAGGAAGGCCTCGAGCGGATCGGGCTGCCCGAGCAGCGCTTCGATCTCCTTCGCCGCGTCCTTGCGCCAGGTCTCGATCAACTTCATGATGCGCCTCTCGCGGCGGGCGGGCCGCCCCTCTGGAACCGCGGAGCCGGCCGCTCGGGCAGCGTGAGGCCGATGGCCATGCTGCCCTCGCCGAGAAGTTCCTCCAGCTCCACGATCAGCTCGGCGTTCGGCTGGATCTTGAAGTCCTTGCCGAGCCTGATAAAGACACGATTCTCGGCCACCGGCACGCAGACCTCGACGGCATGCTTGCCCTTGTGGTTGAGCAGGATGTTCTTGACCTTGGCCGCCTGGTCCTTCGTGAGACCGCCGGCAGGCAACGTCAGCGTGATGCTCGCCTTCCAGCCGCGTTCGCCGAAGAGGCTCTCCAGCGGCATCGCCCCGTCGGCCGAAGCCCTCCGCTCGCCGTTGCGGTCCTGGACGCTGCCCCAGACCACCACGACGGCATCTTCCTTGAGACAGCCCTTCGCTTCCTCGTAGCGCTCCCCGAAGAACGGCAGCTCGAGGCTGCCACGCGTGTCCTCGAGCAGGATGATCGCCATGTCCTTCCCGGCCTTGGAGCGGATCTTCCGGAGCGAGCGCACCATTCCGGCCACCGCGAAGGAAGCCGCATCGGACATGCGGGGCACGTCGGCGGTCGAGAGCAGTCCGCTCGTCGATTCCAGCAGCCGCTGGTGCGCCAGTAGCGGATGGCCCGAGAGATACAGACCGAGCGTCTCTCGCTCGAAGTTGAGCAGCGAGCGGCTGTCGAACTCGGGAATCTGCGGATAGCTCAGCATCCCGCCGCCGAAGCCGCCGCCGTCGCCGCCGCCCGCGCCGAGGAG
>JACQZL010000148.1 GCA_016213865.1 Candidatus Rifleibacteriota bacterium
CGTGGGACCACCTGCTAGACACGCACCCTGGATCATCGGGCCGGGCTGCAGTCGCGCGGCGTGCGGCCGACCACGAAGACGACGAGCTCCCGGGCCCCGGCCGCGTGCAGCAGCCTGGCCGCGGCCGTCAGTGTGGCCCCGGTCGTGAAAACGTCGTCCACCAAGCCCACGCGGTGGCCTCGCACGGCCAGGGGGGCGTTCAGCGCGAAGCTGTCCCGCACGTTGGTTCCGCGCTCGACCAGCGAGAGCGAGCGTTGCGGACGGGTCGGCCGGACCTTCCGGAGCACGTCGGCCCGCACGGGGACACCCCACTCAGCCCCGAGGCCCCGCGCGATCTCGAGGGCCTGATTGAAGCCCCGCTTCCGCTCGGTGCCTCGCCAGCTCGGGATCGGAACCAGCAGTCGGGGGCGCGGGACGCTGGGGGGCAGCCGCCGACCCAGGAGCCAGCCCAGGTGCCGAGCCAGTCCCTTGCGACCTCCGAACTTCATCTCATGAATGGCGGCCCGGATCGGTCCCTCGTAAGACCCCAGCCAGCCCATCCAGGAAACGAACGGCACCTCCTCGCACCGGCCATACCGTTCGGCCTTGCGCCAGATCTCCGCAAGACACTCCGGGCACAGGTACGGATCCCACGGTGCGGGCACCCCCTGGCAGACGACGCAGATCGGCGGGCAGATCAAGTTGAAAAGGGCTCCGAATGGCCACATGCCCCCAGTCTTCCACGCAGCGGACCGTCCCCTCGCTGAAATCCGCTGACACGCGCTGACACGCGCTGACACGGGGGGCGGGCTGGGCTCTCGGTCCCCGGGACTCGAGACTGGGTGGCCGGTGACAGAGTCCCGGCTGGGGACTCGCAACCTCCCGATCGGTGACGGCAAGGCGCCGAGTCCAATTGGCCCCGCGGCCCCAGGGTTGGCCTCAGGCCCTCACTTCAGCCCGTCCACGACACTCGAACCGAAGGCCGAGCCGCGCTTGTGCGCTTGGACATCCTGGGCCCATCCTCCGAGCACGCCGAAGGCGTCGGCGTGCGTCTTGATCGCAAACTTCAGATTGAGCGGGAGTGTGTACGTCTCGTAGGCCCGTCCCAGGTTGGCCGAGACGAACTTGACGACCTCGGCGCCATGGCCCTTCTGTCGCAGTTGGGTCGCGATGAACGCCTCCGACCAGAAGTGGTAGAACCTCCGGTCATCCGAGGCGTCGCCCTCGGGATAGGGGAAGGTGTAGGTCTTGCCGGAGCCGCGGACGGCCTCCGAGAGCTCTTGCACCAGGAAGAAGTTGGCCGTGCAGCGGATCAACGGGACCAAGTACGGGATCTGAGCCTCTCGCGAGGGCAGGAGCGGCAGGATCGTCTTGGCCAGGGTCCGGTGCTGGGTCGTGAAGACGCCGATGAGCTCCACGGCACCGATCGGATCGCCCGCGACTTCCTGGGCAAGCTGCCAGAGGTCAGGGCCCCCGGCCGCTTCGCCCGGGTTCGCACGCGCCGTCTTCAAGCGCTGCAGTAAGGCTGTATGGAAGCGGTCCAGCCGATCGCCCATGGCCGGGTCCTTCAGTCGCTCCGTGGCGTGCCTGACGAAGATGGAGGCCGTCAGGTCCTGGATTCCCATCAGGTCCAGCGTGTCGCGGATGGCCTTTCCCCGCTCGCCGGGGAACTTCGAGACGAGGGTCGCCAGGACACGCGCCATGACGGGCGGCTTGCCCTGCGTCCGAGGCTCCTGCGGCTTGTCGAGGTAGGCGCGCTGGGAGAGCGCCATGTTCAGGTCCGAGAAGAGGCGCCTGGTCTCCAGCATCCGGAGCAGGTCCGGCGGGTCCGAGAGGATGTCGTTGTTGTAGATCGTGTCGAGCACCAGTGCCCCGTTGGCGGACGAGCGGCGCGCGTCGGGCGACGAGCGGTGCAGTGCGATCGAGAAGTCGGTCACGGTGAGCCCCTCGCCCTTGCTGCCCAGTTCCTTGCGAAGGCCCTCGATCGTTTTCAGCATCAGCCGGACATTCTTGTCTTCCGACATGTACTTGCCGTGCTCGGCGAAGTACCCCGTCTGGAAGGTCTTGAAGATCTCCGGGAGGCCCCCTTTCATCGCCGCCAGGTCCTCCGGGGCGAGCCTGCCCAGGGCCGTCAGGGCGCCGTCCAGCCGCGTGGCTTCGGCCCCGAGCTGCCGGTCGACCACCTCGAGGGCAGGCGTCAGGGCAAACACGGCGGTGCCGGTTGCCAACGCGAAACAGATGGTGAGAATGACGAAACGGAACATGACGGGTACTCCCTTCACTCTCTCCACTACGAGGCGGCGACGCGGGAAGTTACAGGGCGGACATGCCGGCACCGACCCGTCCGGCGTGGATCATGCGCCCCTACGTCACGGACTGTGCGGCGACCGCGGTCGAACGTGACCGGTGCCGGAAACGCCCGACTAGACCCGCGGGCCGGCTTCTCGCACGCGTTGTCCCGCCGTTCCCTCGTACTGGCGGAAGTTGGCGGCGAAGAGGGCGGCGAGTTGGGCCGCCTTCTGATCGTAGCCCTTCGGATCGCGCCAGGTGCGGCGCGGCTCCAGCAGCTCCTCGGGTACGTCCGGACAAATGCGCGGGACCTCGAGCCCGAAGACCGGGTCGAGCCTGTACGAAACGTCGTCGAGCTTGCCCCCGAGGGCTGCACCGAGCATGGCTCTCGAGTGGGCGATCTTCATCCGCCGCCCGAGGCCGTGGGGCCCTCCCGTCCAGCCCGTGTTCAGCAGCCAGACGCGGGTCTTGCGGCTGTTGAGCCGGTCGCCCAGGAGCCGGGCGTAAACACCGGGAGCGAGCACCATGAAGGGAGCGCCGAAGCAAGTGCTGAAGGTCGCTTGCGGCTCGGTGACGCCGCGTTCTGTGCCGGCCACCTTTGCCGTGTAGCCGGAGAGGAAGTGGTACATCGCCTGGTCCGGGGTGAGCTTGGCGATCGGGGGCATCACGCCGAACGCGTCCGCCATCAGCATCACGAGGTCGCTCGGGTGGTCGCCAAGCCCCGTGCGCGAGGCGTTCGGGATGTAGTCGAGCGGATAGGCCCCGCGCGTGTTCTCGGTGATGCTGTCGTCGTTCAGATCGACCTCGCGGGTTTCGAGGTTCACCTTGACGTTCTCGAGCACGGTCCCGAAGCGGCGCGTCGCCTCGAAAATCTGAGGCTCGGCCTCGGCCGAGAGGCGGATCATCTTGGCGTAGCATCCACCCTCGAAGTTGAAGACGCCGTGGTTGCTCCAGCCGTGCTCGTCGTCGCCGATCAGCACGCGATGCGGGTCCGCGGAGAGCGTCGTCTTGCCCGTGCCGGAGAGACCAAAGAAGACCGCCGATTGACCGTCCGCCCCGATGTTGGCCGAGGCGTGCATCGAGAGCACTCCGCGAAGCGGCAAGAGGTAGTTGAGGACGCTGAAGATCGACTTCTTGATCTCGCCAGCGTAGCGCGTGCCTCCGATCAGGACCATCTTCTCGGCCAAGTTGAGGATGATGAAGGCCTCCGAATGAGTCCCGTCCCTGGCCGGGTCGGCCTTGAAGAAGGGGGCGCTGACAACGGTGAACTCGGGCTGGTGAGTCTGGATCGACGCGGGGCTGGCCTTGATGAACATGTGGCTCGCAAAAAGGCTCTGCCAGGCCGTCTCCGTGATGATGCGCAGCGGTAGGCGATACTCGGGGTCGGCCCCGGCATAGCAATCCTGAACGAACAGGTCGCAGTCCTCGAGCGAGGCCATCATCCGTTTGTGGAGCTGCTCGAAGCGGCCCGGGTCGAACGGATGATTGACCTTGCCCCAATCGACCTCACCTTCGCTGGACGGCTCCCGCACCACGAACCGGTCGTCGGGGCTCCGGCCCGTGTGCGGGCCGGTGTGAACCACCAACGCCCCCCCGTGGGCGGCCACACCTTCGCTGCGTCGGATGGCCTCTTCGAAGAGCCAGGCTGTCGGCAGGTTCCAGTAGACTCGTCGAGGACTGAAGACATGGTACTTGTCCGTCAGTGGGGTCCGGGACAGATCGAGCAGGTTTGCCATCGCTCCCTCCAGATCGAAGCCGCTGACAAAGGTACCTGTTACCCCCTCGGTTCGCAAACGGAACCAGGGTCACGGTTTTGCAGGCAGTACGAGGGGAGCCACGCGACTGGGCCCGAGTTAGGCCCCGCGCGTTGAGACTGTCGACTGTCAACTCTCGACTCGAGGCTTCGCCTCTGAGACTCTCGCAGAGCACTCGTCGGTTCGAGGCGGAGCCTCGCTAGGCTGTCAGGGAGTAGGCCGCCAGGTTGATCGCCACGTGGAGCAGCCACGGAGCCGCCAGCCGGCCTGTTGCCTGGTAGGCCCAGCCGTAGCCGGCCCCGGCGAGGAACGCCAGCAGCACGAAGGCCGGTCCTCTCGAGAAGTGGGCCAGGCCAAAGACCAAGGCGGCCCCCCCCAGCCCCAACCAGCAGCCCGGCCGCTCCCCCCAGCGGCCCACTGCCCATCGGACCAACGCTGTCTGCAGCAGGAGTCGGAAGAGGATCTCCTCACCGAGAGCGACTCGGAAGAGCTGCCGGAAGGCAGCATAGACCGTCTCTTCGAGAGGCTTCCACGTCGGGCGCCAGGCAACGAGCCCGCTGGTTGCGCCGAGGGGCCAGAGCAGGACGAGGAGGACAGCGCAGCCGACGGCCAGGACCTTCCAGTCCCGGGCGCTGGCTGTCAGCTCGCAGCCCACGTCCAGCCGCCGTACCAGGACGACGTAGACGATCAGCAGGTCGAGCCAAACGAAGAGGCTGGCGTCGACGCCGAAGGGCCGCCCGTTTCGGTACCCGATGTCGACCAGGAGGCGCGCCCACCTGGAGCCCGCCAGACCCAGGAACAGAAGGGCCGTCAGGAGGTCCGGCCAGCAGACGGTGCAGGCCTCGCGGCAGGCCCGTGGCCCCAACCAGGTGACCGCGAAGGGAGCGCTCAGGAGGACCGTGGCGAAGGCGAAGGTCGTGAGGGGTTCGGCAAGGGGCCTCGCGAACCACGCCGCCATCCCTGCCAGATAGCCCGCGCCGGCCAGAACGGCGCCGATTGCCGCGCACTCCGGCGACCAGCGGGTGCGCGCGGCGGCGGCGGCCGGGCTCCAGCACAGCAAGAGACCCACGGCGAGCGGCCCCAGCACCGCCGCGGCCTGATAGACCATGCGAACCTGGATCGCACCGTCTTGGCGGGCCAGGACGAAGACGCATACCACGGCGAAGACGGCGACCAGCAGGTGCAGGCTCGCCCCCCGGAGCCTCCCGCCGTCTTCGGTGGTGTTGACGGGCCCACGACCTGCCGCACCGCCCCTCTCGGGCCGTGGCTGCAGGCTGGAGGCTGCAGGCGACAGGTCAGCACGCCCGGGGTCTGGCCTCAAGCCTCGCGCCTCAAGTCCCGAGCCTCGGCCAGCCGCAAAGGCCCTTTCCCCACCCTCCCCCGGAGGGGGAGTGCAGGGGTGGGGGGAATTCGGGTTGACCCGTCCAGCGCGACGGCCGTTGCAAGCCTGGCCTCAAAGCCCTCCGCCGCCGGTGGTGCCCTGGGTCTGCCCCGCGCTGCCCACCCTGTCGGCACTGGTGTTGAGAGTCGTGCTCGTGGAGGTGCCGAAGAAATAGAGCATTCCTATGCAGGCAAGACCGAGCAGGACGATGATCAGGCCGTATTCCGTCTGCCCCTGGCCTCGTCGATCGAGCGTGCGCCGCAGCATGGTGGACTCCTCAGGTGTTCGTCGTTTCGAGAGACTGTCGCTTGGTCGCTCAAAATTATATCGCAACCGGGGGCTCGGGCTACACGCTCCCGCCCGGGCGGGGAGCGATGCAGAAAGCTGGCAAGCCGCATCACGGCATACGTGGTCCAAGGAGTTGTAGCGCGGGCCCTATGGCCCGCTCGGGTCGAGTCGCCGCTCCACAAGCGGGGGACAAGCCCAATGGCATTAAATCCCTCAC
>JACQZL010000149.1:0-6480 GCA_016213865.1 Candidatus Rifleibacteriota bacterium
GGTATTACACAGGGGTATGTCAGGAGGTCTGAGGCTTGTTTCGTCACAGTCGCTAACCGCCGCAATCCACGCTTCTTCGATTTTCTGGAACCGGTCTTTCGTATTGGCCTTTTTCGGTTTGGACGACGTTTGAGAGGAGAAACGCATGTTTCGTAATCATACTCCACTTCATCGGGCACTCCTGGGCTAGATGCTGGCGCTGCCACTCCTGTTGGCTGCCTCGCCGGCCCTGGCGCTGACCCCCGCGGGAACCATCATTCGCAACCAGGCCTCGGCGACCTTCGTCGATGCGCTGGGCGCTCAACAGACGGCCGTCTCGAACGAGGTCGTCACCATCGTCCAGGCGGTCTACGGCCTGTCGGTCACGCCCGACGGGGCCGACAACGGCGGGCAGACGCAGAGCGTCACCCCCGGCTCGACGGTCTACATGCCGTACGTCTTGACGAACGCTGGCAACGAGAAAGACCAGTTCAAGCTGACGCTCTCCCAAGGAGCCACGCAGGGCTTCACGCCGCAGAACGCGGCCGTCTATGAGGACACCAACGGGAACGGCGTGGTCGATCCCGGCGACGTGCGCATCGCGCAGGGCTTCGGCGTCGAGGGCACGACCCGGATTGTCGACCGCGACGAACAGGTCAACCTCATCGTTACCTACCAGGTCCCGACGGGGGCCCTGGCCGGGGTGGATGCCTCGGTGAACCTGTCGGCCGTCAGCAACGCCGACGGCACGAAGACCGACCTCAACAACTTCAGCACGACCGCCGTGGTCAACGACGCCGCCATCACGGTGTCGAAGTCGGTCAGCCCGGCCGACTCTGCTGCCGGCGGACAGGTGACCTACACCATCTCGGGCTCGAACACGGGTTCGGCCGGCGCCCGGGGAGTGGAAGTGGCCAACGTCACTCGCAATACGGTCGAGGCCAGCCGCACGGGCGTCCTGGTCTATGACAACCTCGCCCTCGTGCATGCAACCGGAGTGACCTTCAACGCCAACGTCGGGACCCCCGCCCCCAACACCGGGTACATCGTCTATGAAGCCACGGGCGGCAAGTGGACCGATAGTCTGACGGACCCGAACCTGATCTCGCCTGTGAGGAAGCTGGCCCTCTTCGTCGAGGCGAGCCCGGCCACGGCGACGGTGCTGACGCCGGGCCAGGCCTACTCTTTCCGCTTCACGGTCGACGTCGCGAATACGGTTTCGGCCGGTTCGTACCGCAACTCGGCCTTCGCGCGCTTCTCGAACAGCGGCGGGACCGAGCAGTACGGGCCCAACGGACTGGAGAGCAATCAGGCGATCCTCGTCGTCGGTGGCAGGGGTTACGAGACGGTCAACCCGCAGTTGGGCCCTCGGACCGATCCGACGGTCGCTGAGCTCGGAACGGACGACCATACCGACTCCGCGGCAAATCGCCCCGCGGGCTCTTTCGTCACCTTTACCGTGGCGGTGAAGAACTCGGGCAACGCCAATGATACCTACAGCCTGCTGACGGTCTCCAATGCCATCACCGCTTCGGACAGCACGGTCGAGTACTTCCGCAGCGACGGCAACACGCCACTGGGCGACTCGAACTCGGACGGGGTCCCCGACACCGGCCTCCTCGCCCCGGAGCAGACCTTCGAGTTCTCGGTCAAGGTCTATATCCCCGCCAACGCCTCCTACTCGGCATCCAACGTCGATATCCGAATCCGCAGCCGCTCGACGCTCGACACCACCAAGACGAACGACACCATCCTGCGCATCCCCGGCATCACGAGCGCCGGAGTGCTGCTCGGCAACAACGATTCGCTGGGCGGCTCGGTCAGCTCGGTGACGGTCACGAAGGCCACCAGCCCGGGGCTTGCCGTGGAGTTCCCGCTGGACGTGATCAACCAGGGTGGCTTCCGCGACACGTTCGAGCTGCGGGCCACCGTTCCCGCGGGTCTGTCGGTCGTCTTCTTCATCGATTCGGACAACGACCAGGTCCTCGACAGCAATGAGGCCCTGCCGGTCTCGGACACGGGAGTCATGGAGGCCAACGCGGAGCTCCACCTGATCGCCCAGGTGACCGTCGCCTCGGGGGCGACCACCGGCGACAACAACGTGACCTTTACCGCCACGTCCACCAACGACACCAACAAGGCCTCTTCCCAGCTCGACGTCGTCACGGTCAAGACGGTGCGCGGCGTGACGGTCCAGCCCAATCGCAGCGGCATCGGCATCCCGGGCGGCACGGTGACCTTCCGCCACACGGTCAAGAACACCAGCACGATCACCGACACCTTCGTCCTGACGATGGCCAACAACATCCAGGACTGGGCCTACCGCTTCCAGGACGCCAACAGCAGCCCGATCACCCAGACGTCGCCGCTGGCCCCGGGCGCCTCGCAGGAGATCCAGGTCGTTCGCTTCATCCCGCAGAACGAACCGGTCAACACCGTCGAGCAGTTCCAGGTCGTGGCCACCGGCACCGCCAGCAACGCGGTCCCCGTGCCGTCCTCCTCGGCACTCGATACGGTCTCCGTCATCAACGGCAACCTGGAGATCACCAAGACGGTGGTGAACTTCACGACGAGCTCGGGTCAGGACGGCAAGCCGGGCGAGGTGCTGCTCTACACGGTGACGTACCGCAACCTCGGCAACGCCGGGATCACGACGGTCGTCCTCTTCGACACGATCCCACAGTTCACGCAGTTCGTCTCGGGAAGCGTCACCGGCACCAACCCGCGCTACTCGGCCAACAACGGGACGACCTACGTGGTTGCCCAACCGGACCCGGCAACCTCCGTGACCAACCTGAAGTGGGAGATCGGCGATCTGGCCGCCGGAGCCAACGGCACCGTCACGTTCAAGGTGACGATCCAGTAACCAGGACCTGCTCGCCATCGAAGGGCAGCCGATGCTTCGAAGGTCCTGGCAGAGAGGGTGCGCCTTCCTCGCCGTCTGGGCGCTTGCCGCGGTCGCGGTGAGCGCCCAGACGCCGGCGGGGACGGTCATCCTCAACCAGGCGGTCATCACGTTCGCGGTGAACGGCCTCCCGTTCCGCGTCGAGTCGAACGTGGTGCCGTCCGTCGTGCTGCCTCTGCGCGGTCTCTCGGTCACTCCCAACGGGACGGTGGAAGCCCCCGCCCAGTCTGTCCGGTGCCGGGCGGGGCTTCCGGCCGTGGTTCCTTACATCCTGGTCAACACCGGCAATGTCACGGATTCGTACGACGTGGCCGTCCTGCGGGTCAACGCCCACCAGGACGCCAAGCCGGCCTCGCCCAGGGGTGCCCAGTCGTTCGAACCGCAAACCCTGCAGTTGTTTCTCGATGCCAATGCCAACGGGGTCATCGACGGGGACGATCGCGAGGTCTCGCGGCTCACCGACCTGCCGGCGGGCGAGAGCCGCAGCCTGCTGGTGCAGGTCCTGCCCCCCGCCGTCGTGCCCGCCGAGGCCGTTGCGTACCTCAAAGTCACCGGGGCCTCGGTCGCAGACACGAATCTGCGGGACACGGATAACGTGTCGCAGTTGCGGATCGTCGAGGACGCCGTGCTCACGGCCACCAAGTCGGCCGAACCGTCCAGCGTCGTCGCGGGGCGGACCGTTCACTACGTCATCTCCGGGAGCAACAATGGCTCGGCGGCGGCGAAGATGGCGTCGCTCGAGGTGGACGGCGCCACCCTGCGCGGCGTCGTGATCAAGGACCCGATCCCGAGTCACGTTCAAGGCGTCCGGCTCGAGTTGGATTCGGTGCGATGGATGGCCCCCGTCGACGCCATCACTCTCTACTCTCTGGACCGCCAGGCATCGTGGACCGCGTACCGTCCCACGACGAACGCGGACGTCACCGACGTGGGCATGCTGATCCCCGACGGCTTGGCGCCCGGTCAGGTCTACCGCCTCCAGTTCGACGTCACGACCCCCGAGACGATGCCCGGGGGTTCGCTGGTCAACCTCGCCACGCTCAACTTCGAGACCACCGTCGGCGTGGAGGTCGAGGTGCAGACCAACCCCACTCGCACCACGGTCATTCCGCACCCGGCCCTGGTCTTCGGTCCCGAAGGAAGGCCCGACGAGGGACTGGGCGGCGACCCCACCCGCAACGACGAGGACTACCAGGAGATCCGGGCGCCTCTGACGGGCCAGACCATCGTGTTCCGCAACACGCTGTTGAACTCGGGCGACACGCAACTCGACCTGCTATTGTCTTACGTCAACCCTCCGCAGCCCGGAAACCCCAATCCCCGGGCGCTTCCCTTCGGGTCGGTCATCCAGTTCTTCGCCGCCGACGGCGTGACCCCGCTGATGCCGGGTGGCTCGGGTTCGCAGCTCGCGGCGGGCTCGGTCCGGCCCGGCGGGACGCTCGACGTGGTCGTCCACGTCACGTTGCCCCACGAGTTCACGGTGGCCCAGGGGGCCTATTTCGACGTGATGCTGGAGATGCAATCCGCCCGCGGCGGGGCCGTGCGCAACCTGACCACCGACCGGCTGATGGACATCCGGAACACGCCCGAGGTTCGCTCGCTGATCGAACTGGCCGTGACCCCCGACGAGCCCGTCGCACCCGGAGCGACGCTCTTCTACCTGATCACTTTCGAGAACACGGCGACCACGACCCAGACCAACGTCGTCATCAGCGACACCTTGCCGCGCGAGCTCGAGAACTTCCGGGACTTCGAGGCCGGCATCGTCGACGACCTGACCCAACCAGGCCGGCAGGTGACTGTACGACCCAGCTACGATCCGGACGGTGTGCTCACGTGGGTCTTCACGAGCTTGCCGCCCGGGTTTCGCGGGCAGCTTCGGTTCACGGCCGACGTGAAGGCCAACGTCGTGGAGAACACCCGGATCGACAACGAAGTCTCGATGGCCTCCCTCGAAGCCCCTGCCGCCATTGTCGCCAAAGCCGTTTCGGCCGCCGTGGTCCGACCCAACTTGCGGTTGGAGAAGGAAGCCAGCCGCCCCGCGGCTGCCATCGGCGAGGTCGTCGCCTATCGTCTCAGCGTCGTCAACCAGAACCCGAGCCTGCCCCTGCACGACGTGACTGTCGAGGACTTCCTGCCGGCCGGGTTGCGCCTGCGCCCTGGAAGCGTGACCGTCGACGGAACTGCGGCGCCGGACCCCGCGGCGCGCGACGGCGGCCGCCGGCTGACGTTCCGGCTCGGGACGCTGCCGGACGCCGCCCGGCCCGACGTTGCCACGCGCGTTGTCATCTACCAGGCGATCGTCGGTGCGGACGCCCGCCAGGGCGATGCTGTCAACACCGCGATCTCGCGGGCGCTCACGCCGCCCCCGACGCAGGTGGCCCTCGAGAGTGCGCCGAAGTCCGCGCGCGTGCGGATTCGCAACCAGGGCTTCAGCCTGCGCGGCGTCATCGTTGGCCGCGTCTACCACGACAACGACCGCAACGGGGCCTGGGATGCAGCCGACAAGGGGGTCCAGGGGGTGCGGATCTACCTGGACGACGGCACGTTCGTCATCACCGATCGCGAGGGCAAGTACCACTTCGAGGGCGTGCTGGAAGGCCAGCGCGCGGTCAAGCTCGACCGGCGCACCCTGCCGGCCGGAACGAAGCTCCTGCCGCAGCCGAGGCGCACTCGCCGTGGAGAGGGGGACCTGTACTGGGACCGGATGGGGCCCGTGGAACTGATGAAAGTCAACTTCCGGCTCGAGCCCGAGAGGACGTCGCGCCCGGCAGCGATGCCCGCGACCGCGCCCGCGACCGTGCTCACGGTACCTCCGCCGCCACCCCCCACCCGGCCGGGCGACTTCGACTCCTCCTGGTTCCCTCCCGGCGAGGTGACGGTCATCATCGGTTCGGCCAAGCCGGCTGACGGGGCGGTTGTCCTTTCGCCTCCGGTCCCGCTGGCGCTGACCGACGCCTTCGTGCTGCTGGGGCCGCGTGGGGCCGTCGCGCCCGGCCAGGCGCTGCAGGTCGACGGGACGGACTGCGGTCCGGGCAAGGAGATGCTGTCCGGCCTGGTCTTCGGACTCGGGAACCGCATCGCGACCACCCCCGCCTCGACTCTGCGACTGGCGCTGCAGCAGGAGAAGGGCGCCGTTCGAGACGCCAGCCCGCAGACAGCCCCGAAGGGCGAGCCGAACCTCCTCCCCGTTCTGTTCGGGAAGAACCGCACCGGCCGGCCCGTCGTCCTGGTCACGCCCGAGAGCCTGCCCGCGGCGATGAAGCTGCTCGAAGAGAGCGGCTGTCAGATGCAGAACGGTATCTGGGTCAAGCGCGCTCTCGGCGCCGAGGTCCCCGGACCCCGCGGCTCGGTCCCGGCTCCCGCGATCGGGGCCGCTTCTGGACCGCAGCCGAGGCCTGTTCCTGTGTCGGAGCCGTCCGCACTGGTTCAGGTGTCAGGTGTCGGGGAGCTGGTATCGGCGGTCAGGGCTCAGGGGGAACCGCTGCTGCGGGGCTCGTCCGCAGGCCACGACCCCGTGAGCCCCGAGCCCCCGGCCCCAAGCCCCGAGCCCCAAGCCCCCAACCCCCCGCCCCCAGCCCCCACCCCCCCGCCCC
>JACQZL010000149.1:6534-22501 GCA_016213865.1 Candidatus Rifleibacteriota bacterium
GCCCCAAGCCCCGAGCCCCTCGCCTTCATCGAACCGGCCGAAGGGGCCCGCTTCAGCAACCGCGACGCGATCTCCGTCACGGTCGAGTTTGCCGGGCAGACGCCTGTCGAGCTTCAGGTCAACGGGCAGGTTGTGGGCAAGGAGCGCATCGGCCTCAAGTCGTTCGACCCGGCCACGGGGCGGTCCCGCTTCGGGTTCGTCAACGTGCGCCTCTCTGCCGGTCCGAATCGGCTGGTGGCGACGCTTACCGCGGGCGCTACGCACCGGGTCGAGCGGACGGTCTTCTTCGCGATGAGGCCGGTGCGGCTGGTCGTCGAGCCGGCGGCGCCGTCGTTCGCGGCCGACGGCCGGACCAGCGCCCAGTTGCGCGTGGCCGCCGTCGACGAGCACGGGACGCCCGCTTCCGACGGGACGCAGGTGACCGTGACCGTCGACGAGGGCCAGTTCGTCGGGAGCGACTCGAACCCCGAGCTGGACGGGTTCCAGGTGCGCATGCAGGGCGGCCAGGCCCTGGTCTCCCTGACGCCCGTGGCCCACTCGGCCGTCCGGCGGGTCGAGGCGTTCCTCGAGGACCTGAGCGGCCGCGGCGAGGTCCGATACGTCCCGGAGAAGGACAGCGACTTCCTGATCGCGCGCGGCGATCTGACCTTCGGCGCCAACCGCACGAGCGGCCGGGTCGAGGCCTTTTCGGACGAGGTCCTCGGCCGGGACCGGTTCGCCCGGGGCGAGCTGGCGCTGTTTCTCAAGAAGCAGGTGCTGACCGACCACCTGCTGACGCTGGGTTACGACAGCAACCGGGACCGCGAGCGCGGAAAGCTCTTCCGCAGCTTCGACCCGGACGAGTTCTATCCCATCTACGGCGATTCCACGGCCCAGGACTACGACGCCGAGAGCCGGGACGACCTCTACCTGCGGTTGGAGAAGGACCTCTCCTACGTGATGTGGGGCGACTACCGCACGGACCTGGCGTCCAACGAGCTGACCGGCTACACGCGGACGTTGACCGGCGCCAAGGTGAACCTCGAGGAAGGCCGCTTGCACGCGCGCGGCTTCTACAGCCACACCGACCAGACCCTGGTGCAGGAGGAGCTCCCGGGCGGCGGCGTTTCAGGGCTCTACTTCCTGCACGGCGTGCCCCTCATCGAGAACAGCGAAACGGTCTTCCTGGAGGTGCGCAACCGGTTCATGCCCACCCAGGTGCTGGAGCGCCGCAGCCTGGGGCGGTTCACCGACTACGACATCGACTACTTCCAGGGAACGCTGCTCTTCAAGTTCCCGGTCCGGTCGTTGGATGACAACTTCAACCCGGTGTACATTGTCGCCCGCTACGAGACGTTCAACTCGCCGCGGGACCTGGACGTGTACGGCGGGCGGGTCGCGTACGACTTCGCGCCCTGGGTCAGCGTGGGCGTGACCGACCTCGTGGAGGAGCAGTTTCTGGGCGACCGCAAGCTGCAGGGCGTCGACCTGCGCCTGTCGATGTTCGACCGCCTGGAGGTCAAGGCCGAGACGGCCAGGAGCGAGGCCCCCGAGGTCGAGGGCGGCGCGGCCTACAAGCTCGACCTGAAGTTCCGCGTGACCGACCAGGCCACGTTGAGCGGCGTCTACCGCAAGGTCGAGGATACCTTCGAGAACCCGTCGATGAGCGGCGCCTTCCGCCAGGACTTCCTCAATCCGGCGGCCCTGGGCCTCGACCCGGTGCGCAGGACGAATCAGACCTTCGGGGCGACGAACTTCGGGCTGCGCCTGGAACTGGCGCCGGACACGCACCAGATGCTGGTCGCCGAACACCTCATGCGTGAGGAGCCCTTCAACAACTTCGGTGTGCGGGCCGACACGGCCGAGTACCTGCGCAAGTTCGACTGGGGCAGCGCCTCGGTCGGCTACGTCCACGCCGAGGGCCCGACCGACGCCGCCTCGACGGACGCGGTCGGCAACCTGGTGCGGGTGGCCGTGAAGCGTCAGCTCAACAGCAAGCTGGCGCTGGTCGGCCTGCGCCAGGAGGTCGTCGACGGCAGCCCGGTGCGCGAGTTCCCGAACCGCACGTCCGGCGGCCTGGAGTACACGTTCAACGACGCCACCCGCACGTACCTGCGCTACGAGGAGGACGACGGGGACACGTTCGACGCCAGGCGGCTCGTGTCGGGGGTCGAGAGCGCGCTGGGCCGCGACACGACGGCCTACTCGCGGTACCAGCTCGACGGCGGGACCTCCGGGCAGCACAACGTGGCGGGGCTGGGCGTTCGCACGGCGCGGCGTCTCAACGACAGGTTGGGGCTCAACTTCAACGTCGAGCGCCAGCAGGTCCTGATGGGGTCGACGTCCTTCGGTATCGAGGACTTCACGGCCGCCGGGCTCGGCGTCGAGTACCTGGAGTCGATCTACAAGCTCACGGGGCGACTGGAGCTACGCTTCGGCGAGCGCGAGGACAACGTGCTGGCGTCGCTGGGCGGCAGCTTCAAGGCCAACGACGACGTCAGCCTGTTCCTTCGCGGACGGCACTACGTGGCGGCGACGGAAGACGGGACCCCGCGGCGGGCCAGCCTGGACGTGCTGTTCGGCTCGGCCTACCGGCCCGAGCGCGACGACCGGCTCAACGCGCTCGTGAAGTTGCGCTACCTGGAGGGCGACAGCATGCGCGGGTTCGGCTTCGGCTTTGCCGACACCGAGCGGCACTCGCTGATCGGTTCGCTGGCCGCCGGCCTCGAGCTGACCACCGGGACGCAGCTCTCGGGCACGGTCGCGTTGCAGGAGGCGGTCGACGCCACGGGCCGCACGCCGTACACCGGGCTCACCACCCTCTGGGCCGGACGACTCTCGCACGACCTCACGCCCGACTGGGGCCTGGCGCTGCGATACGCCGTCCTGGGCGAGCGCGCCGGCAAGACCGAACGCGAAAGTTATGGAGTGGAGCTGGACCGCGTGGTGAAGGAGAACTTCTTCATCGGAGTCGGGTACAACTTCGAGGGCTTCGACGACCGGGTCTTCCCCGAGGCCGACCGGACGTCCGAGGGACCGTTCGTGGCCGCGAGGTTCCGCTACTGAGGGGGGAACGATATGGCAAGAGCGTCGACTGACCCAGGGGTTTTCAACCCGGAGACCCGGAGACCCGCCTTCTTCGCCGTCTGCCTCCTGGCCTTCTTGGCGCTGGGGCCCGGGCCGGCGTGGGGTGTGTGCAACCCGACGGTGGTCGCGTTTCCAGCAACGTCCAACCCGTACTGGCGCTCGGATGGCCAGGCCATCTACGATCTGATTGGCGAGCCGGGCATCGCCCCGGACGCGGTCGACATCTTCAGCGGCGGGGCTCCTCCGGGTCCCGGTCCCCGGCCCTCGTGCTACGTCAGCTTCAGCCAGACCCACGCGTTCTTCCGGCTGCGGCTCAAGACCGACCCTACCGGTGCCGGCACTGCGAAGGGTGGTTTCATCGAGTACTGCTACATCGTCTACGTCGGGTCGAACGGGACGACGGTCGGCTCGGTCGGCGTCAACGGCAAGAACGGGAACGGCCCGGACCACGTCTTCGTGAACGACTTCACGACGGTCACCGACATCTTCGACGTCAGCACCTACCAGGGCGCGCGAGGCTTGTCCGACGGCGCCGACGGGTACTTCATCGACTGGCAGATCCCGCTGCAGTGCATCTTCACGTACTTGCCGGTCAACCGGGACTCGCCGTTGCAGTTCTTCTATGCCACCTCGACCGCGGCCAGCGACCAGACGATCAACAAGGACGCGATGATGCCGATCCCCGGCAACACCCCCGTCTACACGGGCCTGCAGGTGATCAGCCTCAAGCCGGCGTATCTCGAGATCACGAAGACCTACACGGTCGTCTCGGGGCCCAATCCACCCGTGGCCGAGACTGTCACGACGTACAACCTCACCATCGAGGTGAAGAACTCGGGCGGCAACACGGCAGAGAGCCCGTCGGTGCAGGACCTCATACCGCCCTCCCCGGCCATCAAGCAGGTCCAGACGAACAACGGCTCGATCAACAAGACCGGCCAGACGGTCGACTGGAGCCCCCCGTCGATCACCTTCGGTTCGACCGTCACCGCCGTGGTCACCGTAGACCTCACGCCGACGGTGCTCCAGGTTGGCCAGTACATCCCCTTGAACAATAGCTGTACCGCCACGGCGTCCGACCCCCAGGCCGGCGGCACCACGACCACTGTCTGGCCCGGCCCGGCGTTGCAGGTCGGTCCGGTCGTCGCGGCCGCTTCGGGCCACGAGCTCTCCGGCACCGTCTACGCCGACGCCAACCACAACTCGCTGCTGGACGCCGGCGAGAGCGGGACCGGCCTCGTGCTCTATGCCAAGCGGGTCCCGTCCGGTTCTCCGAGCGGCCCCGCGGATGCGGCCGTGTCGATCACGCCTTCTTCCGGGGCGTTCGTCTTCTCGGGCGTCGACGACGGCACGTACGCGATCGTGCTCGACGACAACAGCACGTTATCCGACGTGACGCCGACCCTCCCGGCGGCCTGGCTCGGCACCAACGCGCCCGGCCTTGCCCGCAGCGTCACGATGAACGGGGTCGACCTCTCGGGGGTCGACTTCGGCCTCTTCAACGGAGCGCGGGTCAGCGGCACCGTCTTCGGCGACACCGGAGCGGGTGGCGGCACCGCCAACAACGGGCAGAAGGACGGCACCGAAGCGGGCCTGGCCGGTCTCGTCGTCACGGCGCGCAATGCCGCCGACGTCGTGCTGGACAGGACGGCGACCGGGGGCGACGGCACGTATGTGCTCTACATCCCGCACGGCTCCACGACCGTCAAGGTCGTCGAGACCAACCAGGACGGCACCCTCTCGACCGGCGGCAACCCCGGCAATTCGGGCGGCACCTACACGCGGTCCTCGGATACGACCCAGTACACCTACGCCGCCGGAACCAGTCCGACCGGGGTGGACTTCGGCGACGTTCCGGTCAACGACCTGACGCCCGACGGCCTGGCCAGCGGGCTTCCGGGCAGCATGGTCTTCTATCGCCACACGTTCACGGCCGGGACTTCCGGGCAGGTCACCTTCAGCACCAGCCACGCGTCGACGCCGCTGGCCACCGGGTGGCAGAACGTGCTCTACCGCGACACCGACTGCGACGGCACCATCGATGCGGGCGAGTTGCCCGTGTCAGCCGCCCTCGACGTCACGGCGGGCCAGTCGATCTGCCTGGTCGTGACCGAGTTCGTCCCGGCCAACGCGGCCGTCGGCGCGCAGGACCAGGTTGCGGTCAACGCCGGCTTCGACTACACCGGCGCCGGCCCCGAGCTCGAGGCTCAGAGCACGCGGAGCGACGTGACGCAGGTCGGCCTTCCTTCGGGAGCGGGCCTGAGCCTGACGAAGACCGCCGACAAGGCGACCGCGCGGCCGGCCGATATCATAACCTACACGATCACCTACTCGAACAGGAGCCGCGACAACCTGAGCGGGCTCTTCCTCTTTGACGCGACACCCCCGTTCACGACCTACCTCGACGCGGCCTGTGGCACGAGTCCCGCCGGCATCACCGACTGCGCGGTGACCAGCCAGCCGGACCCCGGAGCCAAGGGCAATCTCAAGTGGACGCTGACCGGCACGCTGGCGCCCGGCGCCTCGGGGACGGTCACCTACCGCGTGACGGTGGAGTAGCGAGCGCCCAGGGTCACATCTCCGGCGGCAGGCGCTCGAGCTGGGCCGCGGTGAAGACCGGCCCCTCCTTGCACACGTAGACCGGCCCCACGTTGCAGCGGCCGCACTTGCCCAGCCCGCACTTCATCCGGTTCTCGAGCGTCGTGTAGACCGCGTCGGGCTGGAAGCCCAGCTTTCGGAGGCTCGCCAGGCCCAGCTTGATCATGATGGGTGGGCCGCACAGCACGGCCACCGTGCCGGCAGGTGACGGTTTGACCGCCTCCACGAGGTGTGGGACGAAGGCGGTGTAACGGCGGTGGCCCGGGTCGAGCACGCTGGCTCCCGGGTCGGACAGGCGAAGCGACGGCCAACCCTCCGCGGCAGGCTCCTCGGCCAACCCCGAGCCGTCCGGCTTCGGCTTCCAGTCGATGCAGCACCAGAGGCCCAGGTCGGGGCGCTTCTCCCACTCGGCAAGCTCGTCCTTGTAGACGAGATCCTGCGGGGTGCGCGCGCCATAGACGACCGTCAGGTCTCCGAAGTCGGCTCGGTTGTCCAGGCAATACTGGATGACGCACCGCATCGGCGGCAGCGCGATCCCGCCGGCCACGAAGAGGACGTTCTTGCCCTTCCACTCCTCGACGGGAAAGGTGTTGCCGTAGGGGCCGCGGAAGCCGACCAGGTCGCCGACGTCGAGTTGCGCCAGCGCCCGCGTGACCCTTCCCGCCCGCCGGAACGTACACTCCAGGTAGCCGGTCCGCGTGGGTGAGCTGGCGATGCAGAAGGTACACTCGCCGGCACCGAAGGCACTGTACAGGCCGAACTGGCCGACCTTGAAGCTGAACGCCTCCCGGTCGGCCGGGTCGACGAACGAAAGGCGCAGTGTCCGCACGTCGGGCGTCTCGTCGCGCAGGCTGGCGATGCGCATCCGGTAGGGCATGTAGAGGTTGCCGCAGGCGTGCACGCGCGGCTGGCAGTCCCGCGGAGGCACCGGCACTTCACCGACCGCGTCACCGGCAGGCTTGGGCACCTGGCTCGCGCCTCCCGGCTCGCCGCCCAGGGCCGCCAGGTCGGCCAGAAGGTCCATCCCCGCGGGGCAGGCGCGCAGACAGCGCCCGCAACCGGTGCACAGGATGCGGCCGAACTTATCCGGATAGATGCGAAACTTGTGAGTGAGCCGCTGGCGCCACCGGGAGGCCTGGTCGGGCCGCGGATTGTGACCCGAGGCGTGCAACGTGAAGAGGGGGAAGGCGCAGGCGTCCCAGTTCTTCTGCCGCACGCCCGACGCCCCGCACGTCTCCTCCTGCAGGTCGAAGCAGTGGCACGTCGGACACAGATACGCACACGTCCCGCACCCCAGGCAGCTCGTGGACGAGCGTTCCCACAGCGGGTCGTCGAAGCGTCGCGACAGGGCCTCCCTCACGGC
Organism: Candidatus Rifleibacteriota bacterium; assembly: GCA_016213865.1. The sequence goes on from JACQZL010000149.1 coordinate 13,562, forward strand.
CTGGGCGTCGAACCGGCGCGGCACCGCCTCTCGCGCGGCCGCGCGGGCCGCTTCGACCGAACCGGGAGCCGGCGGTTCGTCCCGTCGCAGTCCGGGTGGAATGGCGGCCAGCAACTCCTCCCCGCGAGAGGTGCAGGCCTCCGCCAGGAGTCGGCCGTCGCCGAGCGCGGTCAAGAGCACGTCGCCGGTCCCTTTGCCGCTCGGATCGATCCCGGTCGACGAACAGAAGCAGGCCGCGTCCACCGGGCCGGTGCAACCGGCCACGACCCACGCGAGCTGCCGGACGCGCTCCTCGAAGAAGGCGTCGTGGTAATCCCACCCGAAGAGCGGAGCGAGGATCCCGGGCGCCGCGGCATCGCAAGACCGTCCTCCGAAGACGACCGTCGGCGGAAAGCCGCTCAACGGATTGTGGAGGTCCCAGTCCCGTCCCGCCCGGTTCAGGTGCAGGACGGGCTCGCAGCGAGGAAAGTAGGTGCCCTTGGCGCTCTGGCGAGGCAGCCCGCGTCCCACCGCCAGCCCTTCCCAGGGCGCTGCCCCCGACAGCTCCGTGTACTCGCATCCGGCCGGAGTCTCTCGAGGGGCCACGACCCGCCAGCCGCTGCCAAGAAGCCACTCCGGCCAGCGGGCCACGACGTCGCCATCCAAGACCGCCCGGGCCAGCACTTTCGATTCAGTTGTCGTCATGACGCTCCTCGACGGGGTGGCTCGCCCGGGCTGTCACAGGATGAAGCCCTGCGGATCGTCCGGCCGGTAGTCGGCCTGCAACGGAACCGCGGCCGCGTCCACGCTGGCCCGGTGACCGAAATGGGCAAGGGCCGACCGGGCGAGCGCGGCCCCCAGCAGGTTCAGCGAAAGGCCGCCGGGGCAGGCGGCCTGGCACGCTCCGCACCCGACGCACCGGCCGGCCAGGTGAAAAGCCCGGGTGATGTGCCACGCGAGGTTCCCGGGCCTGTCGGCAGCCGTCGGGAACCACTGAGGCTGGTTCTTGTCGGCAAGGCACGTGTCGCAGCCGCACATCGGGCACGACTGGCGGCACGCGTAGCACTTGAGGCAACGCTCGAACTGACGGCTCCAGAAGGCCCAGCGCTCCGCGCCGGCCCTGGCCATCAGCGCGTCCAGCCTCCGGAAGACGTCCGGCGAGAACCCGGTCGGCGGCGCGCTCTGCGGCCCGGCGGTCGGAACCCCGACCGCCGCCTGGGCCGCGGCGAAATCCAGCGGCCCCAGGAACTTCCCATCGGCCCCGAAGGTGAAGAGCACGACCTGCTCGGCGGTCAGTTGCTTCTCTTGCAGGAGGACGGCGAGCGACGCGACCTCGGCGGCGCGGGCGACGAGGCCGAACGGGGCCGACGAACGCAGCCTCCTGGCGCGGAGGACCCGGGCCAGGTTCGCCGGGGCGTCCCCCGGGGCCAGCAGGTCGCGGGCCTGGTCGGGGTGGTTAGCCCAAAGGACGCGAGGCCGCCCCAGCGTCGGGCTCCGGGTCCAACCCACGACGACCCGGACTTTGCCCGCCTCGAGCGCCGCGGCCGCGGCCGCACCCAGCTCGGCGCAGGGCCCGGGTTGACCCTCTCGTGCCGGCGCGCCGCCGGCCGGTTCCGCGAGGGGCGGCGCCAGAGGCGGCCACCGGTCTTGCCGGACCTCGCGCAGCTCGCGGTACGGCCCGAGCGCGACGAGCCGCTCGGTGAACTCGGTGATCGTCCTGGCGAACTTTTGCCCCTCGGCGGCGGAGATCCAGGCGCACTCGAAGCGGCGAAGGTCGAAGCCCAGCGTGTCGAGCAGGTCCCGGAAGAGCGTCCAGCGGCGCCGGGCGCGGAAGTTGCCCGCCGTGTAGTGACAGTCGCCGGGATGGCAGCCGCTGACCAGCACCCCGTCGGCCCCCTGCAGGAACGCCCGGAGCACGAGCGTGATGTCGATCCGGCCCGTGCAAGGCAGCATGAGGGCGCGGACGTTGGGCGGGTAGGTCAGCCGGCTGGTGCCGGCAAGGTCGGCGCCCGCGTAGGTGCACCACTTGCAGAGGAAGGCGACGAGCCTGGGGGAGAACGCCGCCGGTGCAACCGCGGCGGTAGTCGGGATCGGTTCCTGATGGGTCTCGTCCATGCTCACCTCGCCCCTGCCGGGCCGTGCGAAACGGGGGCCTCCGTCGCCGGGGCGAAGGCCTCCAGCGCCGCCACGAGCTGCTCGTCCGTGAAGCCCTCCAGCTCGATTGCCTTCGAGCGGCAGACGGCCACGCAGGTCCCGCAACCCTGGCACAGGCCCGGGTTCACCCTGGCCACGGTCTTGATCAGGGCGCCCTTGCGATCGCGAAGCTCCTCGCGTTCGATGGCCCTGTAGGGGCATGCGGCTTCGCAGGTGAAGCACCCGATGCAGTTCGAGTAGACGGGCGGCGGGGCCCGGTGGACCCGCGAAACGAGGGGCTCTCGCAGGAGCTCCGGTGCCGAGAAGAGCCCCAGGACCTTGGCCGCCGTCGCCGAGGCCTGCGCCACGGTCTCGGGGATGTCCTTCGGTCCCTGGCAGGCGCCGGCCAGGAAGAGCCCTGCCGCCGCGCACTCGACCGGCCGCAGCTTGGGATGGAGCTCGCTGAACCACCCGTCGGTGTCATAGGCGACCCCCAGCCTCTGGGCCACCTCGCGCGCGTCGGGTTGCGGCACCATCGCCGTGGCCAGCACCACCAGGTCCGCTTCGAGCTCCAGTTTCTCGCCGCCCAGGAGCGTGTCAGCCGCTTGCACGACGAGGCGCTTTCCGGCAGCGTGGATGCGGGACGACCGCGAACGGACGTAGAGCACGCCGTCCTGCTCCACCGCTCGGCGCCAGAATTCGTCATAGCCCTTGCCACCCGTGCGCACGTCCATGCACAGGACGATGGCGCGGCCCTCGGGGTGCTTGTGCCGGTAGAGCATCGCGTGCTTGGCCGTGTACATGCAGCAGATCTTGCTGCAGTAACCGCGACCGAGAGCAGGCTCTCGCGAGCCGGCGCACTGCAGGAAAACCACGGTCTTCGGCACCTCGCCGTCCGACGGCCGGCGGATCTCGCCGCCGGTCGGACCGGACGCCGACGCGAGCCTCTCGAACTGCAGTCCCGTCACGACGTCCGGATGGTCGCCGTCGGCGTACAGCGTGAACGCGTCCTTGCCGACGACCTGGAAGCCGGTCGCCGCGACAATCGCCCCGACCCGCTCGGTGACGAGTTGGTCCTTCTGCTCGAAGTCGATGGCCCCTGTCGGGCAGGCCTTCTTGCACCGCCCGCACTTGCCCGTCTTGAACTGGATGCAGGTCTTCTTGTCAATCACGGGCTTGTTGGGGACCGCCTGCGGGAACGGGACGCCAATGACGGTCGTCTTGCTCAGGCCCTCGTCGAAGGCGCTGGGGACCTTCTTCATCGGGCAGGCCTGCCAGCACGCGCCGCAACCGTTGCACTTGGCCGGGTCGACGAAGCGGGCCTTGCGGCGCAGCTCGACCTCGAAGTTGCCCAGGTAGCCGCCGACTCTCTCGACCTCGGTGTAGGCCTCCAGCCGGATCCTGGGATGGTTGGCCGCCTCGACCATTCGCGGCGTGAGGATGCACTGGGAGCAATCGAGCGTGGGGAACGTCTCGGAGAGCTGGGCCATGTGCCCCCCCAGCGAGGGCGAACGCTCCACGAGCACCACCTCGGCGCCGCCGTCGGCGATGTCCAGCGCGGCCTGGATGCCGGCGATGCCACCTCCGACGACCAGGGCCCGTCGCGTCACGGGCACCCGGATGGGCGACAGGGCGGTGTCGTAATGGGCCCGGCTCACGTGGGCCCGCACGAGGTCGATCGCCTTCTCGGTCGCCAGTTCGCGATTCGAGTGGACCCACGAGCACTGTTCGCGCACGTTGGCGAGCTCGCACAGGTAGGGATTGAGACCCGCTGCCTCGACCGCCCGCCGGAAGGTCCTCTCGTGCATGCGGGGTGAGCACGCCGCGACGACCACGCCCGAGAGCCGATGCTTTGCGATCGCCTCGCGGATCAAGGCCTGGCCCGGATCGGAACACAGGTATCGGTAGTCCTGTGCCGTGACCACGCCTGGCAGGCCGGCCGCCGTCGCGGCCACGCGCGGGCAGTCGACCGTCCGGGCGATGTTCTCTCCGCAGTGACAGATGAAGACGCCGATTCTCGCCACGGAAGACCTCTCTACTTGTCGGCCGCCGTCGGGCGGGCTTCATCCGGTGTCGGAAGCAGTTCCCCCAGCGGCACGAAGTGGCCTTGCAGGCCCAGGGTCGACGCCGGCAACCCGAAGGCGAGGCCGACCAGTTGCGTCAGGTAGACCACGGGCAGAGGGACCCGGCCCGGCGCGAGGAACTCGCGCTGGCGCATGTCGAGGTTGGCCTGGCACATGGGACAGGCCAGACACAGCACGTTGGCGCCGGCCTCGCGCGCCAGCTCCCAGATGCGCAGCCCCTGACGCAGCACGACCGACTTGCGCGAGAGGGCGAACGAGGCCCCGCAACACTCCGTCGCGCGGCCCCAGCGGACAGTCTCGCCGCCCAGCGCCCGCACGATCGCCTCCATCTGGCGCGGGGCTTCCCACTCGGTGGCGCCAGTGACCCTGGGCGGCCGCACCAGGAGGCAGCCGTAGTAGCAGGCCACCTTCCAGCCCTTCAACGGGTGCTTGCGGAGTGCCTTGAGCTTGTCCGGCAGCATCCGGGTCAGCCAGTCGAGCACGTTGACGGCCCTGACCTTCGAGAGGTCCGAGTCGCCGGGCAATCCGAAGACCGCGGCGAGGTCGCGGGCCACCGCGGGATGGTCCGCGAGCTCCCGGGCCGCGGCCGACAGGCGCTGAAAACACATCGCGCAGGGGACGAGCAACTCCTGGAGACCGGCCCCACGGGCCTTTGCCAGAGTATCGGTGGCCAGGGAGAGAGCTGCCTCGCGGTCGATCGCGTGGGCCGAGGATGCGCCGCAGCAAACCCAATCGGGGACTTCGGCCAGAGCCACGGCGGCCTCGCGTGCCACGGCTCGCACGGAGCGGTCATACTCGAAGGCCGACCCCTGAAGGCTGCAACCCGGATAGTAGCCAATCGTGTCCATGGTTCAGTGCTCGCCCCCTTCACCCTCGCCGGGACCCGGACCGGCAGCCTCGCGGCGGCGAAGCAGCTCACGCGCCCGGCGGACGGCAGTGGTGTCGCGGCTATCGGGTGGACGCAGGTGCAGCTTGCCCTTCCAGAACATGACCGGGCCGAGCAGAGCGTCCTCGAACAGGTTGAGAGTCGCGAGCTTGTAGCGGCCGACCAGCGTCAACTCGTGGATGCGGCCGCACCGGAGGACTTCGGCCAGGAAGGTCTCGTGCAGGGCCTGCGCGTTGCGAGCGCGCGCCGAACGGGCCGCCTGCCCGCTGCGCAGGGTCGCCTGGCGCAACACGTCCATGATGCCGGCGAGGTCGACCCCCTGCGGGCACCTCGTGGAGCAAGCCTGGCAGCCGGCGCACAGCCAGGGGGTCTCCGACCCCAACAGGCGGCGCTGATAATCGGCTCGTCGCGGGGCATCGGCGGCGAAGGCGGCTTCGAGCTGGAGCAGGCGCAGGATGCCGGTCGGGCCCACTTCCATCTCGCCGGGGACGTTCTGAGGGCACCCGGCCGCACACCGGCCGCACTGATAGCAGGCCAGCGGCGACACGCCCGTGACTCGCGCAACCAGTTCGGCAATCGTACCGTGCGGCAGCGGTTCACTGTGGCTCAAGGGGCCTCCCGCCCGGGTAGGCCGACACGGTCGCATCGGAAGAGGTCCGCCGGCCTCGGTCCAGGGCAGCCTCCAGGTTACAGGTGGGTAACACCCGTGTCAACTCGAAGAGGGGCGCTCGGGTGCGTGTCCCGTGGGTGGTCCCCTTGGCAGGAGAACACAGAGACACGGAGACCCAGAGACCCAGAGGCCTGTTGAGCCGCGTCGCCGGGGAGGCTCCCTTCATCACCGGGCTGCTGCTCGAGGAGAAGCGGTTCCTCGAACGAGGTGAACGCACCGTTGCCGTCGCGACCTCACCCTGCAAACGCGAGACTGCCCACTCGCTGGCCCTCTCCCTTCCTCCTCTGTGGCTCTGTGCCTCCGTGGCTCTGTGTTGAGAGTCCTTTCCTGGCGCCTGTAGCGATACGACTTCCCATTTCTCTGCATCGCTCCCCCGGCTTCGCCCACGGCTCGCGGTCGGGGCGCCGTCCATGATAGAGTTGGCTTCCAGGGGTCCCAAGGGACGGCGATTCGTTCGAACCGCCGCCCGCCTCGCGGCTCCCGGCATCGCGATGAAGAGCAAGTTGTTCGACAACGCAATCGTAGGGTCGGCGGAGGAAGCTGCGGACTTCATCAGCAACATCCTCGAATCGTCGACCCAGTACTCCATCATCGGCAAGGACCTGGAAGGGAAGATCCTGCTGTGGAACGAGGGGGCCCGGCGCATCTACGGCTACGAGCCCGAGGACGTCGTCGGGAAGGAGAACTCCTCGATCCTCCACACCCCGGAAGACATCGCGGCAGGCAAACCCTCGCAGATCCTGCGGACGGCGCTCGAAAAGGGCATGTGGGAAGGCACGATCCAGCGTGTGCGCAAGAGCGGCGAGCGGTTCCCCGCCCGCATCGTGATCACGCCGAGGCGCGGCGCCGCCGGCCAGCCCATCGGCTTCCTCCTCATCAGCAAGGACATCTCCGACGAGCTCCGCCTCACGGAGCAACTCCAGGCCACGCAGTTCTACACGCGCTCTCTCATCGAATCGAACATCGATGCGCTGGCGACGACCGACCCCATCGGCCGCATCACCGACGTCAACCGGCAGATGGAACAGCTCACCGGGCACGCGCGCGACGAGTTGATCGGCACGCCCTTCAAGCAGTACTTCACGGACCCCGCGCAGGCCGAGGAGGGCCTCAAGCTGGTCCTGCGGGAGGGCCGCGTCACGAACTACGAGTTGACGGCCATCGCCAGCGACGGCCGCTGCACGACGGTCTCCTACAACGCGTCGATCCTCAGGGACGCCGCCGGCAAGCTGCAGGGCGTCATTGCCGCCGCGCGCGACATCACGGAGCAGAAGCTCCTCGTGCACAGGCTGCGCGATTCGGAGTCCTACAGCCGCAGTTTGATCGAAGCCTCGGTCGACGGGCTGGTCACGGTCGATCGAGGCGGCATCATCACCGACGTCAACGAGCAGATGTGCCGCCTCGCGGGTCTGCTTCGCGAGGACCTCGTGGGCACGCCGTTCGCGGATCACTTCGTCGACTCCGTGCGCGCGACGGCCGGGGTCGACGAGACCTTCGCCAAGGGAGTCGTCACCGACTACGTGCTCACGCTCGCCACGCGTCAGGGCCCGCGCCTGGAGATATCCTGCAACGCTTCGGTGTTCCGCGACCCTTCCGGCAACGTCCAGGGCATCGTGGCGAGCGCCCGCGACATCACGGAGCCGGCGCGTTTGCAGGCCCAGCTCTCCGAGGAGCGCGCCTACAACCGCGGGCTCATCGAGACGTCGCTCGAGGGCCTCATCACGGTGGACACGATGCTGGTCATCACCGACGTGAACGAGGCGATGTGCCGGATGACGGACTACAGCCGCGAAGAGCTGATCGGGTCCGCCTTCCCGGGCTATTTCGCCGACGCGCGGCGCGCCGGAGACGGGGTGCTCCTGACGCTGGACCAGGGCGCCGTTCGCAACTACGAGCTGAAGCTGCGTCGCAAGGACGGCAGTGAGATCCTCGTGTCGTTCAACGCGGCCGTCTTTCGCGATCCCTCGGGCAAGCTGCGTGGGATCTTCGCCAGCGCGCGCGACATTACCGAGCAGGCGCGCCTGCAAGCCCAACTCGCCGAGGAGCGCGCCTACGCACGGGGCCTGGTCGAAGCCTCGGTCGACGGGCTGGTCACGGTCGACCGGGCGATGACGATCACCGACGTGAACGAGACGATGTGCCGGATGGTAGGACGGCCACGCGCGCAGCTCGTCGGTTCGTCGTTCAGTGCCCACTTCGCGGAGCCCGACAAGGCGGCCGAAGGCGTGCGGCTCACGATCGAGCGGGGCTCCGTCACCGACTACGTGCTGACCTTGCTGGCCGGCGGAGACCGGCGCCTGCCGGTTTCGCTCAACGCGGCGATCCTGCGCGACACCGCCGGCGAAGTGCGCGGCATCTTCGCCAGCGCGCGCGACATCACGGCCCAGCACCAGCTCGAAAGCAAGCTGCAAGCTTCCCACTTCTACGCTCGTTCGCTCATCGAGTCGAACATCGACGCCTTGATGGCCACCGATCCCCTCGGCATCATCACGGACGTCAACCAGCAGATGGAGACCCTGACGGGCGCCAGCCGCGAGCAGCTCATCGGCAGCCCGTTCCGCCAGTACTTCACGGACCCCGAGCGAGCCGAGGAAGGCATCCGCCGCGTGCTGCGCCAGGGGCGCGTCACCAACTACGAGCTGACGGCCATCGCCCGCGACGGCCGGCGTACGGTCGTGTCGTACAACGCCGTCCGGTTCAACGATGCGAACGGGTGTCTCCAGGGAGTCTTCGCCGCTGCCCGCGACGTGACCGAGCACAAGAAGCTGGAACGGCAGCTTCGGGAGCAGCAGAACTACCTGCGCGGCCTCATCGAGTCTTCCGTCGACGGTCTGATCACGGTCGACCCCGAGGGGTACATCACGGACGTCAACGACCGCATGTGCCGGATGACCGGTACCTCGCGCCAGGAGCTGGTCGGCTCTCCCTTCGCCGATTACTACACCGCGCCCGAGCAGGCGCGCGAGAGCGTCCGCCGCACGCTCGACAGCGGGTACGTCACCGAGTATGCGCTGACCCTGATGGGCCGTTCGCGCCGGCCGGTCGAGATCTCCTTCAACGCCAGCGTCTTCCGCGACCCGGCCGGCAACGTGCGTGGCATCTTCGGAAGCGCCCGCGACGTCACGGACCGCTTGCGCCTGGAAGAGCAGCTCCGCGAGAACCAGGCCTACAACCGCGGGCTGATCGAG
>JACQZL010000149.1:22535-33125 GCA_016213865.1 Candidatus Rifleibacteriota bacterium
CCTACCTGCGCGGCCTGATCGAGTCTTCCGTCGACGGTCTGATCACGGTCGACCCCGAGGGATACATCACGGACGTCAACGCGCAGATGTGCCGTATGACGGGCCACGACCGGCAGGCCCTGGTGGGCACGCTCTTCAAGCAGTACTTCACGGACGCCGAGCGCGCCGACGCCGGCGTGAAGCGTACGCTGGTCGAGGGAGTCGTCACCAACTACGAGCTGGTGCTCAAGCTGCGCGCAGGCCGCCGGGCCACGGTCTCTCTCAACGCCAGCGTCTTCCGGACGTCCACCGGCCGCATCCAGGGCATCTTCGCCAGCGCGCGCGACATCTCCGAACAGGCGCACCTCCAGCAGCAGCTCGCCGAGCAACAAGCCTACAACCGCTCGCTCATCGAGGCGTCGCCGGACGCCCAGTTCGCCGTTGCCCCCGACGGCACCGTCACCGACGTCAACGAAGAGGCGACCAGGCTGACCGGGTGCTCCCGCCGCCACCTCGTCAACTCCAAGTTCGCGGACCATTTCACCGAGCCCGAGCGGGCCCTGGCGTGCGTGCGCCAGACGCTGGCCGAACACCGCGTTCTCGGGGTCGAGCTGGTGCTGGTCACGCGGCTGGGCCGCCGGGTGACCGTCAGCTTCAATGCCGGCGTTTTCACCGACGCCGCCGGGGCTCCGCTGGGCATCCTCGCCACCGCGCGCGACATCAGCAGTCAAAAGCAACTCGAGCACCAGCTCCGTGACTTGCAGTTCTACACGCGCTCGCTGGTCGAGTCGAACATCGACGCCCTGATGACCACCGATCCGCTCGGCACGATCACCGACGTCAACCAGCAGATGGTGGCCCTCACGGGCTGCCCTCGCGATGAGCTGATCGGCACACCCTGCAAGCAGTACTTCACCGACTCGGAGCGCGCGGACGACGCCATCCGTCAGGTGCTGCGCGAGGGGCGCGTCACGAACTACGATCTGACGGTCCGCTCCAGGTCGGGCCAGGAGACGGTCGTGTCGTACAACGCGACGACCTTCGACGACCAGACCGGCAAGCTGCAGGGCGTCTTCGCGGCTGCGCGCGACATCACGGAGCGCAAGCGCTTCGAGCGAGCGCTGCAGGAGAAGAACACCGAACTGGAAAGCGCCAGCCGGGCCAAGGACCGCTTCCTGGCCAGCATGAGCCACGAGCTGCGCACGCCCCTCAACGCCATCATCGGTTACTCGGGTACGCTGCTGATGAAGCTCCCGGGACCGCTCACTCACGATCAGGAGAAACAGATCCGGACCGTCCAGGGCAGCGGCCGCCACCTGTTGTCGCTCATCAACGACCTGCTGAACCTGGCGAAGATCGAGTCGGGCAAGGTCGTCCTCGAATTGGCGCCCGTCGATTGCCGCGAGGCCCTGGAAGAGGTGATGGCCGCCCTCCGGCCGGCGGCCGCGGAGAGGGGCCTTGCGCTCCTCTGCAAGTCCGGGCCCGAGAAGCTCGCCCTGCGGACCGATCGGCGCTCGCTGATCCAGATCCTCCTCAACCTGGCCAGCAACGGCATCAAGTTCACCGAGAAGGGCAACGTGACGATCGAGCTCGCCAGGCGCAAGGTGGACGGGAGCTCCTGGGTCGACTTCGTGGTCACCGACACCGGCATCGGGATCCGGCCTGAGGACCAGGTTCGGTTGTTCGAGGCGTTCACGCAGGTGGGACGCACGGACCGAAGCCTACAGGACGGCTCGGGACTCGGGCTGCACCTTTGCCGCAAGCTGGCAGACCTGCTGGGGGGACAGGTCACTTTCGAGAGTCAGTCCGGCACAGGAAGCCGGTTCACCCTCAGCCTTCCCGACAGGTGATCGCATGCCCGCGCGAATCTTGGTCGTGGAGGACAACGCCGCCAGCCGTGAGCTGATGGCCTATCTGCTCAGGTCCTTCGGACATACGGTGCTCGAAGCGGTGGACGGCCAGGAAGGGGTCGACGCTGCCCGGCGAGACCGGCTGGACTTGATCGTGATGGACCTCCACATGCCGCGGACGGACGGCTTCCAGGCCGTGCGAGAGCTCCGTCGCGACCGCTGCCTGGAACAGACCCACGTCGTGGCCGTGACGGCCTTGGCCATGGTCGGCGATCGGGAGCGGGTCATGTCGGCCGGGTTCGACGGGTACATCGCCAAGCCGATCGACCCCGAGCAATTCATCGAACTGATCGACTCTTTCCTGCCGCCCCGAAAGCGCGCAGCTCCGCCTGTCCCGGGGCCACCGGCAGGAGAGTCGCCTCCACTGGCCCCAATCGCCCCGCTCCGGCGCGGGTCGATCCTCGTGCTGGACGACCAACCCCGGAATCTCGAGGTCCTCAGCTCGACTCTCGAGCCTCACGGGTTCACGGTGCTGGCTGCCGACGGGGTCGCTCGGGCCATGCTCCTGTGCCGCTCGTGCCAACCCGTGCTCATCATCTCCGACCTCCACGTCGGCGACGAGAGCGGCATCCAGTTCCTGTCCCAGATTCGAGCCGATCCGCAGGTCGCGGCAATCCCCTTCGTGATGCTGACGTCGACCTCACGGCTCGAGACCGACGGGACGTTGGCCATGTCGCTGGGCGCGACGCGCGTGCTGACGCGCCCCATTGATCCGAAGGACCTGATGGAAGCCGTGGCAGCCGTGCTGGCGGACGAGCCGGAGCGCTGAGCTACCTCATGGACGGGGCCGCCGCCGGGTCTTGCGCCGGCTCGTCGAGGGTGACGACGGCCCTTCCCGTTTCGCACCTGCGTGGAAGCTCGAACGCGATCCTCGCACCCGGAGCCGGGTCGCCGAGCACCCGGATACAGCCGCCGTGGGCCTGGACAAAGGCCCGGCAGATGCCCAGGCCCAGTCCCTTGCCCCAGACTCCGGTTCGCTGCGGGCCGTTTCCCCTGTAGAAGAGCTCGAACACCTTCTCGCGGTCTTCGGCCGCGATCCCGGGCCCGTGGTCGATGACCTCCACGCACACGCGGGCCGGCGTCTGTTCGCAAGCCCGGATGCAGATGGTGTCGCCCTCGACGGAGTACTTGATGGCGTTGCCCACCAGGTTCTCGACGACTCGCGAGATCTTCGCCGGATCGCAGACCACCGGCAGCGGGCCGTCGGACCGTTCCAGCACCAGCGTCTGGCCGCGCTGTCGGGCCTGTGAGCGCAGCCCTTCCACGCACGACTCGAGCATCTGGTTCAAGTCACTCTCGGCCACTTGCAGCTCCACCCGCAACGCCTCGGCGCTCAGGATCTCCTGCAGTTCCGCCACCAGTTGCAGGAGGAACGACGACTTGCGGTGGATGATATCGCAGTACTTGCGGCAGTTCTCGACAGACTCGGTGGTCGATTCCAACGCGCAGACAGCCATCAGGATCGTGTTCAGGGGCGAGCGCAGGTCGTGCGTCACCATCGACGAGAACCGGGCCTTCATGTCGCGGAACGCCTGCAACTGTCCCACGGTGCGGTCGAATCCGTCGAGCACCTCCGGTAGCCCGTCATCACCGGGACCGAGCGGGTGTCTGGCAGCGAGCCGGACTTCGAAGTTGCCCGCGGCCAGTTGGGAAAACCCCTCGTGGAGCAAGTCGAGGCATCGGCCGAGGCGGCTGGCTCGCAGTTCCTGTTCGACCCGCGTGCACTGCCGTTCGATGGCATAGTGAAGCGACCGGAGCACCAACTGGGAATCGACTTGTCCCTTGAACAGGTAGTCCTGCGCTCCTTCTCTCAGGGCCTGCCACGCCAGCGCCTCGTCGTCCATCCCGGTCAGCACGACCACCGGCAGGGCCGGGACTACCTTCTTCACTTCCCGAAACGTGTCGATGCCCTCGCTGTCGGGCAGGTTCAGATCGAGCAGGACGGCGTCCCAGGGGTGGCCCGACAGCAGGGCGGTCGCGGCCGCCAGCGTCGCGGCGGAATCGACCTGCACCCGGGGGGCAGACACGTCCAAGAGGATGCTCGTGATCAGGGTCGCTTCGACCGGATTGTCCTCCACCACGAGGACCCGGATGAGAGTCTGTCTGTCCATGCGTCGCACTCCAGTCCGAGAATGGTCCTGCACCATGGCTCGCAAGCAAGCCAAATGCCAGGTGCCAATCGTTCCCGGGGGGAACGACGACGGATCGTGGGAACTCCCAGGTAAACCCAGAGACACAAGGACACGGAGACCCAGAGAAAATTCGGCACCGGTCAGAGTGGCCCAAGTTAGGCGTACAATTCGGGCGTCATTCCCGCGAAGGCGGGAATCCAGGAGTCCCGATGGTTACAGGATTTCTTGACCCCCGCTTCCGCGGGGGTGACGGAGTGGACCGTCCGGAAGGTGGCCTTGAGTGGGTCAGTGCCGAAGAGTCTCGTCAAGTCAGCTCCTCCGTGTCTCTGGGCTGAATGACGACCCTTTGCGGAGAATTGCCCCACCTGCAGAATTATGTCTCACATTCGGCGCATGGGCTGCACGGCGCAGCTCGCCGGCTCGCCGAGGACCGGGTGCATCCTTGAGAAGTGGGAAGCCGCATTGCTGCGAAGGTAACCGACCCTTCCCAGCGCCAGGCACTTCTTGCGGTCGCGGACGGTCAGGCGGCCTTCTTGCACAACATGAGGTCGATGATCCGGCGCGCCCTCTGGACCTCGGCATTCGGCCAGATGAGTACCCTGCAGTCGCTGCACTGCAGGGGCAGAAGGCCATCCACCTGGACACGCTGACCCTCGACCTCGAAGGACTCGGAGGCCACGATGGTCGAGAGGGTCCCGTTCCAGCATTCGGGACACGGATCCTCGGAGCCCGCCGAGGAACCTCGAAGGCGCACCCTGGCCCGCTGGCAGCTTCCCCGCCCGAGCCCGGAACGTGGTCTGCCTCGTTGCCTGGCCGGCCCTGGCGTGGAGTCTGCCAAGGAGTTCTCAGTCAGCTTCGTGGATCGTGAGGACATACCACCCTCGCTGCCCGGCCTGCAACGTCGCCTTGCCGGCCATGTAGAGACGCCGGCCGTGGGTGTCACGACCGACCACTGCATCAATATACCTGGCTTCTCCACGTGGGTCACGAGTCCGCTTCCACTCCACGGCTGTGCGGGCCAGTTCGACGAGGACCTGTCAGCGACGGCCAGGCTCCGACAGCAGCCCCTCGACTGCCCGATTCAGGGCCGCGAGGTTTCGCTCGAGTTTCGCCCAGTCCCGGGTCGCCTGCTGCAGGTCGCCGGTACGCGCGGCCCCGAGCAGGCTCGTGACGCCGTCGGATATCACCGGAACGCCGAAGAGGACGAGCGAGCTCTTCAGGTTGTGCGACGTCTTCACCGTCGCCGGCAGGTCGGCGTTGCGCAGGGCCACGGTTACGGCCTCCATCAGGGCCGGGATCTCCCGGAGGTAGACGAGCAGGGTCTTGCGCAGGATCTCGGGGTTACGCCCGAAACTGGGCAGCAGTTGCTGCTCGTCGAGCACGATCTCGATTCCGGCCTCGTCCTGGTCCGGGGCCGCCGTGAGACGGGCGACAGGGACGTTCTCGACCGCGGCACACAGCTCGAGCACGTCGATCGGCTTCGAGAGATAGCCGTCCATCCCCAGAGCAAGGCACTTCTCGCGATCCCCCTTGATGGCGTGGGCCGTGACGGCAACGACGCGCACGTGCCGCCCCGTGGTCTCTTCGTTCTTGCGCAACAGCGCCGTCGCCTCGAGGCCGTCCATCGTGGGCATCGACAGGTCCATGAGGATCACGTCGAAGTCGTCCTGGCTAGCGACCCGAACGGCTTCCTTGCCGTCCTCGACGACCGTCACTCGATGACCGCGTTTCTCGAGCACCCAGACGACGAGCTGCTGGTTGATCGGGTTGTCTTCGGCCACCAGGACGCGGTACGCCGTCGGGCAGCGCCCGAGGGTCTCCTGGGATTCGGCCGCAACCGACGGGCCCTTGGCCGCCCCACGGGCCTCCAGCAGCGTGACCAACAGACTGGAGTGACGAAGGGGTTTGGAGACGAAGAGGGTGCCCTCGAGGTCGCCCAGTCTGCGGCGATCCTCGAGCAGACCCCGCGGAGAGAGCATCAGGACGACAGCCTCCGCCAGGTCGGCTTCGCGGATCCTCCGGGCCAGCGTGAACCCGTCCGTCTCGGGCATGCGCGCGTCGACCAGTACCAGTGGCGGAGGCCCTCCGGCCTGCCGCCGCGCGAAGAGCGCCTCGAGCGCGGTTGCGGCGTTGCCGGTCGTGGTGACAGACATCCGCCAGCCCGTGAGGACCTCCTCCAGGGCGGCGCGGTTGGCGGGACTGTCGTCCACCACGACAATGGGAATGCCCTCGAGCAACTCCGCCGGCGACGGGCCGGGTTGGGCCTCCTCGGTCCGGCCCAGTTCGAAACACGCGGTGAAGTGAAACGTCGAGCCGCGATCGGGTTCGCTCTCGGCCCAGATCTTCCCGCCCATGAGTCCGACGATCTGGCTGGCGATGGCCAGGCCGAGCCCCGTGCCGCCGAACCTGCGAGTGGTCCCGCCGTCGACCTGTTCGAACGGCCGGAAGATGTGCTCGAGCCTCTCGGCCGGAATGCCGAGCCCCGTGTCCGTTACCCAGAAGTGCAGCTCCAGCCCGGACGTCGAGCCGGCTGTGTTCTCCACATGGAGGCTCACCTCGCCGTGCGAGGTGAACTTGACCGCATTGCCGAGCAGGTTGACGAGGACCTGGCGCAAGCGGCTCGCGTCGCCGACCAGCACGTCGGGGACGTCCGGACGAACGCGAGTGACCAGTTCGAGCCCTTTCTCGTCGGCGGCCAGGGCGAGCGTGTCGACGGCAGCGTGCAGGCCCTCCCTGAGACGGAATTCCTCTGGCTCCAGTGCCAGCTTTCCGGCCTCGATCTTGGAAAAATCCAGGATGTCGTTGATGATGGTGAGGAGGGCGTTCGAGGCCTGGGTCAGCCGGCTCAGGCACTCCTGCTGTTCCTTGGGCGCAAGCGGGACCAGTCGCATCAGCTCGGCCATGCCCAGGATGGCGTTCATGGGCGTGCGGATCTCGTGGCTCATGTTGGCCAGGAACATGGACTTCGCACGGGCCGCGTCTTCCGCCTTCTGCTTGGCCGTCAGCAACTCCGCATTGACCTTCGTGAGCTCGGCCGTACGGGCGGCCACTTTCTCTTCCAGACTCTCCTGATGCTGTTGCAGCTCGCGGTCGCGCAGCTCGAGCTGGGCCAGCATGCCGTTGAAGTGGTCCACCAAGAGACCTATTTCATCAGAAGAGTGCTTGCGCACACGCACGCCGTAGTTCCCCTCGGCGGACACGGCCCGGGTGGCCTCGACCAGGTCCAGGATGGGCCGGGAGATCACCCTCACGAACCTGGCCGACAGGAAGACCGCAAAAAGCGCCGAGCCCAGGAGCGTGAGTCCGACAATCAACACGTAGCGCCTGAACCGAGTCCTCAACGCGTCCAGGTCGGACTCGATCTCCACGTCTCCCACCGTCTGACGGTCGAGGACGATGGCCCGCTTCAAGCTCAGGGCATCGTCCGAGAACCGGTAGGCCGTGGGGCGAGAAGAGGGTGCCGTCATGACGCGCTCGTACTTTGCCAGGGTCCTGCCGTCCGCGGAGCGAATGGCAGCTCTTCGGATGTTGGGGATCGCCCTCAGGGTCTGCAGGTTCTCATCGGCGGTCTTGACGTCGTTGAAGGCGATGGCCCCTGTGCTGCTGGCACCGACGACCCCGGCCAGCACGTGCAGCATCTCGGCCATCGCTTCGCGCGCCAACGTCAGGTCGAAGGCCAGAAACACCCCGCAGGCCAGCAGGAGCGCCGCTCCGCTGATCGAGAGGAGCAGCAGCTTCAGCTTCGCCTGGATCGAGAGGCTGCTCACCGCGTCTCCGGTATCAATCCAGATCGACGAGCTTCGCCGCCTGCAGCAGCTTGCTGCTGAGCTTCAGGCCGGCTGCGCTGGCCCGGGAACGGCTGATCTGAAAGCGCACGGTCTCTCCCTCGATGAAGAACTGGATCATTCCGCCGAGTCCGAGGAATCCCGGCCTGTCGCTGACGGTCAAGATGGGTTGCCCCTCGAGCTTTCCGAGGAGCTCTCTTACCTTGGCCGGTTCCGAAGCCGCCACGTAGAGCAGGTGGCAGGCCGAGACGTCCTGGTTGGCCTCGAATTGTACGACCTCCAGGGTGCGGTCCCCAACTCTCTTGCCGCGCAGACCCCCCAGGGTTTGGCCCAGCGCGTCATTGCCCCAGACACCCAGGACCACCTTGGACTGTCCGGGCCCCAGGGTCGAGCCGGGCCAGTCCACGAACAGAGCGAAGTAGTAGACGAAAGCCGCTTTCACCCGGAGGACCAACGGAGCTTGCGGTTGGCCCTCGCAGATGGAAGTCGCCAGGGCCCCGAGCAGGATCGAAAGCCCGACCAGCGCAACTCGTCCGGACCCGAGCCGTGTCACGTCAGCCTCCGGTCAGAAGTGCCACACCGCTTTGGCGTAGAACCCTCTTTCTACCTCGATGCGGCCCAGGGCTCCGCCTGGTTGACCGAACTCGGGGTGCTGATCGTCCAGAAGGTCCTGTCCCACGAGGCTCAGGTCCAGCGCGGGGGAGGCATGCCAGGCCAGTTGCAGGTCCAGCTTGAAGAAACTGGGCACACCCTGCCCGCGGAGGCGTTCGACGAACGACAGGAACCCGTTCAGCTCCAGATCGGGAGTCAGGTCCAGGTAGGAGCGTAACTGGACCTGATGGTTCGGGCTGTTGGGCTGGCCGGGCGACGGCAGCCGGATATCCAGGTTCGAGTAGCCCAGACCCAGCTTCCAGCTCTCGCTGACCTTCCAGTCGGTGAAGACCTCGAAACCTCGGCTCGTGCTGTGCTGCCGGCTTTCGAAGCGGAAGGGCAGCACGAAGCTCGGAGGTACCGAGCCGGGCTCCGGCTGGACCGGGAATCTGGTGCCCACCAGACCGTCCAGGAACCTCTCGTAGAAAAGTGCCACGTCCAGGACGAGCTTCGGCGAGAGCTGGGCGCGGTATCCCAGGTCGTACGCCACGACCTTCTCCGAGTCGATCGCCAACCTGTCGGTGGCGCGCGCCGTGAGGTTGGGCGCCAGCCTGACGGTGGTCAGGTCGAACTCCAGCCGCGAGGGCGTGCGCACGGCTCGCGAAACGGCTGCCCACCAGGTCTGGGAAGGACTGGGCGTCCAGAGCAGGCGGGCCGTGGGCTGGGTCTCCAATCCCGTGAAATCGTTGTGCTCGAACCGGGCTCCAAGGGTCAGCTCCAGGCGCTCCCGGCGCAGGGGAACGCGATCCTCGACGAAGGCGGCGAAGATGCGGTTGGTTCGGGCGGCCGGCAGGACCGAGAGGAGGTCGATGTTGCGCAAGTCGTCGGCCGTGCGTCGAAAGCCGAGCCCCCACACCAGATCGTGACCTCCGTCCAGAAGACGGTGGTACTGGAAATCGAGGTCCTGGGTCTCGCGCTGCTCCCGAAAGCCGATCTCCGTGCGATCGGTCGCATCGTGGTAGAGCTGCAGCGTCCAGTCCGAACGGTCGGAGAGGGTGCGGTGCCAGCGCACCAGGGCGTTTCCGCCGGAAGACGGGATCCCGCTCGTGTCCAGCCGCGGCTGGGTGCCGGGGACACTGCCGGCCAGGGTCCGTTGCTCGGCGTCGCCCTTGTAGAGGTCGCCCGAGAAGGTGAGCGTGTCCTTCGCGGAACGGTCCCAGTCGACCCGGAAACCTCCGCGCAGGGCCTGCCAGCCGTCGTCGCCGGAGGTGCCGAGGTCACGGGCGAAATCGTCGCGATCCGCGTACTTGGTCCAGACACGGTAGCTGGCCTTGGGGCCCAGCTCGTCCCCATGGCGAAAGGCCGTGAGGGCCTTGACGCGGCTGCCCGCCATCGCAGAGGCGAGGCGACCCTTGGTGTCCGTGGTCCGCTTCGTGATGACGTTGATCACGCCCGTCACGGCGTTGGCCCCCCAGAGCGTCGCCCCGGGACCCCGGATCACCTCGATGCGGTCGACGTCCTCGAGGAGCGTGTCCTGCGCATCCCAGTAGACCCCGGCGTGCAGTGGGTCGTAAACGCTTCGGCCGTCGATCAGGACGAGCAGCTTGTTGAAGAAGCGCGCGTTGGAGCCGCGAATCGAGATGGCCCATTTGTTGGAATCCAGACGGGCGACCGCAACCCCGGGAACCAGCCGCAGCGCTTCGGGGATGCTGGTCGCTCCGGACCGGCGCAGGTCTTCTTGACGCAACACGAAGATCGCGGCCGGGGCCCGGGAGACCGGCTGACTGACCTTGGCCACCGAGGTGACCTTGACCTGCAGCAAGTCCTGGAAGCTCAGGGTCGTCAGGTCATCGGGCAGGGGCGGGGCGAGGGGGGCGGACATCAGACCGCTCACCATCACCAACCATCCGGTGACGCTGGCGAACCCTCGCCACCGCCGAACGCTCGGCCCTGTCTTCGGAGCCCATGCCCGAAGCCTTGCCACGACCACCGTATCCAGAGACGTCCCTCCTTGGAACATACCCACGCAGCCCGCCCGTGCAGGCCCCGACAATCAGGAGATGACGAAACGCAGGGAGTGCAGACTAGCACCCGGGACCGCGTCTGGCAAGCAGAATTGTAGAGCGGGTGCTAGCTCTGCGCGTGGGACGTTTTCCGAGTGAGGCCGGAACAAGTAGCCGGTGGCGAGGGCTC
>JACQZL010000223.1 GCA_016213865.1 Candidatus Rifleibacteriota bacterium
GGGGCCTGAGGCCGGATTACGATCGAGTTGGCCCGTGACCCGGGAGCGCCGGCCGCTCCCGCTCAGGCGAGGTCAAACGACCTTCGGGACCTTGAAGGAGTCGGCTGTCCGGCACGGAGCGTTGGCCAGAACCCGATCCCGAGGCTCCGAGGGGGCCGGATCATCGGGCCGGGTGACGCTGGCCAGGTCGAGAGCGTGGCTGGTCGGCTCGACGCCGTCGAGCGCCAGTTGCTCGAGTCTCTCGACGTAACCGACGATCTGTTGCAGGTCGGCGACGTAGGAGGGGATCTCGTCCTCCGAGAGGCCTAGCCTGGAGAGGCGGCAGAGGTACTCGACCAGGGCCCGGTCCGGCGGCGGGCGTTGCGGTTTGACGTCGGCCACGATGCCGCCAGCGTACCACAGCGCCGGAAAAGCCGCAGGCTGCGAGCCGGACCGAGGCCGATCCAGCCTGCAGCCTGCGGTGGTCCTACAGCGCCGACGGAACCGTGAACGTCCGCTGCAGTGTCTGGCCGGTCGCGGTGTCCAGGACCGAGAGCGTGAAGGCCGTGTTGTTGCCTCCCGTGCGGACCGTGAACGTCCGCGTGCCCGTGATGGTCAGGGTCGTCCCCGCGGTCACCGTCGGGAGGAAGGGACCGATGCCGCCGGTGATGGCGAACGTCTCGTCGGCGATCGGCTCAGTCGGCGGGTTGCCGTGGACCAGGCCCAGCGGCAGTTGCGACGAGAGGGTTCGGGAGATGGTGTCCTCTCCCGTGGCCAGGCGCTGCCCGGTCGGAGTGAAGACCGTGGCCGAGACCTTGACGGTGACGCCCACGTCACCCGTGGCCACGTCGCCCGTCGCGAGGTCGTTCGTGAGATCGAAGGTGAAGTCCGTTCCGCCCTGCTGGGTGTCGGACATCGCGATGCGAGCCGACGAGCCGCTCACGACGGGGCAGTCGCTGCCGCCGCTGCCGGCCCCGGAGACGACGCCCTTGGGCGTGCTGGTGATGCAGACGACCGTGTTGCCCGGCAGCGGATTGCCGTTCGGGTCGCTGACGGTCACCAGGAAGGTCTGGAAGCCGCCGTTTGCGATGGTCGTGCTGGATTCCAGCGGTACGATGTCGACGACGGGCGAGCCGCTGAAAAGGACGCGGGTCGTGTCGTAGATGTCGTTGTCGAGTTGCGGATTGACCGTGATGGTGCCGGATCCGAGGGTCCCGATTCTGCCCACCTCGGTGAAGGTGACGGTCGCCGGATCGGCGGCCGTCGGGTTGCGACTGAGCCAGACCTGCCGGCCGTCGCCACCGATCCAGAGGTTGCCGCCCGCGATGGCCAGGGAGCGAAGCCGGCTGTTCGAAAGGGGCTGGGCGTTGCCGGAGAGCGGGCTGCCCAGGGGGAAGAACGTCACGCCGCCATCGACCGAGCGGAAGAGACCGCCAATCGGGTTCTCGGGCTCGTCATCGTCCACGGTGCAGGCGAAGACCTGCTTGGTGACCGGCTCGACGGTGATGCCCGTGACGCGGACGTTCGACAGGTTGGCGAACGAGACGTTGCGGGTTGCCGGCGCCCAGTTGAGGTTGGCCGCCTGGTCGTCGAACAGGTTGTTGCTGGTCGTACGGAAGACGCCGCCGACGTCCGTGCCGGCATACAGCGTGAACGCCCGGGCGTTGCCGCCGACCTGGTCGGGGTCCGCGGCCATGCACGTGACGTGCGTCGCCGTGAGGTTGAGGTTGGCCGGCAGCCACCTTAGAAGGTCCGTGGCCTGGGCGTCCGTGATGTTGGCCTCTCCGACGATCCGGAAGGCAGCGGCGCCCACCGTTCCGCTGGTCAGCTTGAAGACGCCTCCGCCCAGGGTGCCCGCGAAGAGGACGACGTCGTTGACGTTGCCTGGCATACGGACCAGCGCGAGGGAGACGACGTTCGTGTTGGTCAGGTCGGCGTTGACCGGGACCCACGTGAAACCGCCGTTGGTCGACCGATAGACGCCGGCGCCCAGCGTGGCCGCGTAGACGATGGCGTTGTCCGCCAGGGGCGTCTGGTTCGCCCTCGAGTTCAGGCTCACGGCGATGGCGGTGATGGGGACCAGCTCCGGGATGCCCCGGTCGTAGTCGTAGCTGACGCGCAGCGCGGCCGCGGGGCCCGTCCTGAGGAAGCGGAGCTGCGTCGGAGTGTCGAAGACGAAGTCGGTCCGGCGAACGGAGCCATCCATGACGACCGTTCGGGCCCTGATGGTGACAGCCGGGACCTGTAGCGTGAAAGCCAGCGGATCCGCCGTTGTACCCGGGGTCTCGTTCTCGATGCGGCCGCGGCCTGAACGCTGGACCCAGATCCCGCCCGAGCCGGTCGAGCGGAACAGTCCCAGCTCGGTCCCGGCATACAGGATGCCGTTCATGCCGGGGCGCGGGTCGACGGCCAGGGCGCGCACGTAGCCATTGGCCAGGCCGGTGCGGCCGTTGCCGACGTTGAGCCACGACATGTTGCCGAAGGGGAGGAACCCCGAGGCGGAGAACGTACCCTGGTAGACGCCGCCGCCGTCGGCGCCGGCGTAGGCGATTCCCGTGCGGGTGACGTCCGGGGCCAGGGCCAGGACCGTCGAGTCAACGCCCGAGTTAGTCTGGGCCTGCACCCCGACGAACCCGCTCGCGGGGCGCGGCTCCTGACTCTGCAGGGTCGCCGTGCCCTGGCTGATCGCCGGCGCGGTCTGGGTCGACGCGGTCACCTGCGCGGCCGAGTCGAGCGTGAAGTAGTCGAAGGACGTGAAGCTGACCCTCGTCCCTGCGATGACCGGGTTGTTGAATCGGTCCGCGAGGTAGGCCGTGATGAAGTCGAAGATGCCCGCCCTGAGCAGGCCCGGGATGTTGAGGATCTCGGGGATGACGCTCAGGTTCTGGCCCGCGGGCAATCCGCCCGAGATGCTGACCGTGACCGGCTCGCTGTGGGGCTCGCCGGGATCCGGACGGCCGTTGCGGATGGCGTTGTCGATGAACGCGATGAGCCGCACCGTCCCCGCGCGGATGCCCGAGCGCAGGATCGTCGAGGCCCGGCCGTTCAGCACCAGGGCGCCCGTGGTGACCGACGCGCCCGCGCCCGGCTCGAGGTTCTCGCCGCCGTGCAGACCGCCGTTTTCCAGGACGAACTGGACGCGGTCCGTGGCCGAGCGTGCAACGTTGTCGTTGATGTCGAGCACATCGAAGGTCACCTGCGTCACGGTCGGGAACGCCGACCCCTGGACGAAGATGACCGAGGTCGTCGGGTTGGGGCGGATGCTGGAGGACAGCACCAGATGGTCCGGAGGGCCGAACTTGGGCGAGACGAAAATCGAGGTCGTGGCGTTCAGACCCACCTGCGAGCCGGCCCCGACGGCCTGCGCCCTCAGGGTGATGAACAGCCCGTTCGAGAGCAGGCTGGCCGGCACCTGGTTCATGCTGAAGGTGGCCAGCGCCGTGCCGGTGCTGTCGGTGGCGGCCGTCGTGGGGAAGATGACCCCCGCGCTCTGGTCGCTCGAGAAGTTGACGAAGACGCCCGGCGGGAACGAGCCGTTCTGGGCCTGGACCCTGGCGCGCATCTGGACCGAGAAGCTGCCGCCGGCCGCGACCGACGTCTGCGGCGGGATCGCGGCCAGGCTGATCAAGGCCAGGGTAGGTGTCTCCGCAAAGAGGGTGATCGGGGAGCTCCCGGCGAACTGGTACTCCACGTCGTTGATGACCTTGGAGGCGAAGACGTTCACTGCCAGCACCAGGCCGGCGCCCAGTTGGGACGCCTGCACGTTGGTGAGGACTAGGGTGGTCGTCGCGGTGCCGCTCGAGCTGATGCGAATTCGCTGGCTTTCACACGCCGTTGCGGTCAGCGGGGCGGGGCACGGCGTGAAGTAGCCCGTGATCGAGTTGGGCGCCGGACTCCTGAAGGGTGGGTTGAGCGTGAACTCCGCATCGGCTCCGACGGCGGTCGAGGGGAACTGGGCCGTCAACGGAATGGCCAACGTGCTGCCGTTACGAACTGCCATCCGGAGAGTCGACGGCGTGAACACGACGGAGTTGGGAAAGGTCGGCGGCAGGTTCCCGCCGCCGCCTGCACCGCCGCTTCCCGACGTGGCCAGACGGAACTCCGTGAGCGTGGAGATCGCGCCGATGGTCGTCTGGATGTAGCCTCGTACTCCGGTCCGGGTCTGCTCGGGGGTCAAGGGGCCCAGGAACACCCTGGCGCCGTAGGTCCCGTCGATGGCGACGTTGGCATTGGGGACTACCCGACTGGACAGCGAGTCTCCGTTGTGGTCCAGGACTGTCAGGGCGACTGGCGTCCCGGTCCTCAGGAAGAAAGGATCGGTGAACACCACCGTCACGTCGACCGCGTCCGTGGTGGTCGGGGCCGGCGAGACTGTCGTCTGGAAGTGAACCGGGGTGACCGGGACCAGCGTGATGGGGATCCTGGCGACCGCTCGACCTGCTCGCACCACGACGGTGACGGTGCCGGGCACCGTGCCGGCGGTGAAGATCACCTGGGCGACGCCGTGGGTGTTGGTGTTGCCCGTGGCGGCAATGAAGCCGCTCCCGGGTGCGTTTGCAGGACCCTTCTCCAGCCCCAACGTGAGGAGGACGTCCGAGAAAGTCAGCAGCCCCAGGTCGTTGAAGACCCGAGCAATCACGGTCGCCGAGGATGCGCCGTCAGCGGGAATCTGGCTGGGGAACACCTCCAGCTCGATGCGCTCAGGCTGCTTGGCGATGATCTTGAAAGCACCGTCCGAGTCCTGGACGGAGCTCTTCTCGCCACATCCCGCAGTGACCAACATCAGGCTGGCGACGAACAAGGCGAAGGCGACGTTCCAACGCTTCGGTGCCATGGACAGATCCTCCTGGCTTTGCTTGACGAGGCCTGGCCCGACTCGGACGAATGGCGGGCACAATGGGATGGCCTTGGCGAGCAGAATTCACTATCCCATCGGCGGCTGGCGGTCCGAAGTTGAGAGCTTCGGACGGGCCGGCACGGAGGCCCCGGGGTCGCTCGGGGCGGGAGCATTCCTGAAAGGTGGGAAGTCGCATCACTGCGTCGGGGGCTTCCTCCTGTCTTGGTGGTGGCGGGTCTCCAGACCAATGGCATTAGTCCTCATGGTTCCCATCTCCTGCCATGGATTTGCCGGCGAGGCCGCAACGACAGCCACGCCGCAAGGTAGAAGCGGCTTCCAGCCGCTTTTTGGGCGCCTGGTCACGCGACAGCGACTTGTCCGGACCTGTGGAAGCGGCAAGATGCCGCTTCTACCTTTCCGACGCCCGTCAGGCCTCTTCCGGCGCTGGAATTAATACCATTGGTCTCCAGACCCGCCAGGCCAGCGCAGGAGGAGCCCCTTGAGCCGCGTGAGAAAAGTGTCGGCGTACCGGCCGTCCCGGGCCAGGACCGTCTGGCGCGTGAGATTGCGGATCTGCACCGGCTGGTTCGGCGAGCTACTTGCCGCCGGGGCCCTGCCCCTGTTCGACGAAGATGTCGTAGGCGCGGATGACCGCCGGCCCCAGCAGCACGATCAGGATGACCGGGAAGATGAAGAGCACCAGAGGGAACATCATCTTCACCGGCGCCTTCTGGGCCTGCTCCTCGGCCCTCTGGCGGCGCTTCTGGCGGAGCTGGTCGGACTGAACGCGGAGCACCTTGGCCAGCGAGACACCGAGCTGCTCGGCCTGGATCACGGCGCTGAAGAAGGCTTCGACGTCGGTGACGCCGATGCGGTCCATGGAGTCCTTGAGCGCCTGCTTTCGGGTCTTGCCGACGCGGATCTCGCGGAGGATGACCCGGAACTCGTCGGGCAGGGGGCCTTTCAACTTCTCGATGACCTTGCCCAATCCAGCGTCGAAGCCAAGGCCGGCCTCGACGCTGACCGTGAGCAGGTCCATGATGTCGGGAAGCTGCAGTTGAACGTCGTGCTGGCGATCCTTGATGCGCCTGGTGAGCCACAGACGCGGAAGCAAGATGCCGAAGATGGCGCTGCCACCGATGATCTGCAGGGCCAGCATGAAGTTGCCGCGGACCCACATCGCGCAGACGCCGATGCCCACCATCAGGCAGATCATGAAGACGATGACCTGGATGGCGAAGAACTCCTGGGGTTTGAGCTCGCCGGGGTAGCCTGCCTGGGCCAGTTGTTTCTGCAACTGGCCCACGAAGTCACTCGAGGTCGATTTCGTGAGTACTTTCGAAACCGATCGGACCACCGGCATCAGCACGCGCTCCGAGAACGGCTTCTGTAGGTCCTCGTTGAACATCTCCGTCGACTTCTCCTCGCCGCTGGCGGTGATGGAGTCGAGCTTGCCGAGACGGTCCCGGACATCCTTGTCCTCGCTACCCATCAGGTTGAGGATGGCGTAGACGCCGGCGTAGACGATGGCGGTCAGAAACAACAACTTGAGCATGGGCGGGAGACCTCGAAGGGGACGGTCAGACCTCGATGTTCACGATTTTCATGATGACCATGAAGCCGATGATCTCCATGATTCCGCACACGACGAGGATGTACCAGCTATGCCACGAGCCGTCCTTCGGGCTGTAGGCCCACAGGAGGCTGATGTAGCCGGGGTTGATGTATCGGAGGACGCCGATCAGGGCCACCGGCATTCCGGCGATGATCGCGCCCGAGATCTTGCCCTGCGCGGTCAGCGTCGCGATCTGCCCGCGGATGCGGATGCGTTCGCGGATCGTGTGGGCGATCTTGTCCAGGATCTCCGATAGGTTGCCGCCGATCTGGCGCTGGATCAACACCACCGTGACCATGAGGTCCAAGTCCTCGCTGGGGATGCGTTCCTTGAAGGCGAGCAGGGCCTCTTCCACTGGTACGCCGAAGGCCACTTCTCGGATGATCCGCTTGAACTCCTCACCCATCGGAGGCGGGGACTCCTTGCTGATCATGTCCATCGCTTGCAGCAGGCTGTAGCCTGCCTTGATGGCGTTGGAGAGCAGGATGAGGGTGTCCAGCATCTGGTTGCCAATCTGGGACATCCTGCGCTTGAAGCAGATGTGCAGCCACGCGAAGGGCAGGCAAGCGCCCACGGCCGCGAAGAGCACCGCAACCAGCATCCCGGCGTAAAAGTAACCGAACGCGCCGGAGACAATGAAAGCGATGTAGACCAGCGCTGCGAACTCGTTCGGGCGCCACTTCACGGCGGCCTTCTCGATCATCTTGCCGAAGCGATGATTGAGCGCGTCCGGCGTGAACGGCTTGGCGATCGAGCCGAGGGTCTGCAGGATCTCCTGCGCCTTGTTCTCGACCTTGGCCTCGTGCGCTTCGCCCGGCGCACCGCCCTCGCCAGCGGCATCGAGCGAGGCGAACTGGGCCATCCTGTCTTTGACTTCTTGATCGTCGTCCTTGCCGAACAGCACCAGGACCGTGACGACAACGGCCGCGCCGACACCGAGAAGTATGGGCAACATCCCCATTACCAGACGCCTCCCTCTTCATCCTTCGTCATGAAGATCCGGGCGGGCAGGACGATTCCTTCCTCCTGGAACCTGTGCATGAACTTCGGGCGGATGCCCGTGGGTTTGAGCCGGCCGATGATCTTGCCGTGCTCGTCGACACCTGTCTGCTCGAATCGGAAGACGTCGGACAGGGTCACGACCTCGCCTTCCATCCCCTGGACCTCTGTGATGTGCGTGATCTTGCGGCTGCCGTCGCGCAGTCGGTTCTGCTGCACGATCAGGTCGATGGCGCTCGCGATCTGTTCGCGGATGGCCTTCGACGGAAGGTCCATGCCCGCCATCATCACCATCGTCTCCAGGCGAGCAATCATGTCGCGCGGGCTGTTGGCATGCGCCGTCGTCAGCGAGCCGTCGTGGCCGGTATTCATCGCCTGCAACATGTCGAGGGCCTCGCCGCCGCGGATCTCGCCGACGATGATGCGCTCGGGCCGCATTCGGAGGCAGTTCCGGACCA
>JACQZL010000224.1 GCA_016213865.1 Candidatus Rifleibacteriota bacterium
CCATGGCAGGATATGGTAACCATCACGATTTGATGCAGCCACCCGCTCGGAGCATGGGAAACGTCGGGAGCGTCCCTGAGAAGTGGGAAGCCGCGTCGTCGAGTGGCCACGGTGCCTGTCTTCAACGCAAGGACGCAAAGGTGCAAGGACGCAAAGAAGGTCCCATTGATCAGCATTTCCTGGCGTCTTTGCGTCCTGGCGTCTTCGCGTTTGGTCCTCTCTGTCACCTGATCCGGGGCCGCTCCCGGAAACGTCTTTCAGATTGACTTGTCGGGCTCAATTCGAGACAAACTGGTAGGCGATGTGGGGGGGCAAGAGGACCCAACGCAAGGACGCAAAGACGCCAGGACGGAAAGGTGGCTGGACAAATCAGCCCCATGGCTGGGTCTGGGCGGGAGAATCCTGTCAGCCGCATCATCGTTCAAGCGGCAATCGAAGTTCATCGAGTCTTGGGCGGTCCGGGGTTGCTGGAGAGGTCCAACCAAACGCGAGAGCAGCCCCTCCCCAACCGCGTTCCCACGGGTTATGATCGTGGCAGGCGCCGCGCGCGCGGCGCATTCGAAGGAGGATCTCGATGGCCCGTCTCCTCTCCTGCCTGGTCTGGCTCTCGTTGGCGCTGGTGCTGATGCCTGCGGGGCTCGTGGGACCCGCTCTCTCGGGCGGCCACGCGGTCTGGGCCCAGTCGCCCGGCGACTCCGGAGACACCCCGTCCTTCGACGGGCTCGCGTCGACCCGGACGACTCTGCCCTCTGCCTGGCCGACCTGGATGTCGCGGTACTCCCGGACCGTCGTCTTCCTCGGCGACAGCCTGACCGAGGGGCCCGGCATCCGCGCCGATCAGGCCTATCCGGCGCTCCTGCAGCATCAGCTCGACGCGGCCGGATACCCGCTCCGGGCGATCAATGCCGGAGTTAGCGGAAACACCTCGGCCCAGGGCCTCGCCCGGATCGATGCCCTGCTGGCCAAGCGGCCGTTGTTCCTGGTGGTCAACTTCGGCACGAACGACGCGAACCTCTCGCGAGAGGCCCCCGAGGTCGTCTCGGAGCGGCTGCGACGCAACCTGGACGAGATGGTCACCCGCGCCCACGCGAAGAACACCTGGGTTGTCCTCATCCCGACCAAGCTGCCCAACTTCTACAAGCCGGCGTTGGTTTCCGGATTCGCGAAGGCCTTCGAAGCGGTCTCGAAGGCCCACAAGGTGCCGCTCGGTCCCGGTCTCCTCGATGGCGTCTGGGGGAACGGGAAGCTCTGGCTCAATAACGGTCACCCCAACGCCGCGGGCCACCGCGTGGTCGCGGGGAACGTCTGGCAGGCGCTCGAGCCCGTGGTTCGCAAGCGGCTGCGGCGCTGAGCGGTGGGGGCCGAGTGGCCTTACTGCTTCTCGGCCGTCTTGGCCGGCAGGGACGCCGGCCCTACTGCCCTCGCGTTACTCGGGTTTACCCGGCTGGCGCCGGCTAAGAGCCGGCACGGAGGCCGGTCCTACTGCCCTCGCGTTACTCGGGCTTGCCGGTGCCCGCTTTGCCCGGCGCTGGCATCCGCCTCTCTCGCGGCCTACCGGACGCCGGACCTGGCTGAGGCGCTTACATTGACGAGGAACAGGTCCGTTCTCGATCTCGAGGTCGCGGGGCAGGATGCCCTGCTCGTGGCAGTGGGCCATCACATCGGCCACCGTCTGCGGGTCGGCCAGCCGGTTGAACCGGCACACTCGATGCCCGGGCAGCGTCTCGCACTGCGGAGTATACTCCCCGGTGTGAGACGACCCACGTTCTATGTGGACACGTCGGTCTTCGGCGGCGTTTTCGATCCGGAGTTCCAGGTGGAGTCGCGCCGCTTCTTCGACCTGGCTCGCGCGGGGAGGTTCGAGGTGCTCGTCAGTCCGGTCCTGCTCGGGGAACTCGCAGGTGCGCCGCTGGCCGTGCAGCAACTGCTGACGTCCCTGCCCAGCGCCTTGGTGCGGCCGGTGGAACTGACGGCGGAGGCCATCGAGCTTCGCAACGCCTACCTCGCAGCGAAGATCGTGGGCCCCCGCTGGGAGGAGGATGCGACGCACGTGGCGCTGGCGACCCTGGCCCGCGCCGACGCCATCGTCTCCTGGAACTTCAAGCATCTGGTTCGACTCGACAAGATCCGGCTCTACAACCAGGTGAACCTCTTCCACGGTTTCGGTTTGCTCGCAATTGTGTCACCACTGGAGGTGCAGGTGGATGAAGACGAGCCCTGAGCCCCCGGTTCTCGATTGCATCGCTTTCAAGCGTGAGGCCCAATCCCGCATTTATGACCAGATTCGAGCTCTCGGAGTCCGGGAGGAGATTGAGTTCTTCCGCCGCATCGTCTCGGAGGGGTCGCTGGCCGACTGGTGGAACGTCCTCGTCGGAGAGACCGCCGGACGGCCCCCGGGCGAGCCGCAGGCCCCCGGTGCCCCCGAGGTTGCCAGGAACCTGCGGCTCGGGCCCGCAGAGGGCGGAACGTAGCAGCTCCCGCGGAGATCCTGCGGACCGCGATGCGCTACCCGACTGGCCGCACGACGCTGGTCACCGGAGATGGCGGCCTGAGGCTGGCGGCGTTGACCCGCGGCGTTGAAGCACTCGGCGCCGAGGCGCTGCTGCAGGGCGATTGGCGCGGCCGGGCCGGCAAGCTGCGACGGTAGCGGGACGAAGGAGTACGGGCGGATGAGCCGCGGGGAAACGTGAGAGCTTGTGAATCAACCGCCGGCCTCCCGAGTTCTGATGAAGCGGGGCACCATCTTGGCTGCCCAGCGGCCTGGATGCCGTGCCTGGGCAGTCGGGACGCCCGCCCCACTTCACCGGTGACCGACGGCCCGGAGATTGATGCCCAGGCTCTGGACTGGCGATCGTGGGGACTTGCCTTGCGGCCTCTGTTGCTGGGGTATGATCTCCTGTGAGCAGCGCTCAGGGAGCAACGCGTCGATGGAAGAACTCCGTGAGGCGATCCGGCGCAATCCGGACAACAGCCTGGAACAGTTGGAGTGGTACGAGCTCTCGCCGTTCGATCGGTTTCTGGAGTCCCAGCGGCTGTGGGAGACCTTCGCGCTCCTGGGAGGAGACGTTGTCCCGGAACCCGATAGCGAGAGTCCTTTCGACCCTGCTCGAACATGAGGTCGCGTTCCTCCTGATGGGAGGGCAGGCCTGCATCGGCTACGGGGCCGCAGAGTTCAGTCGGGACCTCGACGTGGTCGTCCTGGGGGCGCGACCGAACCTCGCGGCGCTGGAGAAGGCGCTGTCGGCCCTCGAAGCCGAACTCGTGTACGTGCCGCCGCTGTCCGCGCAGGTTCTCGAGCGGGGCCATGCGTGTCACTTTCGGTGCCAGGCCGAGGGGCTAGGCGGCCTTCGTCTGGATGTCATGGCGCGCCTGCGGGGCGTCGATGCGTTTCCCGGCCTGTGGCTTCGACGGAACGAACTGAACGTGCCGGGAGTCGGCCTCGTTCCCCTGCTGTCCGTCGAAGACCTGGTGAAGGCCAAGAAGACCCAGCGCGACAAGGACTGGCCCATGATTCGGCGTCTCGTCGAGGCCGATGTCTATCGAGCCGGCCCGCAGGTCTCAACAGAGAAGGTCTCGTTCTGGCTCTCCGAGGGACGCACCTGCGAACTGCTCCTCGAGCTTGCCCGCCGGTTCCCTGAGGAAGCGCGCGCCGTGGCCGGCCGCCGGCCGGCGATCGAAGCAGCGGTTCGAGGTGACGCCACGGCCGTCGCCAGGCTCCTGCTCGAAGAACAGGAGTCCGAGCGCGAACTCGATCGCCGTTACTGGGAGCCGCTCAAGCAGGAGCTGGAGCGCTGGCGCCACGCAGGGAGAACAAGTGTCTCTCGACCCCGAGATTGAGAGTCCGAGTCTCTCGCGGCCGGCCGCCCCGAGTAGCGTGACCGTGGTAACATTGCGGCAACCTCGGCGCGGCCCATGAACCTCAGCATCGGCGGCAAGATCTTCGGTATCACGCTTTGCCTTCTGGCGTTGACGGCACTCGTGTCGATCATCTCCAGCGGCCTTGTCAGCAGGGGGCGCGCCCAGCTCCTGGTCGTCAGCG
This sequence comes from Candidatus Rifleibacteriota bacterium, assembly GCA_016213865.1. Next base: position 4,040 of record JACQZL010000224.1, read on the forward strand.
AGGGGTTTGTCCCGTTGAAGGACGCCGTGAGCGACTTCCGGTTTCGCATGCTGGAGCGGCAGATGCACCTGGCTCGAGCGCGAGCATTACTGGCCCGCACGCCGTACCGCGAGGAGGAACTGGCGCGCGAGCGAGCCCTCCTGGGGCAGAAGGACGCCGAGGCGGCGGCGGCGCTCGAGCATGCCGCACGGGCGGAGCTGTTGCTCGAGAGCGCTCCCCTGGGCGGACGGGGTAAGGTCGAGATGGCCAAGTTCTCGGTCCTCCTGGCCGGACTGCAGACCCGCAGCCGGGAGAGCTCCGGATACAGCACACGGCTGCTCGATGCGATGACGGTGCACGATTCGCAGGCGATCGCGGCGCTGACCCCACTCGTCGAGAAGACCTACGCCGAGACGATGTCCGACAGCGAGAAGGGCCTCGCCGACGTTTCGGAATTCAATCGCCTGTGCACGGAAGAGGTCCTCGACATGCAGCAGCGCATCCAGCGCGTGAGCTTCACCGCGACAGGCATCGCCTGCCTGGTCGGCCTGGTGCTCTCGATCCTCGTGATCCGCGGACTGATGCGGTCGGTGCGGGCGCTGATGACAGGAGTCCACGCGGTCGAGAGCGGCAAGCTCGACGTCGAGGTCCAGGTGGCGACGGCGGACGAGATCGCCGAGCTGGCGCGCTCTTTCAACAAGATGGTGCAGGAGCTTCGCGTCAAGGATCGCATCAAGGACACTTCTGGGGGCCGCCTTTCACCCCAGCCGAGCAGCACGCCGGCCTGGCCTGCCTGGCTGCGCTGGCGCAGCTCCAGGCACTCGAGAAGTTCCGGGCTATCCTGCCCGAACTGATGGGGTTGCGAAAGGGCGTGCCGGACATCGATTTCCGCATTGGCATCGCCACGGGAGACGTCGTGGTCGGCAGCATCGGTTCCGAGGTATCGAAGGCCTTCACCGTGCTCGGCGACACGGTCAACCTGGCCAGTCGACTCGAGGGCGCCAACAAGCAGTACGGCACGCGCATCTTGCTCAGCGAGGAAACGGAGAAGATGGCGAGGGCCGAGATCGAGACCCGCGAAATCGACCTGATCGCCGTGAAGGGCAAGACCGACCCGGTGCGTGTCTTCGAGCTCCTTGGACGGCACGGCGAGCTGGACGCCGCCAGGCAGGAACTGAGGCGGACGTTCGAGGAGGGGCTCTCGGCCTACCGCGCCCGCCGCTGGAACGATGGAATCGAAGTGTTCAAGCGGTGCCTTGGGCTCTTCCCCGGCGATCGGCCGTCGGCGGTCTATCTCTCGCGGTGCGAACGGCTGGCCACGGACCCTCCCGCCCAGGACTGGGACGGCGTCTGGCGACTGAGCGAGAAGTGAAGCTCCGCCCTCGTTCCGGCCGCGAGCGCGGCTCGCTCGGGGAAAGGCAAGCAGCACGTTTCAGATGCGGCCGGCCGGCTTCGTTTCCGCGCCGGACCGGGGGGCCCACGCTGCCAGGAACCCCGGACAACGGGAATCCGCCGCAACTTCGGTCAGCGTCCGCGTGGCTCGCCTCTGACGCCGCTTCTCGGCTGTGAGGCCGGGTAGGAGTTCCCCTCGACCGGAGCGATGGCGCGTCCGGCACCGTCGTCGAATCGGATGGGCAGCGATTCAGGGTCCGCGCCGAAGCGAGCGCGCCGGACTTCAAAGTGAAGGTGCGGCTCCGTGCTGAAACCCGTGTTCCCGCTCTCTCCGAGCAGCTCGCCGGCTTTGACGCGCTGGCCTTCGTACACCCGGGCCCCACCCTCACGCAGGTGGACGTATCTGCCCAGCGTCCCGTCCGGGTGCACCAGCAGCACTTCGTTTGCCTTGCCCTTCAGGGACGGATCGGGGCCGCCGGCCGAATAGGCGTCGGAGACGAATCCGACCAGGCCGTCGCGTGCCGCGAGGATGCGTGTGCCCACGGGCATGAGGAAATCGAGGGCGAAGGCCTCTGCCCCCGTGTGTGAGAAGCTCCCGTTGGGGCCCTGGGACAAACGCCGCGGGACGCCGGCGTCGAACGGCCAAGCGTACAGGCAACTCCGGTCGTGCTCGACCCCGGGGGCTCCGTACCAGTACGTGTACTGCCATCTGTAGCGCCAGGGACGCGAGGGGTCTTGCTGGCGCAACGTCAGGAGCTCGAGTTGCTGGCGTCCCTGGACCACGAACTCGTACGGGGCGACGCGCGAGGCCGTTGCGTTGGCCGATTCGAGAAGGTCGATCCGGACTACCGCGGGGCAGTGCGTCGTGTTCTCGGCGGTGAAGGACACCGCATCGTTGCCGTTCAGGGCCGAGACGAGGACCCGCTCGGAGGGGGCTGCGCCGAGGCTCGGCGTCAGGGTCAGCAGGGTCGCCACGGCAAAGAGAGGACACCTCACCATTATTCCAGTCTCGCACATCTCCCCCGAGGCAGCGGGGGCCTTTGCAGAGCCCGGGTCCTGGTGCGTGGTTGCGCCTTGTCACAGTCCGCCATACAATGGCGAACAATGACACTACAGAGATATCTGTCTCGAGACATCGGCGCAGCGGTTGCTCGGGCTCTGTCGGCCTTCCCCATCGTGGTGTTGACCGGCATGCGCCAGACGGGCAAGACCACGTTGCTGCAGAACGATCCGGCTCTCTCCGGCCGGCGGTATCTCACGCTCGACGACTTTCCGACACTGGAGGCCGCCCGGAGGTCCCCGGAGCAGTTGCTTGCCGGTGACGACCCCGTCACGCTCGACGAGATTCAGCGCGTTCCGCAACTCCTGCTCGCCGTCAAGTCCTTGGTCGACAAAGGGCGGCGGCCCGGACGCTTCTTGCTATCCGGTTCAGGCAACCTGGCGTTGGTTCGGGGTGCGACGGAGAGCCTGGCCGGCCGGGCGGCGATGCTCGAGCTGTGCGGGTTCACTCGCCGGGAGTTGAGCGGACCGTTGGGACCGAGGCCTGTCCTGGTCGAGTTGCTGGCGGGCCGGGCACCACGGGATGGACAGCGACGAGAGCTTGCGTAAACTGATCATGGGTCTCCTTTCTCGTACAAAGAGAGACCTGCCTCTCCGGAACGCGATCGTCAACTTCCGCGAGGGGCTTTTTCTGTTTCCCCTCAGCCAGCGTGACTCAAATCACTCCCCCGCCCCGCCGTCAGCGGGCTCAGGCTGACTTCTGGAACCTCAGCGGCCGCCACGAGGTCGACTTCGTTCTCGAGCAAGGGAGGAGAACGCTGGCCCTCGAGGTGAAGGAAGCCAGCCGGTGGTCGGAGCGAGACCTGGCGGGGCTCCGGGCCTGGCAGGCGGAGTCCGGAGGAAGCCTCGCCCTGCTGGCCTGCCGCACCGAGGCTGCAGTCCCCCTGGGCGACAACCTCTGGGTGGTGCCGCTCGGGGATCTGCTCCGGTAAGTGACCCTTGTTGGGGACTTCGGAACGAGAGGTCCGGAGACCTGGAGAGGTCGCGGTCGGCACTCCAGAACTCCGAGAGGTCGGCCCTACCATCGCTCACGCGGCCTCGTAAGGCCGCCGGCGCCAGCAGCGTCGAAGCGGATAGCTGTAGATATCGACACCATTTTTCCGGTAAATTTGGTGTTGATGTTTCCACGCAAGCTGATGCCGCCTCGGACTTCCTTCTTTCTCTTCGGGCCACGGGGCACCGGCAAGAGCACCTGGGCACGCTCGTCGCTCGAGAAGGCCTTCGCCCTGGACTTGCTGCCGCCTCAGACGATGCTGCAGTTCGAGAGGGACCCAACCCTGCTCCGGCATGCGGTGCTCGCCCAGCCCAGGGAGCGGTGGATCGTGGTCGATGAAGTGCAGCGCGTCCCAAAGCTGCTCGATGAGGTCCACTTTCTGATGGAAGAACACGGCTATCGCCGTTTCGCTCTCACGGGCTCGTCGGCCCGCAGGCTCAAGCGGGGCCATGCGAACTTGCTGGCGGGGCGGGCAGTCGTCAAGAAGCTCCACCCGCTCACGCTGGCTGAGCTGAACTTCTCCGCGTCTCCCGCGCAACTGATGCGATACGGGTGTCTCCCTCTCAGTGTGACGGCCGAGGATGACAGCTCGCGTGAGGACTTCCTGCGGGCCTACGTCACGATGTACTTGAGCGAGGAAATCAAGGCGGAGAGCCTCGTACGCAACCTCGGCAGCTTCGGCAGGTTCCTCGAAGTCGCTGCCCTGACCGCCGGCCAGGTTACCAACGTTTCGAGCCTGGCACGCGATGCTTCGGTCTCTCGTGAGACGATTCGAGGTTACTTCGACGTGCTGATCGACACGCTCGTCGGTACGTGGCTGCCCGCCTATCGTCCGCGCGCGAAGATGAAGGAGCTCGCGCATCCGAAGTTCTACTGGTTCGATCCCGGAGTGCTCACCGCCGCTGCCGGAGGGTTCGATCAGCCGTTGCCTGCAGACTTCAGTGGGGTCTTGCTGGAGCACCTGGTCTTTCACGAGTTGCAGAGCTACATCGACTATGCCTCCGTGAAGGGCTCGCTCGGCTACTGGCGAACGCCCGGCGGTAACGAGGTCGACTTCGTCTGGTGGCACGGCGAGAGGGTCGTCGCCATCGAGGTCAAGCACGGCTCCAGATATCGTTCGGAGTACCGCAAGGGCCTCGAGGCCTTTCAGGGCACGCGTGCGCTCGAGACCTACCTGGTCTACCTGGGACAGCAGGAACTACAGGTGGAGGGAACGCGAGTTCTGCCGCTGGAGAAGTTCCTGACCCTCTTGAGCCGCGGCGACATCATCGGCTGACGACGGGCGGGCCGTCCTGGAGGCGCCGGCATCGTTTCGGCGGACGCTTGGAAGTGCCTTGGCGTGCGGTAACCGTTCACGGCAATCTCGCGAGGAGCAGGCGAAACGGCAAGTCTGGAGGCCTTTTCACCACGAAGACCCGAAGCGCGCCAAGGAAGCACGAAGGTGAAAGTAAGGCAAAGAAGTCAATCTTGGTGCCCACTTCGTGCCCTTCGTGACTTTGCGGTGAACGCTTGCGGCGTGCGCAGCCGGCTCGACTCGACGACCACCCGTGCTCGCCGCCTCGGTCCGGGTGAGTCGCCACCGCTTGACCGGGCGCCCCTGAAGCGGCGAAGAGCCGCTTCTTCCTTCCGGCGTGGCCGTCGTCGCGGCCGCGCCGGCAACTCCTACGGTCCTACCGGGACCCCTCGCGCAACTCCCGACATCGACGCCCTGCAGCCCAGGACCCCGCGGGCCCTCAGGCCCTCAGCCGCTCGTCCAGCTCGGCGAGAGCCGCGGCGTCCAGGAACCCGTCGGCCGCACCCTTCTCTCCGATCTTGTGCGAGGCGAAGACCTGCGCCTTGCGGAGGGCCTCATAGGGGTCGTTCGAGCGTGCGTACGCGTGCACGAAGCACGAGAAGAGGGCGTCGCCCGCTCCGATCGTGTTGACGACGGGCCGAATCGCAACCGCCGGAAAGCGGCCCACGAAACCGTCGGCCGGCACCGCCAGCAGGGCGCCGGCTGCCCCGAGCCCCACGACGATGACGGCCGGTGAGTACCGTTCCAGGGCCTTATGCACCCACTGCTCCGGCGGACAAGGCAGGTGCTCGTCCGACAGGAAGAGGATGCGGGCGCTTCGCATGAAGTCGCGGTTGTAGGCGTCGTCCACGTCCGAGATGGCGTGTACGTCGGTCGCGATTGGGATTGAGGCCCCGGCAGCCGCCGCCAGAAAGGGCCTCGAGAAGTTGATGTTGCACAGGACGGCCAGCGAGCAGCGGTCCAGCGCCAACTCGAACAGGTCCACCGGGTAGACGGCCTCCTGGACGTCCTTGAGGTCGACGTGGATCTGGCGCCGGCCAGCCGGGTCATAGAGGATCGCGGACTGCGCCGTGCGGTCCGTCGCCGGCACCACGAACCGCCGTTGCAGGCCGTCGTCCGAGAGGGCCTGGAAGACCATCTTGGCAGCCAGGTCGCGCCCCACGACGGAGAGGAAGTCGACCCGGTCGCCCAACACCGTCAGCGCCTTCGCCACGTTGTAGCCGACCCCCGAGACGGTGCTGTCGACGCCGTGGAACGGGTAGTTCACGGGGTTGTACTGAAGCGGGAAGCCCTCCACGCGGACGGTGGTCTCCACGTTGATCAGGCCGGAAACGAGGATGCGGGTCATACGGACGGGAACCTCCGGCGCCAGTCTACTCCGGGGGACCTGGGGCCTGGGGCTCGCGCACCCTGCCCGTGGCCGCCCCAACCTGGCGCTGGGTGCAGACGTACGGACCGCGGGTCACCCTCCAGAACGCGAACTCGGCGGTAGCCACCTTCGCCACCTCGGTCGCCGCGGCCTACGGATTCCAGGTCGTCGCCGACGACGGCCGCGACGGCCACGCCTATTGAGCGCGAGCGCGCTTCTTGATGGCGGGCTGGTCAAGCTGAGTGATGGCTGGTGTATGGCGTCGCGGCAGTGGGGTTTGGAGTAGGCGAGATCGATTGTTGAAGTCGGGGACGCTGTCCCCGAGCCCCTGGGATTTGTCGCTTTGGGCCCGGGGAGGTGTCCCTGACGAGAAGGAGGCCAGGGCGGGGTTGGAACCGTCCTGGCCTTGGGGAACCTCCCCGGGGTCCGCCGGCGCTCAGGTCGCATCCCTGCGGAGCCTTATCCTCCTGCGAGACGTGGTGGGCATTTCCCGTTTCCGCTTCCCGACGACGACATGGGTTGCGGGGAAGCGGAAGCGGTAAACGGTGCGTCAGGTGGCGGGCATGTGGTGGCCCGCGGGGCTCTTGACGATGGCGCCTTGGCTGGTGAGGCAAGCCAGGGTGGAGCAGAGCGTTTTCATGCGGATCTTGCAGGCCTGCCGAAGCTGGCTCAGGCTGACGGGCGAGCGCGCCTCGGCCAGGATGGTCTTGACGCGCTGCTCGGGTGTCGCCGTGTGCGTCATTGGGGCCTCAGCAGCGGCGGGTTCGAGGAGTTCGAGCGCAATGCTGTCGTTGTCGACGACGAGCTTGAGCGGTCTGGCAGGCCCTGCCGCAGCTGCACGGTGCTCGATGGTGAGTTGCAGGGTCTCGGTGCTGCGGCGCATGTAGAGGTTGGAATCACCCCAGGCGTGCAGTTCTGAGGAACCGCGCAGGGCCTGGCCCGCACGACTATGGGCGGCGCCTTTTCGGGCGTGGTGGACGAGGAGCACGGCGGTGTGGAAGCTGCGCTGCAGTTCGCGAAGGAAGGCGAGCAACGGCGCGACTTCGGAGGCGACGTTTTCGTCGATGCGGTGAAGGCGAACGAAGGGATCGAGCACCAGGAGGCGAGGCCGTAATTTGTCGACGGCCTCGAGCAGAGCCCGGCGGTCGGTATCGCGATCCAGGCGCACGATGGGGGTCGTGATCACGTCGAGAGTGATCGCCTCGAGATCGAGGCCGCGGCGGTTGGCGATGGCCTCGGCGCGCTCGCGCACGACATGGAGCGCGTCCTCGGCGGCGAATAGCAGAACGCCGCCGGGATGGGGCACGGTGAAACGCCCCAGGCAAGGCATGCCGGAGGCAACGGCCAAAGCCAGCTCGAGGGCCAGGAAGGACTTGCAGCACTTCGGCTCGCCGCCGACGATGCCGACGGCCTGCTCCGACCAGAGTTCCTCGACGAGCCAGCGAGCGGCTTCGGGCTGGCGGGGCAACTGAGCGACAGGACAGATGTTCAGGGAAGACATGGTCATTTCACCTTCTGGCCGCCGGCCGTCCAGTCTTGCCTGTGCGGGTTCTCGGTTCGTCGACGAGCTCGAGGAACAGCTTTTCGTCGAGCTGGGGTTGCTCGCGCACAACGGCGGTTGCCAGGAGCTCGTTGGCCAGATTGGTGAGCGCACGCAGGTTGCCGCCCGAGGGCTCGCACAGAGCGGTCATCAACTCGGGGCTCATCAGCTTGGGGCTGCCGGCGGCGGTGAGCAGATGACGCAGGTATTCGAGGAGGACTTCGGAGGAGACCGGGTTGAAGTGCAGGCGCGTGCGGAGGCGACTGACCAGGGGGCGAAGCTCGGGAGCGGTAAGCCTCTCGGAGAGCTTGGCGTCGCCGGCGAATACGATGGTGAGCAGGATCTGCGAATCGAAGCAGGCGCTGGCGAGCAGCCGCAGCTCGGCCAGTAGCGCGGTGGACAGCTCCTGGGCCTCGTCGATGAGGAGTACGGGGCGCAGCCGCAGGTGCTCCAGATGCTCTTGCCAGGCCTGCCTGAGTGCCTTGAAGCCGCACCAGCGGTTGTGGGGTCTGAGAGAAACGCCGAAGAGTTCGCCCATCTCGCGGTAGAAGTCGGCCATGTGGCTCGACGGGTGGGTCAAGACAGCGAGTCTGAGCTCGGGCAGGTCGCCGAGCCGATCGGCCAGGAGGCGAAGGGTGGCGCTCTTGCCGCTGCCGCAGTCTCCGTCGACCAAGGCGAAGCCTCCTTCGCGAACCAGACAGTTCTCGATGCGCCAGAGGAAGTCGCTGATGGCGGCAGGAAGATAGAGGCCCTCGACGGGCAGCTCGGGGGGCGATCCGCACCACGTCGCGAATCCACTCCACATGGCACGTTTCAATCCGCGCCCCC
>JACQZL010000225.1 GCA_016213865.1 Candidatus Rifleibacteriota bacterium
GGGGTCGCCGGCTGCGCCCGTCCCGGCCGACTGCCCCACCCATCAGTCCACGACAACAAGGATTGAAACTCCCTGCCGCCACCCGGCACCTCGTAGAAGTGCTTGCCCCCACCCATCAGTCCACGACAACAAGGATTGAAACATCGTGTCGTCCGCCTACTTGGCGCACTTGCAAGAGGCCCCCACCCATCAGTCCACGACAACAAGGATTGAAACCCGAATCCCTCGTGGATGAGCTCCATCGCCGACTGCGCCCCCACCCATCAGTCCACGGCAACAAGGATTGAAACATCTTGCTGTCCGCGGACAGACGCGTCGCCAGGCCGAGCCCCCACCCATCAGTTTACGACAACAAGGATTGGAGCATCATCGAGCGGGGGACAAGCCCCCGCGCTACAGACCAGGTAGCGACTTCGCGTCTTCGCGTGACTCCCTGGCGACGCCCCATGAGCCGTTAGCGCTCCTCTTCTCACATGGGCCACCGCAGGCCGCGTCTCTGGCTGGACGTTCGTTCGGATGTGCCCAATCACGTGTGCCGAAGCAGGCCCGTTTCGGGCGCCAGGCCCCATCGGCGCTTAAGCGGACGCATCGGTGCCCCGGTGGGATCCGGACCACTCGGAGGGGCGGCGTCAGCGTGCCCCGAGTGTCGTCCGCGGCAACCCGATGCAGTCGGGTGTGTACCGCGGGACCTGGGGCAATCCCGCCCTGCGCATGCAGCGTCGTTTCCGGAGAGGAGGCGCCATCGGGTCGGGGTTGCCGCCCCATGTGGGGGACACTCTGCCCCGCTGCTCCCGGCCAGGCCCGTACGTGGGGTATCCTGGTCTGCGCGTGCAGTAAGTGGGGAGCCGCATCATTGCCGCATCGAGTGAAGACGTCTTGGTGGGGGCCGGTCTCCAGACCGGCCAGGATTGATGGGGCCTCAGGGGCGGGTCTGGAGACCCGCCACCACCAGTTCACCCATGAACCGCATGCACCCGGTATCCTGGTTTGCATGGACTTCAAGGACGACCCTCTGTTCGCCCAGATCTTCGAGCTCCTGCATGAGCGTTACGGCGAGCTCTCGCCCGAGGAGATGAAATCGTTCGCCAGACTGGACGGGCTCGGAGACCTTCTCGAGGAAGTCGAAGAGATGGTGGCTGCCGATCCGGAGCTCGTGGCTGCATGTGCCACAGGGTTTCCGGCTGGCCTGGTAAACGACGGAGTCGATGTGATGCCCGCGTCCGAGCACCCGGTGACTCTCCACCTCGAGTTGGATGATGAGATCCTGTTCGACCAGAAGGAGTGCCTGAGGACCTGTGCGGGCAACTGCTGCAAGGGCAAGAACTACCTGATGATCGGTCTCCCGGACATCTTTCGCATCGTGTCGGCCCCCGCTATGAAACGACTGGGTGTCCACTCGACCGACGATCTGTACCGGCGCGACCCGCCACTCGTACAGTTGTTCTTCAACGAAGAGTACGGTCTCTTCCTGCCGTACCTGCGGTTCCTCGCCGTGGGTGCCGATAGGGCGACGTCGCCGGAGGATGCGCCGCAGAGCGTCTGCCCGTTCCTGGCGGCGATCGAAGAAGTGTGCTCGTACAATGGCAAGAAGGTCCCTGATTGGGCTGGCCAGCAGGCCCAGGGGTGTGTCCTCTTGCGCCACAAGCCGAAAGTCTGCAGGCTGTCGCCAGTCGGAAAGTGCGCCGGCCTGGTCACGGGCAGGCTCACCTACGAGTACGCGCCGCCCGCGCTCGAGTGCCCGGCCTGCCAGACCCGGGTGTCCATCAAGCTGACCGATCACTTGTCCGGCGCCACGCTTCGGGGAGAGGACAGCCTCGACGCACGCCTGCACCGGATAGTGATGACCCGAGAGGTGCCGCTCAGCCTCGGCCAGCGGGGTCGCTATGAAGAGATCCTGAAGGAGATGTACAACATCGATGAACTGCTGGCCAGTTACGGGATCGATCGATGCCAGAGGCCATCTCTCGACGCGGTGATCGACATTGCGGTTCAAGCCTCAGAACTCCTGACATGCCGGTGGCACATGTTGACACGTGCTTATATCGCGCGCGCATGTGCGCGAATTCGCCCGGGTTCTATGCACTGGTGTGACAGGCCAAATCGCCACCCCCCTCCGTCGGCCTCCAGCGGGTATTACACAGGGGTATGTCAGGAGGTCTGAGCCTCGCAGGGCAACTTCACCCCCTACGATGAGCTCGTCGAGAGACTGGTTCGCATGACCACTCGAGCGTAGTCGACCCGCCCGGGCCCCCGCGCAGCACCACTCACGAGGCCAGTTGTCGACCCACGAACCGTGCGCGCATCCGGTCGAGATGGGAGCGATGCAGACAGAGCGGAAGCCGCATCACTGCGAAGGCACGAGGAGACCCAACCACGAAGGCACGAAGGACGCGAAGAGCGGCACAAGGGGCCTCGTTCGAACACGCTTCTCTTCGTGCAGTCCCTGGTGCTTTCGGGTCTTCGTGGTTCAAGGGTCCGTGGATTACCCCGAGGATCCGGCGTCGCTCCCGTTGAGATTCTGAGGCTGAGGACCTGGTGTCCCCAGTGCTACACTCGTGGTCATGAAGCCCCCGATTCTCCTTCCCCGGTTGTTCGTGGCTGCTACCCTCGCCCTCTGGCTCGCGGCCATGGCCGCCGGAGCCCAGACGCCCGTGACGACGCAGCCGGCGCCCCCCCAGGGTCAGGTCTTCAAGCTGCTGGACGTTGCGGCGGAGCTGGACCAGCTCTCCGTCAACGTCGCGGCGCGACTCGCCGAGCAGCGCGACAAGTTCCCGGCGGAACTGTACGCCCACCTCCAGGCTGCCGCGCAGGAGGCCTTCGAGGGGAAGGGCTTGCGGGCCGAGTTCCTCCGCAACCTCGAGCGTGACCTGAGCAGCCGCGATGCGAAGGAATGCGTCGAGTTCCTGGCCTCACCGCTCGCCAAGAAGCTGACGGACCTCGAGGCCGGCTTGTCGGGACCCGAGGCGTCGGCCCGTGCCTCCGAGTTTGCGCGCACCCTGAAGCCGGATGCGAAGGGGTCCGCCCGCAAGGCGCTCGTTCAGCGTCAGATCGATCGGTCGGACGCCGTCGACTCGTACGTGCGGCGCAGCCGGTACATGTCGATAGCACTCCACCAGTCCGTCTCCCGCATCCTGCCTCCCGAGCAGCGGCCCAGTCGGGAGGAGTTCGACCGCCAACTGGCCGAGCTGGACAGGCAACTGCGACCGGCCTTCCGGACCGAGCTGACCTCGCTTCTCCTCTTTGCCTACCGGTCGGTCCCCGACACGGAGCTGCAGGCCGCGATCGCGTTCTACGAATCGCGGGCCGGGCAGGCCTTGCGCTCCTCGCTGCAACGTTCGGGGACAGAGACCTTCGAGAGCGCCACGAAGCTGATGGCCGAGTCGTTCGAGCGCCGGGTCGGCACGGCCGCCAAGCCGGCCGTCGACTGGTAGCGTTCGCTCGTCAGAAGTTCTGCTGGACGAAGACCGAGACGCGCTGGTCGAGCCCCGGAGCCAGGCCGTTGAAGTGCGTTTCCCAGCGGTTCAAGTCCAGGCCCAGCTCGGTGCGGCTGCCGACCCGCAGCCGATGGAACATGGTGTACGTCCCGTTGTGGATGCGGCCGCCCGCGGGCACGTCTCGCATGCCCGGATGGTCCTCGCTGTGGCCGAAGCCCAGCGTGTAACGCTTGTTCACGTGGAAGAGCAACTCCTCCCACCCGCCCGAGCTCTCGATCTCGCGACCGGTCACCGGGTTGAGGCTCTGCCCCACGCCGCCTCGCACGTCGCCCAGGTCCGCGCCTGCCCAGTACTCGCCTCGCAGCGTCAGCCAATCGGCGGCCGGTAGCTGGTAGTCGAATCCCAGGGAGTGGCTGTCGAAGGTCCGCTTGCCCGCAATGGGCAGGTCCCGCTGCTGCCCGCTCTTGTGGCCCCACACGCCGAGCTGCAGCTTGTCCTTGCGTCCGTGCCAGGTCGTGGCGTAACCCACCCGGCCCTGCCAGATGGGTCGGCCCGTGTCCGCGCCCTGCAACGGCTGCAGCGGACTCCCCGGCAGCGCGATGGTCGCATCGCGCATGTTCTCGGCCGCGCCGGCCTCGCCTGCCGAGCCGACGAACGACCACTGCCCGTCGCCGTCTTGATGCGGCGTCCAGCCGAGCTGCAACTGCGGCCTGCGGTCGCCCGTGTTGCCGGCGAGCCACATCAACGTGATGTTGTTGGCTGTGGGAATGAGCGGCGAGATGACGTCGAAGCTCTGTCCCGCCAGCAGGTAGGACTCGGCCCAGTCCATCCGGACGAAGGCGTGGCGAATCCGTGGGACCTGCCGCGACTCGGCGAAGATGCTCTGAGCCTCGATGTTGAGAAAGTCGATCTCGACCTTGCCGCTGACGTCAGATTGCCCCAGCAGCTCGAGCTTCGTCTTGGCGAGATCGGCCCCCAACCTGGTTGCCCGCGGCGAGAAGACGAGGCTGCGCGTGGGGTTGACGTACGTGCTGCGCGAGCGGATGAAGAGCGGGAAGACCGGGTTGTCCGGAAGGCTGCTGTCGTGCTCGACGTCGTTGCGCAAGAAGCCGTAGACCGTGAGCTTGGCGGGGTTGGCCGGCGCCTCCTTGCGGACCGGGGCCGCCACGGTGGTTAGAACCTGGCGGGCGGCCGATGGACCCGTCTGGGCCGGCACGGCGTGTGCCGATGCGGTCAAGACCAGCGCGGCGAGAGGTACCATGAGAGACGTCCTGAGAAACGACGTCGATTGCGGAAGAGGGGTCATGACGAGCAGGACCTGCTGTCCGTTTTGGGGATGCGCCACCGACTCGGCCGGGGATGGCGCCAGTCAGACCAAATCCCACTTCAGACTATCGGTTCCGTGCGATTCGACCCTGAGCAGCCGTCCCCCGCTCGGCGGCTCAGGGGCACGTCGACTCAGAACCTGTAGTCCACCGAAAGGACGGGCCCCCCGGAATCCGCCTGGGCCGACCCAGACCGGCCGGCCAGCACCAGCGCGAACTTGACGCGATCCCAGGACCCCAGACCCAAGCCAAGCCCGCATCCCGTCCGACGGATCGGCAGCTTACCGAGGACCGGCACGGTCCTCAGCTTCTCCTCCAGCCAGGCACTGTGCCACAGGCGGCCGTCCGCCGCGGGGAAGGCCTCGAGCCGGTCGGCCTTGTCCTGGAGGGCCCCCCCGGGCTGCAGACCGCGCGTCGCATGTGCCGGAGGAAGCACGTCGCGGGTGTCGTCGGGTCGGGCGGTGAACCGGTCGAAGAGCGAGGGACGCCAGTCGAACCGCTCGCCCGTGAACGGCGCCAGCTCGACTGGCAACGGCGGTAACGAGGGCTGCGCTGCCTTGCGCACGATCGGCGGTTCGGCCGCGAGACAGTACCGGCCCGCCGGTCCCGGCAACCGGTGGCCCGCGAACAGCCAGGCTGCCACCAGCAAGCAGAGACAGCACCGAGGCCCCCTCGCGGAGACCGATTGTCGTTCGTGACCCATGGCAGACCTTGCTCCGGATCCCTATCGGCAGTTCGACGGCACGGGGCGCGCGCCCGCTCGAGCCGCCGGCCCCGCGGATGAGCTAGACTGCCGGCCGGCGAATCCAGCCGATGACGACCAAGGAGACGACCGTGACCAAGATGATCTCGATGTGCGGACTCGATTGCGCAGGGTGTCCGGCCTTTCTCGCTCGCCTGAACAACGACCAGGCGCTGCGCGAAAAGACCGCCGTGGAGTGGTCCGCGCAGTTCCAGTGCGATTTCAAGGCTGCTGACATCAACTGTGTCGGCTGCCTGGTTCGCGAAGGCGCGCACATAGGCCACTGCTCGGAGTGCGAGATGAGGCTCTGCGGCCTGGCAAAGGGCGTCAAGAACTGCGCCCATTGCGGCGACTACCCCTGCGCCCCTCTCTCCAAGTTCCTGGAGATGGTCCCTCCCGCCAAGGCGAACCTCGAAGAGGTCCGCAAGTCGCTGAAGCCCTGAGCGGCCCCGACGTCACAGCACCGACACGGCCTTGATCTGGGCGTAGAGCGCGAGACCCGAGGCCAGGCCCAGGACGTGGGCCGAGTGGCGAGTCACCAGGGACCAGACCGTGGCGCCGGCCACGTCGAGGCGCACGAGCACTTCGGCCGGCCCCCGCGGAGAGAGCGAGACGACGCGCGCGCGCAGGATGTTCGAGATGCTTGTCTTCTCAGGCGGCACCAGCGCCAGCGAGACGTCGCGGGCCCGCAGGAGGACGCGGGCCTGCCGGCCGACTGCCAGCTCACGCCGCGGAACGTGCAGGACGCCCTGCGGGAACTCGAGCCGGGTGAGCTGGAAGTCCTCGTCGTGACCTGCCACGGTCACGGAGAGCACGGCCTCGACGTCGGACTCGTCGATCAGGAAAGCGTCCAGGCGCGAGACCAGCTCGGCGAGCGGCCCGTGGTCGCGCACCCGTCCACGCTCCATCAGCACCAGGTAGTCGGCCATCCGGGCGGCCTCGGCCGTCGCGTGCGTGACGTAGACGACGGGGATGGAGAGCTCGTCGTGCAGCCGCTCGAGGTAGGGCAGGATCTCGGCCTTGCTGGCCGAGTCCAGGGCCGACAGCGGCTCGTCCATCAAGAGGAGCCGAGGGCTGGAGACGAGGGCGCGGGCGATCGCGACTCGCTGCCGCTCGCCGCCCGAGAGGCCGTCTGACCGGCGATGCAGCAGGTGCGAGAGCCCCAGAAGAGCCGTTGCCTCCTCCAGCGAGACGCGCCTCTCTCCAACCGGGACCAGCCGCACGGCGAAGTCGAGGTTGCCGCGTACGTCCAGGTGCGGAAAGACCGTCGGTTCCTGGAAGACGTAGCCCACGGCTCGCCGGTGCGTCGGTACGAAGAGGCGCCGCGAGTCGTCCTGCCAGACCTCGTCACGCACCTGCAGGAACCCGCCGGCTGGCCGCTCCAAGCCTGCCAGGCAGCGCAAGAACGTCGTTTTCCCGCACCCGGACGGGCCGACGACGGCCGCCACTCCGCGGTCGGGCCAGATCAGGTCGACCTCCAGCGCGAAGTCCTGCCGCTCCAGCCTGAACCTGGCCGCAATGCTCACAACCGCGTCCGCTCGAAGGCCCGGTTGACCAGGTAGAGCCCGGTCAACAAGAGGAAGGAGAAAGCCAGGAGGCCGCCCGCCAGCACTTGCGCTCGAGCGTGGTCGAGCGCCTCGGCGTGGTCGTAGATGGCGATCGAGAGCACCCGCGTCACGCCCGGGATGTTGCCCCCGACCATCAAGATGACACCGAACTCGCCCAGTGTGTGGGCGAAGCTCATCGCCGCAGCAGAGACGAACCCCCTGCGAGCGAGCGGCACGGCGACCGTGAAGAAGCGGCGCAGCGGTCCCGCCCGAAGCGTGGCCGCCACCTCCAGGGGCCGCTGGCCCACCGCCGCGAAGGCGTCCTGCAGCGGCTGGATCGCAAACGGCAGCGAGTAGAGGACCGATGCGATGACCATCCCGGTGAAGGTGAAGGCCAGGTGATGCCCACCCGCCCGTTCGAGCGCACCGCCGATGGCCCCGTTCGGCCCCAGAAGCACCAGCAGGTAGTACCCCAGCACGGTTGGCGGCAACACCAGCGGGAGCGCCACGACGGCCTCGACCAGCACCCTGCCCCTCCAGCGCGTGCGCGCCAGCCACCAGGCGAGCGGGGTCCCTCCGACGAGCAGGATGGCCGTCGTCGTCGCCGCCAGCCGCGTGGTGAGGGCTATGGTCGTGAGATCGGCGGCGTCGAGCATGGCCCTCGCCCATCACGGCTGGCGTTCGCCGGGCAGGACGAAGCCGAAAGTCCGGAGGATGCCGCGGGCCCGTTCTCCCTGGCAGAAATCGGCGAGCTCCCCGGCTCGCGGGTCCGAGGCCGCCCTCTTCAATACGCAGTACGCCTGGTCGAGCGGTTCGTGCAGCTCCTCGGGGACCAGCACGAAGCTGCCCGCCGCTGTCAATTCGCGGCCCAGGGCCAGCGAGTAGGCGATGAGCCCGGCGTCGGCGGCGCCGCTCTCGACGAGCTGGGCGGCGTGGGAGACGTTTTCGCCGAGGACCAGCTTGGGCTGGACTGCAGCCAAGACGCCTGCCTTCCGCAAGACCTGCTCGGCCCGTTGTCCGTACGGCGCATGCCTCGGGTTGGCGATCGCGACCTTTCGAAACCGCTCGCCGACGAGCGCGGCCAGGGTCAGTCGGGAGGCGTCACGCCCCGGCCACCAGAGGACGATGCGGCCGCGAGCATACGGGACCGGTCCACGGACGGTCAGGCCCCGGGCAGCCAGCCTGAGGGCGAAGTCGATGTCGGCCGAGAAGAAGAGGTCGAAGGGCGCGCCGTTCTCTATCTGGGCTGCCAGCTTTCCTGACGAGCCGAAGATCAGCTCCAGTTCGGTGCCCGGGTGGGCCTTGACGAACGCTTCTCGCACCTCCGACAGGGCGTAGCGCAGATCGGCCGCCGCGGCCACCCGTAGCGGTTCCGTCGCGCACGCGGGCTGGAACGTGAAGACACTGGCGATTGCCGCCAGAAGGAGTGGCTTCATTGGGAGCCTCCGGACGTGGATGCGCTTGGCCCGAACCGGGCCAGCACGGTCCCGGTGCGGGTGACGTCGTAGCCGGGCAGGGCCGCCAGGTCCTCGCGCAGCCGGCGGCTCTGGAGCAGGTCCAGCGTGGCCTGGACCGCGGGATGTTCGGCCGCGTCCCCCGGAATCACCAGGTCGAAGTGAACCTCCGTCAGCGGCACGAAGTCGAGCTCGCAGGCGACCGCCACCGCGGCCAGGCCCACGCCGGCGTCCGCCGCTCCTGCGGCGATCGCCCTGGCCACGGCCATATGGCTGGCGGCGAGCGTCTGGTAGCCGGCCACGCGCTCGGCCGGAAGGCCCGCGCGGGCGAGCAACGTGTCCAGGACGTCCCGACTTCCGGCACCCTTCGCCCGGTTGACGATCGTCACTCCGGGACGCGCCAGGTCCTCGATGCCACGCAGGTGCTTGGGATTGCCGCGACGCACCATCAGCCCCTGCTCCCAGCGTGCGAAGGCGACCACGAGGCCGCCACCGCCGGCGAGGGCCTTCCTGGCGTGGACCAGGTTGAACTCTCCGCTGCGCGCATCCCTCAGGTGAGAGCCGGCGATATGAACCCCGCCTTTGGCCACGGCCGCAAGGGCTGTTCGGCTGGGGGCGGGAAGCCAGCTCAGGCGCATCTCGGGCCGTGCACGTTCCAGGTGAGCGCCCAGGAGGCCCAGACCGGGATCGCACCCCATCAGGAACGCCGTCGTCTCGAGCCGGCTCGGATCGACGAAGAGCCTGGCCAGGCTCTGCGGGCCGTCAGATTCCAGCAGACCATCGGCCGGCGAGAACCCCTCGCACAGCGCCAGTCCGTGCGTCAGGGGGTGCGCCACCAGCCGGCCGCGGACGCGCCCCACGACCACCCGCGTCGGTCCCCGCTCGGGTTTCTGCCACATCTCCACGGGGCAGAGCGGCGTCTCCTCCGCCAGACGGAAGAGCTCCTCCACCCGGCAGCCGAAGACCCGCGCCAACTGCAGGGCAACCGAGGTGTTCGGCAAGTAATGGCCGCCCTCGATGGCGTTGATCGCCTGACGGGTCAAGCCGGTGCGCTTGGCCAGCTCCTGCTGCGAAAGGTGCGCGGCCGTGCGGAGCTCCCGCAGGTGATTGAGCAATCCGGCCTCCGCCTGACGGGCCGAGGAACGTCCTGTTCGCGTTGACATCGTGTCCAGTATACAGGACACACGGCTCCCGTCGCCACCATGCTCGTGGGTCGGGAGCGACGCTAGCTCATGGGATATCTCGAGTGAACACAGAGACACAAAGACACGGAGCCACAGAGAAGAGTCTCATCAAATCAGCTCCTCTGTGGTTCTGTGCCTCTGTGGCTCCGTGTTGATTGACGACTCTTCAGCGATCGTGGACATGCGGGTTCCCACTTCTCTGCATGCTCCCCGCAAGCCCGCGGCCCGCCGGAGCTACGACTGAAGCTCGATCGGCACCGGCTCGACCTTCCAGATGTGCCGGCAGTACTCTCGAATGGCCCGGTCCGACGAGAAGCGGCCCATCCGGGCGACGTTCAGGATCGAGGCGCTGACCCAGTCGTCGGTCCTGGCGAAGGCGGCGTCCACCGCCTCCTGGCAGTCCACGTACGCGGCGAAGTCGGCCAGCACCAGGAAAGGGTCCTGGTAGAGCAGCGAATCGACCAGCGGCTGGAAGGTCGTGCGATCGCCGCCCGAGAAGAACCCGGAGGCGACGAGGTCGATTGCCTCGCGCAGGCGCGGGTCGAAGTGATAGCACGCCGCCGGCTCGTAGCCGCGCGCCTTCAACGCCTGCACCTCTCCCGCGTCGAGCCCGAACAGGAAGAAGTTCTCCGGTCCCACCGCCTCGCGGATCTCGACGTTGGCCCCGTCCAGCGTCCCGAGGGTCAGGGCCCCGTTCATCGAGAACTTCATGTTGCCCGTGCCGGACGCTTCCATGCCGGCCGTGGAGATCTGCTCCGACAGGTCGGCGGCGGGGTAGACGCGCTGGGCGTTGCTAACGTTGAAGTTAGGAAGGAAGACGACCTTGAGCCAGTCGCGGGTGTCGGGGTCGGCGTTGACCACGTTGCCGACGCAATGGATGAGATGGATGATCTGCTTGGCCAGGAAGTACCCCGGTGCCGCCTTGCCCCCGAAGATGAAGGTCCGTGGCGCCATCGCCCCGCGTCCCTCGCGTTTGAGCCGGGCGTATCGGCTGATGACGTGGAGCAGGTTCAGGTGCTGGCGCTTGTACTCGTGGAACCGCTTGACCTGCACGTCGAAGAGCGAGCGCGGATCGACCCGCAGTCCCTGCTTTCTCTCGATGATGCGTGCCAGGTCGGCCTTGTTCTCGAGCTTGATGCGGCCCCAGCGCTCCCGGAAGGCCCCGTCCGAGGCGAACCGTTCCAGGCCGCCCAGGTCTTCCAGGTCGCGGGCCCAATCGTCGCCGACGGCCTCCGTGATGAGGGCCGCCAGGCGAGGGTTGGCCAGCACCACGAACCGCCGCGGAGTGACGCCGTTGGTGACGTTCAGGAACCGGTCCGGCCAGAGCGCGTGAAAGTCGTGCAGCAGTTGCCGGGCCAGCAGCTCGCTGTGCAGCTTCGCCACGCCGTTGATCGTCTGGCTTCCGACGCAGGCCAGGTGCGCCATGCGCACATGGCGCCCGCCGGTTTCGTCGATGAGCGACAGGCGCTGCACCCTCGCATCGTCTCCCGGGAAGGCCGCCCGGACCTCATCGAGGAACCGGCGGTTCAACTCGTAGATGATCTGCATGTGGCGCGGGAGCAGGCTGGAGAACAGGCCGACGGGCCACTTTTCGAGCGCCTCCGGGAGCAGGGTGTGGTTGGTGTAGCCGAAGGTCCGCCGCGTGATCTCCCAGGCCTCGTCCCAGCCCATGCCGTGTTCGTCGAGCAGCAGCCGCATCAGCTCGGCCACCGAAATCGACGGATGGGTGTCGTTGAGTTGCACGGCGTACTTCTCGTGGAAGTCGTGCAAGGTGGGAGCCCGCTGCAAGTGGATGCGGATCATGTCCTGCAGGGAGCAGGAGACGAAGAAGTACTGCTGCTCCAGGCGCAACTGCTTGCCCGCCATCGAGGCGTCGTTCGGATAGAGGATCTTCGTCAGGTTCTCCGAGGCGACGTTGTCCTCGACCGCACCGTAGTAGTCGCCCTTGTTGAACGCCTGGAG
>JACQZL010000226.1 GCA_016213865.1 Candidatus Rifleibacteriota bacterium
GCTCTTCCGATCTCTGGCCGGTTTCCAGACTCGCCAGTCTTGGCGCGGCTTCCTTGGCCGGCACGGAGGCCGGCCCTACCAGTCTCACCCATGAACCGCGAACGCACCCCGGGAGGTCGGGAGCGATGCTGAAAGATGGGAACCCGCATCGCCATGATGCCCGGAGGGTCGTCATTCAACCAGAGACACAGGCAAAGAAAAACGGAGGAGCTGATTTGATGAGACTCTTTTCTGTGTCTCCGTGTCTTTGTGTCTCTGTGTTCACTTGAGAGTTCCCATGAGTTGGCGTCGCTCCCCGGAGGTCCGGCCGGGCATGGGGCCATGACTGCAGTGCTGGACCTGCTCGAAGTCCACGACTGCTTCAAGCTCACGGGGTCCCTGGCGCTCGGCTCAGGGTGCGAAAGCGCTGCGCAGGCTACGCTGGAGGCGGTCCCACAAGCCCGTGGCGCGACCGGAGGACGGCTGCTGGTTCAGGGCGCGCTCGACGAGCAGGACCTTGTAGCCAAACCCCGCCAGCTCGACAGCCGTGTTCATCGCCTGGGTCGTCGTCCCGGCAGTGCCCTTCGGACCGTAGAAGCTCCACACCGAGGCGAGCCCGCGGGCCGGCGCTTTGGACTGCAGCGGGACCTGAGTGGCAGCCAGCTTGCGGATGATCTGCGGCAGGTCGCGAGGCCGCAGCCCCGACTTGTCGAGATACTCGCGCACGCGACCCTGGCCCCACAGCGCCACTTCGGAACGCAGGTGCGGTTCGCCGACTACCTGCTGGCGCACTTTCGCAACGCGCTCTTGACGATGCCGGACGGCCGGGAACACGAGGGGCCTGCCAGCCTCGACGAAATGAGACGGTTCCTGCACGATCTGCTCTCCGGCCTCGAGCATCGGAAAGGGCTGTTCCCGCAGGCGGACCTCGAAAGCGAGTTCTCGAAAGTCCGCCAGTACCCCGAGCAGTTCGTGGAGGAGGTCCTGCGGGACACGGTGGGCCTGGGCCCCCTGGAGCCACTTCTGCGGGACCCTCGGGTCCGCGAGATCATGGTCAATGGCCCGCAGTGCATCTTCGTCGAGCGCGACGGCCGGATGGTCCAGGCCGAGGAGACTTTTCGGGACGACGAGCACGCCTACGCGATCATCGGGCGCATCCTGACCCCGTTGGGGAAGCGGGTCGACTTCGGCCAGCCGATGGTCGACGCGCGCCTGCCGGACGGCTCGCGGGTCAACGTCGTGATCCCTCCGCTGTCGGTCGAGGGACCGGGCATCACGATCCGCAAGTTCTCGGAAAAGGCGCTGACGATCGAGGACCTCGTGAGGCTCGGCTCGATGACCGAGGCGATGGCCCGATTCCTCGCTGCCTGCATCCGTGGGAAGCTGAACGTGATCGTGGCGGGCGGCACGGGCTCGGGCAAGACCACGATGCTCAACGTGCTCAGCGAGTTCATCCCGGACGACGAGCGGATCATCGTGATCGAGGACACCTCCGAGCTGCAGATCTCCAAGCCCAACCGGCGCGACCGGCCTCGCCGGCCCCCGGCGAGCCCGCCGTTGCGCCCCCCGCCAGTCTGCCGCCTCGGAACGAAGCCGCCCCGACGGCCGTCACGACCGCAGCCCCGCCGCTGGCGAACGAAACGCCGAAGGCCGGCACGCCACGCGTCTTGCGGACAGCCAAGCTCGAGCTGACGGAGCTGGAGCCGCCTCCACCGCCGCCCAGTCCGGTGCGTCGGGACGAGTCCGACGGAAGCATCTATATGTCGCCCCTGCGCGTCCAAGAAGAGCTGGAGGCGGCCGCGAGGACCGGCAGTCGGGACGAACGCGTCCCCGCGCGCCACGTTCCCGACCCTGTCGCAGCGTCCGCGGACGCCGTCCGCCCGGCGGCGATGCTCGACACGGCCGTCGGCGCGCCTCCTGCTGCGGGGGTCGTCCTCAGGAACGACCCGGAGGCGAGTCCGGTGGGGAGTGGCCGGGTTGCGGTTCCCGGTGGGGAGGGCCGCCGCGATAGCCTGGAGCGGCTGACCGAACTCGCGGGTGACAACGATCGGAAGGCCCAGCCCCGGGGCAAACAGGCGTGCCAGCGCCGCCGAGTCCCCCGAGGCCCAGCGCCTGCTGGCCGGCCTCGAGGCCCTCCGGCAGACGAGCGCCCCGGCCGAGGCAAAGAAGGGCCCGAAGACCTCGAGGGTCGCCAAACAGCCTCGCGATGCGATGAGTCGTCTCCAGGCCCTGGCCGCCCTGGGGCTGTGAGAGGGAGACTCGAGGCTTGAGCGTGGAGAAGCTGCGGCTCGTCACCTTCGATCTCGACGGGACGCTCTTTGCCAACGCGCCGTACGTGCGCAAGCTGGTGGCGGGGTGGTTCCTCTCGCACCTGATGCGAGGACCCCTGTGGCTGTTCCGGGCTGTCCTCGCGGCCAGGGCCTTCCAGAAAGCCCGAGACGAACTGCGCACGAAGGGCCTCGCGCCCGGGCTGCACGAGTGCCAGTTCCGGCTGGCGGCCCAGCGCTGCGGATATCCCGAACCGTTCGTCCGCGAGGTCGTCGACGAGTTGATCTACTCCAATCCCTTCACGGGGGCCGACCGGCTGGTCTTTCCCGGCGCGAGGGAGGCGCTGACCGTGCTGAAGTCGCGCGGGTTGTTGCTGGGCGTCCTGTCCGACTATCCCGTACCCACGAAGCTAGTCGCCCTCGACCTGGCCGGCGTCGGCTGGGACGTCCTGCTGTCGGCCGAGGACGTCGACGCGCTCAAGCCGCACCCCGCGCTGTTCCTGGCCGCCTGCGAACGGGTAGGCGTCGCCCCCGAGGCGGCGCTCCACGTGGGCGACCGGCCCGACTGCGACGTCGCGGGCGCCCGGGCCGCGGGCCTGCGCACGCTCCTCTTCAAGGGCCAGGGGCCCCCGAGCCACGCCGGCCCCAGGGCCGACTACGAGGCAGCGAGCTTCGACGGGATCCGCCTGATCGTAGAATCGCTGCTGCGGTGAGACTTCAGGCTCGAGGCAAGAGGCCCCAGGCAAGCTCCAGCCTGGGCCTCACTTGCTCGGCAGTCCATCCGGTCTGACGGCGTCGTTCAACGCCGAGAACCTGCGAACCCAGCTCTCCTCGGGGTTCGTGGCCCGGACGGCGGCCGGCGCCGCGCAACGTGGCATGGAGGCGTACGTCCCGCTCGAGGGGTTGCCCGGAGCGAGCCAGCCACCGTTCGTGCTGACGACGGGCGCCGGCTATCGCGTGAACACGATCGGCGCGACCCTCGACCTGCGGGGCAAGTGAGGCTCCTTCGGCGGAGACTCTTCGCACACTCTGCGCGAGTGTGAGTCTGCGCCGCTAGCAGACACGGTGGGCCGCCGGGCAGGCGATCGGGCCCTCCTGCCGGCGCACCGTGACGGGTTGCACGGCGGAGTACCGGCCCACACCTGGGCCGCCCGGCTACCAGTCCGGAGCCAGCAACAAG
Source organism: Candidatus Rifleibacteriota bacterium (assembly GCA_016213865.1). The sequence continues at coordinate 3,427 of JACQZL010000226.1, forward strand.
TCTCGCAGGGTCAACCCGCGGAGCCACTCGGTCTCGAAGCGGTCCTCGTTGACGAGCAGCAGGGAAGCTCCCGGATGCGTCCGCGGGAACCACGCGAACTCGCGCGGCGACGCGCGGCCTCGCTTCACCTCCAGCAAGCGCCATTCGTCCAGCACGAAGTCGAGTTCGTGTTCCTGCGACTGCCAGTAGAGGAGTCGTTCTGGAAAGGGGTCGCCGCGGAGCGCACGGCGGCGCCAGATCTCCTGAGCGACCAGCCACTCGATCCAGCGGCCCTGCTCGACCTCGGGGAGCCGGCGGAAGTCGGCCACCGTCCGCAACCTGGCAGGATGCCACGCAACTGCCGCCAGCAAGTTGATGAACGGGTACTTCGCCCGGGTCCTCGGCATGGGGACCTTTCGGGACGGGTCCCAGGCCTGCTGGATGCCGATGCACATGAGGTCCGCAAGCAGTTCGAGGTATCCGGCGGCCACGGTGTTGTTCGCGAGCCCAGCTTCCTGGGCCAGCCGGGTCTGGCCCACGGGGGTTCCACCCGTGCGGCTCAACACGGCCATCACCGGCACGAGGGCAGACCGGTCCCGGCCGCTGCGGGAGAACTCCCCGTTAACCCAGTCCCTGACGAGTTCGATGAGCCACTCTGGAAGCCGGCCCGTGGCCGCGATCTCCCCGAGAGCCAGCGGGCTTCCTCCTGCAAGGAGGTAGGCCTCGACCGCGTCGTCGGCAACGTCGTCCTGGCACACTCGCAGGAACTCGGCGAACGTGACGGGAGTGAACAGCCAGGTCGTCCGATCCAACCGCCCCCGCCTTCCGGGCAGCCGTTCCCCACCGCGGCGCAGGTCGGTCGCCCGGGAGCCCGTGGTCACCACCAGCACGCGCCTGAGTTCCCCGCGGTCGGCCAGCACTTTCAAGGCCCGTTCCCAACCGGTCACAGCGGTGATCTCATCGATGAACAGCCGCCGCCGCGGCGCCGTGGGGCGAAACAGGCCGAGGGCACCGCGGAGGGCGCGGAGCAACGAGTCGCTGTCGGCGAACTCGTCGCCATTGAGGTACAACGCGCTGCCGGGGCCGTACTTCAAGACGCTTGCCCGGAGTTGCTGCTCGAGCCAGGTGCTTTTCCCGTACTGGCGCGGGCCGCGGATGAGGAGGATGGCGGGCTCTTCAGGCAGTTCTCTCAGCCCGAAGTCGAACTCGAACACGCGCGGCGCGCGGTCGAGGTCCTCGAGGTGCGGAAACAGGCCTTCGCGGTCGAACTCGCCTCGAACGAGCAAGTCGTTGACGCTGTCAACGTCCATTGCGTTGAGTATACCAACGTCCAGAACGTTGGGCCAGGCGACAGGTCGGGCGCCAGCGTGTCCGGGTCGAGTCTCGGCGAGGGGCGGTACGCCGAGCTGTCGCCACGGGGGTGTCACGTGGGCGCCACGTGTGAAGACCTGGACGCCCGCCGGCCGGGTCCTGGAGGGGCCGTGAGGTCGGTCAAAGGGCGCACCCTGAACCGGCCGAACTGAGAAGGGTGCGTTGGCGGTTCATGGGGGAAAGACGAAACACAAAACCCGAAGCCTCAGAGAGTGGCACGAAGAGAAGGCTGATTGCAGGAGACTCTTGGGGCTGTCCTTCGGGCCCCTGGAGGCTTCGTGGTTTGGTCTCCATGCGGCAACGCAGTGATGAGGCTCCCCGTAAACTGCGTGCGCGCCCGGCCAGCGCCGACCCGCTTGCACGCCGGCGGCGACGGCGATAGACTCCCGGCGAACCGCATCGGCAAAGGGGAAGAGTGCCAAGTCAGCAGAGTCGGAGTGGGCCGCCCCCCGGGCAGTGCCCGCTCGTCCAGCGTCTGGACGAGTGGCCGTCCCTCTTGGCCCGCCTCGCTGCCCAGGGAGGCTCGGTTGGCGAGGTGGCTCTCCCGGATGGCTCGCTGGAGGAGTTCGGGGCCTTCCTGCAATCCCGCTGGCAGCCGGAGACGCGCTCGGCACGCGACCTCGCCGCGTTGCTGGTCCTGGCGGTCAACTGCGCCTACCACCGCTACGACTCCGAGGGCTTCTGGGTCCACTTCGCCAGATTGGTCGGCCGGCAGGACGCTCAGACGACGGGCAACGAGTTTCGCCCGGCGCTGGGACGGGCGCTTGCCCGCTTCGGCTTTCCGCCGCCGGGCGAGACCGGCGCGGGCCAGCAGTATGTCGGCGCCCTGCTGCGAGAGGCCGGCATGGCCCGGCGGTATCAGCTCAAGTACCGAGACCTGCTGGAGAGGCTGCGCAAGCGCCTGGACTACGGTGCAATCGCCGCGCTCTCCTATGACGAGTACGCGGCAGCACTCGATCCATACGTCACCGGCGGGTTCGAGAGAGACTGCCTCATCGGGGAATCCGGGTGGCGCTTCACGCGCGAGGTGGCCCGACACCTCGCCATGGTCGAACAGGGGTGCCTGACGCGGGCAGACCTCGACGCCGCGGAGGGCTTTCGCCCCGAGTTCTGGGAACTCCTCTTCTCGAACGTCGTGGTGGCGCCCAGGACCTCCCCGCAGGTACCTCCCCCGCCTCGGTTCATCCTGGACGCGGACACGTGCCGGATTGGACTGGCGTTCGACGAATCCGGGTTTCGGCGGCGGGCGTACTGGCTTGATTGCCTGGGAGGCCCGCCGCCCCGACCCTTCTGGGCCGTGGTGTAAGGAGGCCCACGCTGCACCCAGCTACGCCGGACACACCAGGTCGGGTCCGGGCGGCAGGGTGGGTTGGACGGTGCCGGCCTGGGACCCTGACAGCCAGCAGGCGGCCCTGTTCCATCGGGACCGAGGCTACGTTCCCAACCATCAAGCGATCGATCCCGGAGAGTACTTCCTGATAGCCGCGGAGTCCTCCGTTGCCGACTGCACGTGCGAGGCAACGTATCGGGCGCCGCTCGAGTACGGCGACTGCGACCTGGGGGTGTGGTCGATCAAGGTGGAAACCGGACTGCGACTCGGCAGCCTGGTACACCCGCCGCGTCATCGTCCGGCGCCAGTCCTGCAGTGGCGCGAGACCGCGGGCAGCCGGCTGCTCGAGGGAGCGGCCCAGGTCATGACGGTCTGGGTTGGGGCGATCCCGGAGGTGCTGGTCGGGAACTGGACAGCCGAAGCGCGAGCGCGCCATCGAATCCTGCAACGGCACGCCGGAAAGGTGACGTGGTTGGAACCGGAAGACGCGGGGGACGGACAGGTCATCGTGCGGCCGACCGCCCGCTCCGGCGAACTCCGCTTGCAGTCCTTCGGCCGCCGCCATGAGCCCGTCGAGAGCGTGCTGCGCTACGTCGTCTTGCCCGAGTGCCGGATCGAGTGGCCCGGCGGCCTCCTCGATGCCCGAGCGAAGGCAGTGGTTCGCCTGACCGCCCCCGTGGGTGCGACCATCGAGTGGGACCCCCCTGCGCCGCCGGTCGAGCAACAGCCCCTTCCCGAGCAACGGACGCTCACCACCTGGCACTTGCAGCCGGAATCGGCCCTGCTCGAAGGTACGATGGAGGTCGACGGCGTCCAGGTCCAGCTAGCCAGGCGCGTGAGACGGTTCGACGTCGTGGGTCAAGGCGTGGACGACCACGGGGTGCGGGTCTTGACGCCGGAGCGGCTGGAACCGTCCGCACCGTTGAGGGTCTTCGGGCTTCCCGGCGAGACGATGTCCGTGGTCCTCGAGACCGGGGCTGACGAGTTCCCGCTCACACCCGCGCTTCCGATGCCCCCCAGCGGAGTGTGGCAGACGACCGGGGCGACCCTGCGGGACGGGCTCGCGGCGCATCCGGAGCTGGCCTCGGGGATTTTCGGCGGTCGTTGCGGCAGTCGCGTGGCGGTCGGCCGCACGCTCTTCGTCAGGACGGAGGTTCTGGACGCTTCCCTGTCCCGCGTCGAGGTGGGAGCCCTGCAAGGACTCGAACGGGACTCGGTGCCGCCATCCTATCGGGCCGCGCTCGACCTGGCAATGGAGTTGGCTGGTCAAGCCGTGAAGGAAGTGCGCCTCCCGGCGATCCCCGAGGAATTCCGCGGTCTCCGTCGGGTCCTGGCCCGGTACGCGTTCGGAGCCATCCTCTTCGACCGTTCGCGGATTGCCGATTCGGAAGGGAGGGCACTCGACGACACGCTCCTGGGGCGCTGGTTGGACAGCAGCGACGTCGGTCCCATCAAGGCCGCCGATTCGCTAGTGGGCCGCGGCCAACCCGCGCGTCACGCCGGGTGGACGCGTCCTGGAGAAGCCGACATCGCGTACTGGCCCTTCGCACGCTGGCGCGACCGGCTGCGGCAAGCAATTGCTCGGGCGCCACACGACGCGGACCTTGCCGAACTGCTGGAGGAGTGGCACCGCAAGGAATCGCGGCAGCCGGACCCCAGCGGTCGCTCTCGATTGGCCAGGCTGTGCGGCCGCGAGTGGTACCCGCTCGCCTTGGCCGCAAACCTGTATTTGAAGGGACGCCCCGAGGAAGCGGCCCAGAGCCTGAACAAGGTCGAGGCCCCGCCGCAAGACTCACGGGTGCAAGGCCTGAAGTCCATCCTCCATGCGATGAGCCTGATCAGGGCCGGCTGTGACGAATTCGCCGGGGCCTGGATGGCCAGACAGCCCACGCCCCGGCTTTCGCTCGCGGCTGTGCTCTGGTCCGCCATCCGCGTGCTGGTCGGCGTCCTGACCGAGAGGGCTGCGCCCGACCACGAGGCCGTGTCAGGGCCACTTCCCGCCTCGGCTTTCACCGGACTGGAGAAGGACGACTTCCTGCTGGCCAGGGCCTGCTCGGAAGGTGCACCTCCCGCGTCGTTCTCGGCCGCACGGCATGCCGACCCGCTCTTTGTCCGGGTCGACAGGCTGCGGGCCAATGCGACCGGGGGCAACCGCTGGTGCTCGGAAGAACCCCTGACCTCGGGGAAATCCCGCAGGGCGACACCGGAGCCACCGTGAAGAAGAAGGATGTGACGCCATGAACGGAGAAAACGAGAACGACGTCTGCCCACCGGGCTCAGGAGAGCAGTCGGCCCAGCCCCTACCGCAAGCCGACCTGGTGCGCCAGATGGAAGAGGGAAGGCTCGAGTTGGAGACGCTGCGCCGCCTCTCGGAACTCGAGGACGGGGCTTTCCTCGAGGCACTGGGCGAAGCGTGGTCGAGACTGCCGAAGGGAACGCACGATCGGCTGGCCGAGACCTTCGACGCGGAGGGGATGGGGGCGGTCGAACGACCCGAACGCCTGGTCACGTTCTGTGCCCGGGAGACCCGAGAGAGACAGAGCAAGCCCGCTGCACGCTGGCTTGCCAGGCTGCTCACGTGCACGGTCGATCCTGTGCGGCAGAGCTGCCGTGAGACGGCCTCGAGGTTGCTGCTCGAACCCGGCAACCCGGCCAAGAAGGACCGGACGGACACCTTCTGGCCGGCCAGATTGGGGGCCGCGAGCGACCTCCTTCCTCTCGCCCGCACGATCGTCGACTGGCTTGCGGAGGACGGCGGCAAGACGGTCGAACCCCGTACTCAGTTCGCCTCGCTGGCATGGTGGACCACCATTCTGTCTGGCAATCGCAAGAAGCCCACCAAGCTTGATGCCAGCGTGACCTTGTCGGCTGCTTTGGTTCCACAATGGCCCACGGAACTGCAGACTCGCTGGGCGCAGCACCTTGCGAGTCTTGGTTCGACGGCGCCTGGCTGCACGAGTCCAGCGGCCGCCCGGGAGGTGGCGAAAGCGGCTCCCCAAGGTCCGGCTCGCCCCGGGCTCGAGGCCGAACGGGCCGACGCGGCCTTGCACCCCGCCTTTCTCGCGGAATTCGAGGAGATGAAGAAGCGCCTCGCACGGGTCGAAGCTTGGGTCGACTGCGACCACGAGAGGGTCGAGTTGCGTCACCAGGTCGCCCAGTTGCAGCGCGAGCTAGAGACTGCCAGGAGCCGGGAGACGGCACTCCACGGGCAACTTGCCCGGTCCAGAGAGGAGTACGCTCGCCTTGAAGACCACCGGTCGAGGCTGGAGGCACGCCACAAGGAGGAGATTGCCTCCCTGCTCACCAAGCACCAGGAGGAGTTGAAGGCTCAGCAGGCGGCGCACCAGGAGAAGGTGAAGAAGGAGCTGGAGTGGGCGGCGGACGACGGTGAGGAGCAGTTGACCCAGTTCAAGAGCCGTCTGAGGAACGAACTCCGGGTGTTTCACGAGGACCTCGACAGAGTGGCGGGTGCACCGGCCGAGGCAGAGCTGGCCGAGACACTGCGTGTACTGCTTTCGAACGTCTTTGTTGTGTTGAAGAGGCAAGGCATCGCTTTCGAGTGAGGCATCCCAATGGAGACCGAGTACGCGTTTGGGATCGACTTCGGCACGACGAGCACCGCGGTGGTCGGCCTTCGGGACGGGCTGCCCAAGCAGTTCGGGAGAGACGACGGGCAACCGTTTCCTTCTCTCGTTGCCGTCAATCATGAGACGGGACAGGTTGTCTGTGGCTTGGAGGTCTGGGAGAAGAGGCAGGGGTACGCCGAGAGGCACGAGGTGATAGGCTCCTTCAAGCAGCATCTGGGAACGTCGAAGACCTGGCAGGCCGGAGGCAGAACCTGGACACCCGTCGACGCATGTTCGAAACTCCTCGAGCACGTTGTTCAGAAGGTCGAGGAGAAGTCCCGTGGAAGGGGGAGCTTGCGGGAGGCCGTCTTTTCGATCCCGATCGGGTTCACGAGTGCCAAGCGCCGCGACCTGCGCCTCGCCGCGGAGAAGGCCGGCATCGAGGTGCTGCAATTCGTCAGCGAGCCCACCGCCGCAGCCATGGAACTGGCCTCCAGAACCAAGGGCCTGCGAAAGGCAGCCGTCTTCGACTGGGGCGGGGGAACGCTCGACATCACGGTCCTTGCAGTCGAGAACGGCGTGGTCCTCGAACAGGAGACCGCCGGTATGGACGTGGCCGGTGACCATATCGATCGAAAGGTGTCGGCTGTCATCCACAACCAGGTCACCAGCAAGAGGGGGCTCAAGATCGCGCTAGATGAGATGCCGGCCAGAGACCAGGACCGGATGCTCACTGAGGCGGAGAAGGCCAAGCGACGATTGTCAGAGGTAGACGACAGCGATTTCGCGATACTGGCGTACGGTCCGGTCGGTCCTATCCACGGCAAGCTGTTCCGAAGTCACTTCTTCCCTCTCATCGAGCCGGAGGTGAAGGACGCATACGAGTTGCTCCTCACCACCATCAAGAAGCGCAACGATCCAAGAGAACTCGATCACTTGTTCGCCATTGGAGGCTCCTCGAACTTGCCCCAAATCCGAGAGCGGCTGGTGTGCGCCTTCGGGAACCGGTACTTCCGTCCCACGGATGCCGCCTGGTGCGTGGCGGAGGGCGCGGCCCGGCTGGCGTGCAATCGTGGCTCCCACCTGCTGGCGGACGACTTCGGCCTGATCGACCCGGAGGGCGACTTCCTGACGCTGCTCGACGCCGAGACCCCCTTGTCCGAAGCGGAACTCTGCCGCAACTTCGGCTTGGTCGAGGACACCTCTCTCGCCAACTTCGTCTTCGCGATGCGTCGACGCCACGACGGCTGCAGCAGCGGTCCGTCCCAGGTGCCGACCCCGCAGGTCCTCGACGATCTGAGCGTCGAGTGCTTCGGGTTCTGCAACGAGTTTGTCGAGCTGGGCCTCCGCTTCGACGCCGACCTCGTCCTCCACGCTCGCGCCCGCAGCAAGAACAAGGCCCCCACAACCCAGAAAGAGAGGCTGCTGGAGAAGCTCCGCTTCGCCTACAGACTGCCGTGCAACCAGGACGCAGCAACCTGACCCACCGAAGCAACGTCGTTCCGATCGATTCTCGGTATCGGAGCCCGACCGAAGACCCCGCTTACCGCGCCCGGCTCAGGGGCCGGCCGGCCCTCGAGAGGTTGGCCGCGGCGATGTACGGGCCGACGGCGGACACCCGGGCTTGGCGCAAGTTCCTCGACGCTTCTTTGACGGAAGACCAGAAGGCGGACTGGGACGAGGGACGGGAGTGCTTCCTTTGTCATGAAGTCCCCGCTGGCCTCGTGAAGCGCCCGGACGGCACGCGGGTGATCGAGTTTCGGTGTCGCCGACCAGACTGCAGGAGGAGACATGGCTGACCTCAATCCGCTGCGCTTCACGAGCACTCTGGTGGAGACCTTTCGGCGCTATCTCTTCACGGCGCACCCGCTCGGCGACAGCGAGCAGCCGCTGCGCGAGGCCTTCTGGCAGGCCCTGGGCCAGGAGTACCCCTTCAGCAGCGGGCCGTACTTCCATTGCGTTCCGACCTACGCCAGGGGCTGCAGCGTGCAGGAACTGATCTCAAACGCCCGGCCGCCCTCGCTCCATCCTCGGCTTGCGGAGCTGCCGCGTCCGGCGTTCGACCCGGCCCGGCGCCTCTACAAACACCAGGTCGACGCCCTCACCGCGCTGCAAGGCGGCCGCAACCTCCTGGTAGCCTCCGGCACGGGCAGCGGCAAGACCGAGTGCTTTCTGCTGCCGATCCTCGACGATATCTTGCGAGAACCGGGGCCCGGCGTCAGGGCGATCGTCATCTACCCGCTCAACGCGCTGGCCAACGATCAGCTCGATCGCCTGCGCAAACTCCTTCGGGACCTGCCCGAAGTCACGTTTGGCCGGTATACGGGCGAGACGCCCTGGGACGAGAAGGCCGCGCGTTCAGATGATCTGAAGGAATGCCCCAGGAACGAACGGTTCCTGAGAACGCAGCTCAGGGAGGATCCCCCCAACCTCCTGCTGACGAACTTCTCGATGCTCGAGTACCTGCTGCTCAGACCGAAGGACAGCGAGGTCTTCCGTCACTGGCGCCTCCGCTTCGTGGTCCTCGACGAGGCCCACAACTACCTCGGGGCCCAGGGGATCGAGGTGGCCCTCCTGCTGCGGCGCGTGCGCGAGGCTTTCGCGGCCCCGCAGCAACCGCTTCGGTTCGTGCTGACCAGCGCCACCCTGATGGAGCAACGCGAGGATGCCCGGGCCGTCGCGGCAAGCATGGCCTCGAATCTCACCGGCGGAGAGTTCGCGCCGGCGGACGTCATTGCCGGCGAGACGACGGTCGACTTCGATGCCAGCCTCGGCGACCGGGTCTCGGCGGATCGCATAGCGGACTTCCTGAAGAACGACGAGGCTCTGGATCGCTGGTGCAACGCACTCGATGGCCAGGAAGGCGCCGACAGTCTGCTGCAAGAGGCCGGGTTGGTTTCGTCCGCCGAGTTGGCCCGGTTCCCCGAGGAGGCGCGGCAACTCTACCACCTGTTGGCCGGCAGCAAGCTGCTGGCGCGGCTGCACGAGATTTGCTCGGCCCAGCCAAGAACGCTGCCGGAGTTGGCCCTCGAGCTCCTTGGCAGGGACGATGGGGAGGCCCGCCGCGTGGTCTCGTGGCTCTGCACCGTGGGCTCGAGGGCCAAGGCCGCGCCCGATCGGATGCCCCTGCTGCCCCTTCGCGTCCATCTCTTCATGCGAGGGCTGCACGGGGCCCGGGTCTGCTTGAATCCGTCCTGCGGCGAGGGGGCGCTTCCGTGGCGGGCCCTGGTCCTGGAGGATGTCGAGCATTGCCCGCGATGCGGTGCGCTCGCGCTGCCGTTGTACACGTGTACGCACTGCGGCATGCCCGCCTTGGTGATTCGCCAGGACGGAACGAGCTGGACCGGGCTGCCGGTGCCACCAGCCAGTGCGAACTGGGGCGCTGCCGTCCTCACGTGGTCCGAACTGGCCGAGCGCGACGTCTATTCCCAGGACGGCGACGACGTCCAACCAGCCGATGGCATGACGCTCTGCCTTTCATGCCAGGCCGTCGGGCAAGAAAGCGCCCGCTGCTGCGCCACTCCGTTGCACGTAACCCTGCCCTGTCTGGAGGCCGACGAAAGCGGCAACCTCAAGAAGTGCCCCGCCTGCGGGGGACAGAGCGGCTCCTTCGAGTCCGTCCTGCGCAGGTTCCTGTCCGGGGACGACGCGCCCACGACCGTGCTCGCCGAGGCCCTGCTACGCTCGTTGCCACCGGAAACGGGAGACAGTCAGGCCTTGCCCGCGCAAGGCCGGCGACTGCTGGCGTTCTCCGACAGCCGCCAAAGGGCGGCGTTCTTCGCGCCCTATCTGCACCGTACCATGGCCGAGGCGACCTTTCAGGCACCGCTGTTCCAGGCTGTCCGCGAGGCCGAGAACCTCGCAGGCAGCCCCGCCGGCCTCGAGGACGTGGCCAGACGGTACGTGGCCGTCGTTTCCAGGCAGTCGCACGTGGTGCTTCGGAAGACCGAGGACCTCGAGGGACAGACGACGCTGGAGATCAGGGCCGTCAGGACACTCGGCGTCAACGAGAAACGGCAGCTCCAGAGGGAAGCGACCTTGAGTCTGTTCGAGAACTTCTGCAACTCGCCTCGCCAGCGACGCCGCATGCACGGGCTGGGATTGGCCGCGGTCCTGTTCGACTTGACCGAGGACACCCTCGAGAGAGTGGCTGCCACGATGCCTGGCCGTCTCCGGGGCGATCCGGACTCGACCCGCGCGGTGCTTCACACGTTGCTGTCCGAGGTGCTGCGCCGGCGGGCCGTCCAGTGGCCCGACCCCCTCAACGGAAGGATGCTCGGCGCCGGTCCGCTCTCGGTCGTCTACCACCTCAACCAGGCGCGGCAGAGCAGCTCCGAGATCCTGCGCTGGAACCCGTATCGCGCCGATGGCCCCAGGTCGAAGCGGGCGGTCGAGGTCAACCGCATCGTCAACTACCTCTCGCGCCTCACGCGCCTGGACACGGACCCCGCGGGTGAGGGCGCCCGGCTGGCGACCTGGCTGGACGACCTGTGGGCCGTCCTGACCGAGGACGTGCTCGTTCGCACCGGGGAGCCCGGGTGCTACGCGCTGCCTCCCGAACGCCTGCTCTTTTCCGGTTCAGTGGACTGGTTCCGTTGCAGTCAGTGTGCCCGGATGGTCACTGCCCACGCCGGGTCGGTCTGTCCGACGATGGCCTGTCCCGGGCCACTGCGTGCCGTGACCCGAGAGGAACTCGAGGCCCGGCTGCGCAACGACCAGAACGGCGAACGCTACCGGCTGCCTCCTCTGCCCGTCGTCGTCCGAGAGCACACGGCGCAGCTCAACCCCAAGGTGGGACGCGAGTACCAGCACGATTTCGTGGACGGCAAGATCAACGTGCTCAGCAGCAGCACGACCTTCGAACTGGGCGTCGACGTCGGGCAGCTCAAGGCCGTGCTGTTGCGAAACGTCCCGCCCACACCGGCTTCCTACATCCAGCGGGCCGGTCGCGCGGGCCAGCGGTTGGATGGGGCCTCGTACTCGGTCACGTACTGCAGGAACGTGCCGCACGATCAGTTTCACTTCTTCCAGCCCCGCGAGCTCATCTCCGGGAGGGTGCCCGTGCCGCGGGTGAACCTGCGCAATCCGAAGCTTGCGCAGCGCCAGGTCAACTCCTTCCTCCTCGGGGCGTTTCTCAAGAGTCTTCCGGCCGACCGCAAGCACGATCACCTGACGACCGGCGACTTCTTCCAGCCCGCTGTCGAGGGGGTCCCTGCCATGCACGAAGCCTACGCGGACTGGGTCCTCTCGAACAGTCGCGAACTCTCCTCACGCGTGCGCCGCATCCTGCCGGACGAGACGACGCTGTTGCCGGAGGACGCGATGGCCCGGTCTGCCGACTCGTTGAGCCGGGGCCCGGAGTGTACCGCCAAGGTAGGGTTCCAGGATGAACTCGCCACGTTCGACTTGCGGATCGACGAACTCATGGCCCTGGGCAGGAAGTCCCCTGCTGCCATGGGCAAGTACGGGGCAGTCGTCAGGCATCTGAGTACACTCAAGGACCAGTTCCTGCACGAGCGGCTGATTGACTTCTTGAGCCGCGCCGGGTGGCTGCCGGGCTATGCCTTTCCGCAGGACACGGTCAGCTTGCTCATCCAGCAGCCTTCCGACCGGGAGCGACTTCGCCTGGATCGCGATCGCGAGTACGGGATTGCCGAGTACGCCCCGGGGGCCGAGGTGATCGCGGACGGGAAGCTCTACCGGAGCCGGGGACTGCACCTGAAGGGCCACCAGCCCCAGTTTCGCTATTACAGGTTCTGCACCATCTGCCGTCGATTGTCGACGGGCCCCGAGAAGGGCAAGCTGGACCGCAAGTGTCCGTGCAACAGGGACTCGCGTCGCGACGAATCCCCGCGTCCCTATCTCCGGCCCGAGGCCTTCTCGACCAACGTGCTCGAGGAGGCGAAGGAGCCCGACTTCGCCCGGCTGCGGCCTCCACCCATCACCGACATCTTCCTGCTGGCCGGGTGCAACCCCGAGCAGTTCGCCGAGCATCCCGAGCTTCCCGGGGTCCACTGCGGCACGACCGACGCGGGGAAGCTCTTCCGCGCCAACCAGGGCTTTCTGCGCCGCGGCTTTTCGCTATGCACACGTTGCGGTGCCTCGAAGCCTGAACCCAAACCGGGCAAGCGCGCGACGGAGCCCAAGGAGCACCCGACCCACTGGGGCACGACCTGCTCGGGCAAGTTCTGCATGGCAGACCTCGCGCACGAGTTCACGACCGACCTCTTGCAGGTGAGGTTCGACGCCGGTCGGACGCTGGTCCCGCGCGTGTCGGACAGGACCTTTTGGCTGTCCTTGCTGACGTCGCTTCTGACGGCGACCTCGGCGACCCTCGCGATCCACCGGATGGACCTGGACGGGACCTACCAGGCGCAGACCACCACGAGTGACGAGGCCGAACTGGTCGTTTACGATCGGGTGCCCGGCGGGGCCGGCTACGTGCAGCAGATTGTCGAGCACTTCCCCCGGCTCCTGGAAGCGACCCGGCAGTTGCTGGCCTCCTGCACGTGCGATCCCGAGGCTTCCTGCTACCGGTGCATGCGCAGCGCCCGCAACCAGTTCCACTGGGAGCACCTGCGCCGCCGGCCCGTACTGGACTGGCTGACGCGGCTGGTGGGCGACCCGCGGGCGTAGGTGGCCGCCCCAAGAGCCCTCTCGAGTCGCGGAGAACGGTCGAGGGCGCAATCGCCGGGTGTGCGACTGCTTTTCGCTCGACTAGCGTGACTGGCTGCGCGCTGCTCGAAACCCCACGAACTCATTGCGCAGGTCAGGCGACTCCTCGATGCGATTGGCTGCCCGGAGGAACTCCGCCTTGCTTCCCCAACTCCCTCCTGCCTGCATCCGTGGGAAGCTGAACGTGATCGTGGCGGGCGGCACGGGCTCGGGCAAGACCATGATGCTCAACGTGCTCAGCGAGTTCATCCCGGACGACGAGCGGATCATCGTGATCGAGGACACCTCCGAGCTACAGATCTCCAAGCCCAACCGGCTGCGGCTGGAGGCCCGCACGGCCAACTCCGAGGGCATCGGCCAGGTCACCATCCGCGACCTCGTCCACAACGCGCTGAGGATGCGCCCCGACCGGATCGTCATCGGCGAGTGTCGGGGTGGCGAGACCCTCGACATGCTCCAGGCGATGAACACGGGACACGAGGGCAGCCTGACCACGGCACACGCCAATACGCCGCGCGACCTGCTCTCGAGGCTCGAGATCATGGTGCTCATGTCGGGGCTCAACCTCCCCGTCGCGTCCATCCAGCGCCAGATCGCGGGGGCCATCAACCTCATCGTGCAGGTGGACCGGCTGGATGACGGCTCGCGGCGCATCACGCGCATCACGGAGGTCGAAGGCTACTCGGAAGAGGTGACGACCCTGTCGGACATCTTCCTCTTCCAGCAGGACGGCTACGACGAGCGAGGATTCGCCCGCGGCCGCTTCGTCGCCACGGGACTGCGGCCGAAGTTCGCCACCAGACTGTCGCGGCAGGGTATCGAGCTGGAAGCGGGGCTCTTCGAAGAGCGCTGAACAGACGGCTGGCCGTGGGTTCGGGGCCTGTGGCGTCAAGCCGTCCGGCCCCACTTCCCGACCGTCAGCGGCAAATCCGTGCTCGTTCGTAGGTTTCGCGGTCAGGCGGCAGGGTCATGCGAAAGACACTGCCCCGCCCCAGCTTGCTCTCTGCCCAGATGCGGCCTCCGTGGGCCTCGATCGCCAGCCGGCAGAAGTAAAGGCCCAGACCGCGATCGATCGGGAGCCCCGCCGCCGTGCCCTTGCCGGGTTCGCGACGCTCGGCCTGCGTGTACTTCTGGAACAACCGGTCGACGTACTCCGGGGCAATTCCCGAGCCCGTGTCCCGTACGCTCAGGATGATCCGCGGACCGGTCCCGTCCGGGGCATCCTGCTGCTCCGCCTCGACGGCGATGCTGCCGCGGGAAGTATGTTTGACCGCATTGCCGATCAGGTTGCTCAAGACCCGACGCAGCAGGTCGACATCGGCCCAGGCCGTCGGGAGATCGCCGACGGACAGTGTCAGCCCGCGACGTGCGGCCCGGCCCTCGTGCAGCGCCGCGGCCTCCCGGGCCACCTCGGAACAACTGACCGGGCCGGCCTTCGGCGTGATCTCGGCGCCCTCCATCTTGGCGATGTCGAGCAACGAGACCATCATGTCCGTCATCAGGCGGCATCCGTTGCGGGCGTCGCCCAGGGTGCGCCTCGGCTGTTCGCCCAGGTCGGGATCGTCGGCAAGGGACTCCACCGCCAGCGACACCGCCCAGGCCGCGTTCTTCACGTCGTGGACCAGCAACTCGGAGAGCCGGTCCTTGAGGCGGTTCAGTTCGAGCAGCTCGCGGTTCTTGCGGGCAATCGCCTCGCGGCCCCAGGCGACCGTGGCGATGCCGGCGAACTCTGCGGCGAACAGCCCCAGGATGCGCTTGTCGGCCGGCGTGAAGTGGCCCGCGGTCTCGCGCCGGAAGACGCCCAGGCTGCCGTGGACCTGACCGTGCACGTCGAGTGCCGCGCAGAAGTGGCCCGAGAACCCGCCGGGAGCCACCGGCCCGTCCGGGCAGAGCCAGTCGACCGAGCCGGGGGCCACGGCCTCGACCGTCTCTCCCAGCGGCGCGAGGAGCGGCCCCAGCAAGGCCTGCCTCGCCTCGACGGGTGCCCCGAACGTGGCCACTGTCCAACGGCTGTCGAACCTGAGCAGGATCGCGGCGGCATCGAAAGCCGTCAGCTCGGAGAGCAGTCTCAGCGACGAGAAGAGGAACTCGGGCAGGTCTTCGAGGCGACGCCCCAGTCCCACGACCTCCTCGCGCATCGTGCTCTCTCGAAGGAGACGGTCCATCAGCCCCGCCACCTGCTCGCTCAGGGCCCCGCGCTCGAGCCAGACGCTGCCCAGCCGCGCGGCGCTCGCCCCGTCCTGGCACGAGGCCCGGGTAGCGAGCAGCTCCTCGACGCAGGCCAACAGCTCGGCGAAGTCGTTCCCCTTGACCAGGTAGCGGTCCGCCCCGCAACGCCGGCCCCAGAAACAGTCTAACCTTTCGCCCAGGGCGGTCAGCAGGATGATAGGCGTCCGTGCGAGGGGGTGGCTGCTCTTCAGGAACCGGCAGAGATGGTAGCCCGTCAGCCCGGGCATCATCACGTCCGACACAATGAGATCGGGCACTTCGGCGAAGGCCGCACGAATGCCCTCGAGACCGTCGGCAGCGGCGATGACCGAGTAACCTCGAGCTGCGAGCACGGCTGCCAGAGCCTCCCGCTGGTCTGTCACGTCCTCCACGATCAGCAGCTTGGCCTGGGCAGGCGGCGCGAGTTGCCGGGCAGCGCTGTCCGGAACCGCTGGACGAACCTGCTGAGCAGTCTGTGCGAGGGTGGCGAGGCCCACCGCCCGCAACTCGTTCAGCCTGTCGGCAATCGCGGCCACGCCGGCTGCCCCTGGCGCGGCCTCGGCCTCCACGACAGCCTGCAAGGCCAGTTCCAGCGCGCGGGAAGCGTCGCTGACCGCGGGACCCCGAGAGTCCCACCCGTGCCCGTCAGCCGGTGCGCCAGCGCGTGCAGCGCCCGGTAGCGCTCAGGTCCGGCCCCGGCTTCCCGGCAAGCCTCCCACGCTGTCTCGAGCGCGGCCAGCGTCTCGGGCAGCCGGGCGACGAAGCTGGCCTTGAGCTCCGCGAGTCTGGCCGCGAAGTCCTCGATCGAGTTACCCACGGGCGCCTTCCCAGATCGCCGTCACGGCCGCCGATAGCGTCATCGGATCGAAGGGCTTGGAGATGACCTCGAGGGCCCCCAGTGCCCTGAAGCGTGCCAACTCCGAGGGCTGGACCTTGGCCGTCATGAAGATGACGGGCGTCTTCGCGCAGGTCTCGAGCGCCCTGAGCGCTGCGAGAGTAGCCGGCCCGTCCAGGCCCGGCATCATCACATCCAACAGGATCAGGTCGGGCTTGAAGGCGGCGACCTTTTCGAGCGCCTCCTTCCCGGAGGAGCAGACCTCCAGCGTGAATCCGCCGACGGACTCGAGTGCCATTCGGGCGACCATCCGGATGTCAGGCTCGTCCTCAACGTACAGGATTCGACTCAGACTGGACACGGTTCCGACGCCTCCATGCAAACAGCCACATACGGCACCGGTCAAACCCGACCGCAGTCGCCCCTACGTTCCTGCAAGCGAAGTGTGCGGATAGTCCACGCCGGACTGGTTGGTGCTCCAACTACGTAACATCCACGCTTGGGTCTGTCAAGACGGTGCACCCTGCCCGCTTGGCGAGCAGCGAGTGGATCGTGCCGACCAGTTCGTGCTCGGAGGTGCGGGATTTGACCAGCACGGCCGTCACGTCCCGGGCCGCGGCCGGGTCCATATCGTGCGCCGAGAAGACGACGATTGGCACCGGGGGCGGGGCCAGCGACCTCACCAACGGGATGAGCCCGGCGCCGCTTCCGTCCGGAAGGGCCAGGTCCAGCAGGATGAGATCGAAGGCCCTCTCCTGCAGGCACTGACGGGCGTCCCGGACCGTGCCTGCCTGCACGACCTGGCAGATGCCGCTCAACAAGGCGGACGTGACGGCGAAAATGCTCGGGTCATCCTCGACATAGAGCACCATCGGCAGGTCGAGCGCCGAGCGTCCTCCCCGTCCCGGAAGTGGGCACGAAGGGGCGAGCGCCGCCTCCGCCGGGTCCGAGGCCGGCGCCTCCGGCAGCTCGAAGAAGAACTCGGTCCCCTGGCCCCCGGCGGTGTCGAACCCGATCCGTCCGCCGAGTCGCTCGATGATCGTCCGGCAGATGGCCAGGCCCAGACCGGTGCCGCCCTTCTGCTTGGTGTCGGAGGAGTCGGCCTGGGCAAAGCGCTGGAAGATCCGCGAGCGGAACTCGACCGGGATGCCCGGTCCGCGGTCCCGAACCGAGACCCGTAGAGTTGCTTCCAGGCGGCGCACGGCAATCGAGACCGTCGCTTGCGGCGGCGAGAACTTGGCCGCATTCGAGATCAGGTTTGTCAGGACCTGCGAGAGGCGGTCGGGATCGACCGTGACGCGGGCCCGCGGGACCGAAGCCTCCACGCCGAGCGAGACGCCGAGATGCGAGGCGTAGGCGCGGTTCGCCTCGACGGCCTGGTCGATGAGCGGCATCAGCTCCAGCGGGCGGACGTCGAAGACCATCTTCCCTGCCTCGAGCTTCTCGATGTCGAGGATATCGTTGATGAGCCGGACCAGACGCTCGCAGTTGCGCAGCGCGATGTCGACCAGCGGCTTGGCTCGGGCCGGGACCTCGCCGGCCGCTCCCCCAGCGAGCAGCCCCAGGGAGCCGCGGATCGAGGTCAGGGGCGTTCGCAGCTCGTGGCTGACCGTGGAAACGAACTCGCTCTTGAGCCGCTCCATTTCCTTACGCTCGGTGATGTCCCGCATGATGGCCGTGAACCTGTGGACCTCGCCGAGACGGACCTCGCTCAGGGTCAGGTCGAGAGGAACGGCCGTCCCGTCCTTGCGTTGGCCCACGACCTCCAGCGTGAGTCCCAGGGCCCGACGGATGCCGGTCTCCAGGTAGCGTCGCACGAAGCCGTCGTGCTTGCTTCGGTACGGCTCGGGCATGAGGAAAGAGACGTTTCGGCCCACCGCGTCGGTCCTGGAGTGGCCGAAGATCTTCTCCGCGCCCGGACTGAACAGGGTGACGTTGCCCTGGCGATCGGTCGCGATGATCGCCACCTGGGTGGCCGAGTCGAGGACGGCCTGCAGTTCGGCGTGCGCGCTTGCGAGTTGCCCCTCTGCCGCAGTGCGCAGCGTCAGCTCGCGGCGCATCACGAGGAAGGCGACGAACCAGAGGCCGAAGCTCGTGACCGTGCCCGCCAAGAGGAAGTAGTACGTGCTCCGGGCAGTCGAGGCAGCCGCCTCGTGCCGCCGGGTCAGTCGAGTGCGTTCGCGGGTCAGCATCTCGCCCGCCTGCCGGCGGATGGCGTCCATTTCGCTCTGTCCGACCGCGGTTGAGACCAACCGGCCGGCTGCCGCGGCGCCTTCTCGATCGCGGGCGGCCAGCACGAGCTGCACGAAGGCGACCTTGCGCGCCACGAGGCGTTCGAGCTCATCGAGGCCTCGTTGCTGCTCCGCGTCGTCCGCCGTCAGGTGTCGCGCCGCGGCCAGGTGCCCGGGAAGTGAGGCCAGTCCGTGTTCGTACGGGGCCTTGAACGAGGCGGTCCCGGCGATGACGTAGCCGCGCGAGGCGGTCTCGACATCGCCCAGCGCCGCCAGGAGGCCCTGGAGCTCGTTCATCACGGCCTGTGTGCGGGAGGTGTCGCTCGACGCGGCAATCAGCTCCCGGATGCTGAAGTATCCGACGAGGAATACCACGGCCAGCACGACGACCGCGGCCGCGAATCCGGCTAGAACGCGTTTGGGCGTTGGATTCACGCCTGCAGTATAGCCAGGAGCACGAGATGGACGAACCGGAAGTCTCGGCCAGGCGCCGGGTCACCTCCTTGCCGGCGTCTCGGTAGCGTCCCCGGATCACGGGGCAGAGAGGACCCAACGCAAAGACGCCAGGAAAGGCTGATCAATAGGACCTTCTTTGCGTCCTGGTATGAAAACGGACCTCACGCGAAGACGCGAAGACGCGAAGAAAGGTGCGGTCTACCCCACGGTCCAGAGCCCTGCGGCCCGTTTTCACTTCTGGGGGCGTGCTGGCGGCCCGTCGTAGCTGCGTTGAAGACAGGCACCGTGACCACTCGACGACGCGACTTCCCACCTTTCTGGGACGCTCCCGGCGTCTCCAGGGTGGTGGACATCCGACGCGCGATGCGCTAACACCTCAGGCGTGGACTTTCGAAAAGACTGGGCAGTACCCTTCTGCGTGGCCGCGTGGCTCGTGGGGATGCCCGACGGGGCCGCGGACGACTCCACCCGTAAGGCCAACTTCGAGCTGCTCTACAGCGCGCCGATCCGGACCCTGGCGCCGCCGTCCCCGCGGTTCGACCCGGACGGCCAGCACCAGCAGTTTCTGACCAGCGGGGTGCTGCTCGACGTGCGGACGGTCGTCCTCAACGGCCCCGGAATCCGGCGACGCCTCGTTCAAGGCATGGCCCGAAACACGTCCCAGACCACGTTCCCGCGCGCGAGCCTCGAGCTGCTCGAAGCCCGCGTCACCGGCAGGACCGCGGCCGGCCAGCCGATCCCCGGCGTCTACGAGGTCGTGACCTCCCAGTTCCTGGGGGATCTGGCCCCCGGACGCTCGACGGTCGTGAGCCTGCCGTTCCAGCGGCCCGACACCTTGCTGCGGGTCTATCAGCTCCGACTGCGAACCCTTCCCTGACCGGGCGGACGCGGCACCGGTTCGATGCGAACGCTGGTCTTTCGCCCGGGTGGGCTGGGGGACCTGCTCCTCGCGCTGCCCTCGCTTCACGCGCTGAAGTCAGGCCAACCGGCGAGGGCGCTGGACGTGGCCGGCAATGCGGCCTTCGTCCCGGTGCTCCGGCTCTCCCCCGACGTGGAGGCCGGGCACGACTTCGGCGCCCGGCTCTTCACGGGGCTCTTCTGCACCGGGGCCCCGCCCGAGGAGGAGCTGACGCGCTTTCTGGCCCGATTCGACAGGGCCGCCCTCTTGCTCTCCGATCCCGGCGGCCTGATCCGGATGCGCCTGCGGGCCTGCGGGCTCCTGGTCGTCGACGGTGGCACCCTCGAGCCCAGGCCCTCCACGCCGCCTCACCTGACCGAGCGCCTCGCCGCGCTGGCAGGCCTAGAAACCTTCACGTTAGAGGGACTCCCGCGGGCCCTCCTCGACTCCTCGCGGTTGCCGGAGGCGCCGGCCTTCCATCCGGCGAAAGTGACTCTCCACCCCGGAGCCGGAGGCCACGGCAAATGCTGGCCGCTTTCGGCCTATGCGCGGCTGGGGCTGGAGCTGGCCCGACGCGGCTGCTCCCTTCGCGCGCTCTCCGGACCCGCCGAGGAGGGACTGGCGGCCGAACTGGCCGCCAGGTGGGACCGAGAACGGACCCGGGGATGCCGGCCGAAAGGCCGCCAGGAGCCGGCGCAAGCCGTACGAGCCGGCCCGTCGACCGGCGGCCCCGGACAGAGTGCCTCCGGGCCTCTCTTCTCGGAGCCCTCGTCCTCTCTCGAGCTGGCCCGGGAGCTGGCTGGCGCCGCTCTGCACGTCGGCAACGACTCGGGGCCAACGCATCTGGCCGCGGCTCTGGGGACTCCGACCATCGCGATCCACGGGCCCACCGACCCCGCCGTCTGGGCCCCGCGCGGCCGGCACGTGCAAGCGCTCGCGCCCCGGCCCGGCTCGGCCTGGCCCGAGCCGGACGAGGTGCTCGAAGCGGCGCTGCGGCTGCTGGAGATGGAGACTTGAACGCCCGGGGCCTCAGCCACGCAGAATCGCCGGCGCACTCGTCGCGCGGTCACGGGTCCAGCGCGGTCCGAGCTGCTTGCTCCTCACAGCGTCCGAATCGAGCTGTTCGGTAAATCGTGCCTTTGTCCGGGGCTGGACAAGCTCGAGAAGTTGCAAGACCTGCGCGGCTGAGCTCCAGCCTTCACCTGCCCCACGAGACGGGACGGCCGTCGAAGCTGGCCGCGGGTCGCGTTGCTGGCGGCGGTGGGGCCGTGCCCACGCTGCTGGCCGGCAGCGCCTCGTCCGCGAGCGGAGCCGCGGTGGGCAGCATCAGGACCGTCGCGTTGGAGCGCGAAGCCGCAGCGGTCCGGGCCCCCGCCAGTCGCTCCAGGTCGCGCTGCAGGGCCTCTCGTTCGGCCCGCAACTGTTCCTGCTCTCGTCGGTTCAGCACCGTCCGGGCCGCCACGACCGCCGGAGCCAGCGCAATCTCCCACCAGGAGGGCCGCCAGCTCTGGAGCTCGGCCAGGCGGCGCTCGATGGCGGCCAACCGCTGCCGGGCCAGCGATTCCACCAGGTGAACGGCTGCATAGGCGGCCACGTCCTGCGCGCCGCGGATGGAGGGTCCGCCGTTGCGGGCCCGCAGCTCCTGCCGGAAGGTGTCGCGGTAGCGGTCGGCCAGGTCCTTTCCCAGGATGTCGCTCAGGACCGAGTCCGGGGCGGCGAAGCCCGTGTAGGCATCGAAGATGGCCGCCGCCGCGAGCGCCTGGTCGGGATTGAGCCGGACGTACTCGGCCATGAAATCGGTCAGCGTCCGGCTGGCCCAGTTGGTGGCGCGGAAGGCCGCGAAGACCTTTTCGGTGCCGCCCGGCAGCAGGCGGGCCAGGTCGTGGAGGATGAGCGCGTTGACCGATTCGGTGGCAATGCGCTCCTCGTATGAGGCCTTGCCCCAGGAGAGGTCGCTGTACTTGCCCGACTCTCCCTCGCGGCGCAGCTTTCCGGCATCCGAGAGCATGTCCTTGCGCAGCCCCGGGTCGTAGAGCATCGGCGTGAAGTTGGCCCATCCCTCGATCCAGCTCGCGTTCTGCGCATACGCATCTCGGGTCTGGTTGCGGAGCACCTCGTCGACGTAGTGCTTCCCGTCGGGGCCGTAGTCGCCCTGGTAGAGCCGGGTGTGGTCCTGGGTGTGGCTCAGCTCGTGGATCAGCAGCCGCGACAGGTCTTCCTGGCTCGAGTAGGTCTCCAGGTAGCTGCGAGAGATGACCACCGATTCGCCGGTGGAGTGGGGCCAGACGTGAGTTGCCGCCTGGGCCTCGCTGTCCCGGTCGGGCTTTCCGGTCCCGTCGCGATCGACGTACTTGCGGCTGTCGTCGGCCAGGATGACCTTCTTGTCCGGATTGTCGAGCGCGAGGATGCCGTCCAGGAACGCTCGCAGCTTGGTGCCCGCGGCCAGGAGGTCGTAGGCCCTGGCCAGCTCCGGGTTGGACTGGCGCAGGTTGTCAACGAAGTCCTTGGCCTGGGCCGAGCCGGGGTCCAGCTCGACGTCGGTGTACGGACAGTCCTTGGAGGGATCGTCGACCGGCCCGTTGTAGACCCGGAAGACGAGCGTCAGGGCCGGCGCCGGAGAAGCGGCCAGCACCAGCAGGGCCACCAGGGCCGTCAGCAGCGATTTCCAGGTCCGGAGGACACTCACCGGGCGCCTCCCGTGGGAAAGGCAATCACTTCGGTGATGGCGCGGGACCTCCTGCCCCGGTGCTGCTCGGAGATCGTCCGCTCGAGCAAGGCCCGCAGGTCGGCGTCCGGATACTGGTCCGCCGAGTGTTGCTTCACGTAGGACAGCAACTCCTCGGTGGGGAAGTCGAACTGGAAGCCAAGGGTTATGAAGCAGCCCTTGGCGTCCGCTTCACGCTCCACCACGCCGTCGACCGTCAGGACTTGGCCTGGCAGCAGGTCTCCGTTGAACACGTCGGAGGTCGCGGTCGTCCCGGCGGAGAACCGAGCCGACTTCACGCGGAATCCCTTGCTGGCGTCCAGGGTCACCTTGGCCCTTCGCATCGGCGCCAGATCGGGCTGGAGCCGGCCCTTCACCAGCAGCCGTTCGCCCTCCAGCTTCGGCTCGAGCTTGCCGGTGAACCAGATCGGCATCAAGTACCGCTTCGGGATCTTGCCGCCGGCCGCGGAGACCTCAAAGGTCCCAAGAACCGGTATTGCCAGGAACACGCCCACCATCACCAACCAGGGGACCAAACGCTTCGACTGCATCGCACCCACCTCCTAGCTGTCGAGGAGAAGCATGCCAGATGGGCCGGCAAAGCGCCAGATTGCACCCGTCCTCGATTCGGGGGGGGCGTTCGCGGTTCATGGGTGAAACTGGTAGGGCCGGCCTCCGTGCCGGCCAAGGAAGCCGTGCCAAGACTGGCGAGTCTGGAAACCGGCCAGCGGCAGGGGAGATAAGATCGCCGACGTGGCACTGCGGCTCCCCGCATTCCGCGAACGCACCCGATTCGGGGCGGCAGTCAACCCGTCGAGTGGTGCTACACTACCCTCATCCCGGACGCTTGGGCCTGCGAGGCGGTCCCGCTCGGCCGGCGTCGACGGGGCTCTCCGGCAGGGAAGGAGATGGGCCATGACGGTCACGGTGAAGCAGGATCCGACGGAAGGCATGAGATGACAGCTCTCGCCGAGCGTCCGGGGTTCATCGCCGTGGCCTTCGGAGTCCTCCTGGGGCTCTCGGCCGTTCAGGGCCATGTGACCTTCGGCAGGCTGCTGCTGCTCTATGTCGCCCTCGTCTCGTACTGTCTGTTCCGGGTCGGTCAGCGAAGTGCCGGGCTGGCCAGGGCGCGCTTTGTCGGCAACCCGGAGGCAGCCAACGACCTCCTTGCCCTCGTTCTCGGCCTGGCCTGGATTGCCGTGCTCGCCTGGGGCTGCTATCGCCTGGTTGCGGGGACGGGCGGAGACACCTACGTCTACGACCTCATGGAACGGCCCCGGTTCTGGGTCGTCTGCGTCGTCATCGGCCTCCTCGACATACTGATCGCCCGGGCCTACGAGGCCGAGATCGGAGACAGGTAGGGCCCTGCCGCCAACTGGCGCGGGGCCGACGGCGTAGAGCTGAGGGGCCGGCTGCTCGAGCCCAGTTCTCGAGGCGCAGTCCTTTTTCGCAGTCGTTCCCCTTCCGGGTGCGAACGCAGAACCCGGAGAGCCGCATGACTGGGTGCGTGGTCCAAGGAGTTGTAGCGCGAGCC
>JACQZL010000227.1 GCA_016213865.1 Candidatus Rifleibacteriota bacterium
ATGCCAACTCATGGGGAGATCAGGATCCGTTCTGAGCTGGAGGCTCGTTTACGAGCCTCCGAGTCGAAGCACGGCTTGCAGAGCCAGTTCTCTCGCCCCCCCCTTCGACAAGCTCAGGACATGCCTTCGACACGCCTCGCTACGCTCGGCGGCTCAGACCGTATGGCGGCCCCCTCCGTCCGTCCTTCGAGACGCGCTCCTGACCCTGAGGAGCTCTGGTCAGCTCCTGCGGAGCGCTCCTCAGGACGAACGGAGGGGAAAGACACCCCCATCCAGTCTTGTTGGCGGAGCCCCGCCATAGTAGGGCGAACGGAACGAGAGAAGGCAGCTTCCTATTTCCCTGCGTCGCTCCCGATGGCTCCCACCGGCCTTGCCGCGCCCGCGCCGTACGTGCTAACGTGCCGCGCCGTGGAGGTCCTGGCGGTCATTCCGGCGCGGTACCGGTCGACGCGACTGCCCGGCAAACCCCTCGCCAACCTCGGGGGCCATCCGATGGTCGAGTGGGTCTACCGGGCCGCCCGCGCCGCTCATCGGGTCCACCGGGTGGTGGTCGCCACCGACGACGAGCGCATCCTCCAAACCGTGCGCGACTTCGGCGGCGAAGCCGTCATGACGCGCCCGGACCACCCCACCGGCACCGATCGGATGGCCGAGGTGGCCGGCCTCTTCCCGGACTGCCGGGTCTTCCTCAACGTGCAGGGAGACGAGCCCTTGCTGCGGCCCGAACCGCTCAATGCCCTGGTCGACGGGTTTCTCGGGTGCCCCGGTACCGAAACGGCCACCCTGGTGCGGCCTGCCCACACGCTCGACGAGGTCCTGTCGCCCCATACGGCCAAGGTCGTCCGGACGTGGGACGGTCACGCCCTCTACTTCTCGAGAGCGCCGATCCCCTTCGAACGCGAGCCCTCGGGGCAACTCCAGGCCTGGCTTCACATCGGCGTCTACATCTACGAGCGAGAGTTCCTGGAGGTCTATTCCGGGTTGCCGCAGAGGCCCCTGGAACTGGCCGAGAAACTCGAACAGCTCCGCGTGCTCGAGAGCGGGTATAGGATGCTGACCGTCGAGACCCAGGAGAAGTTCCACGGGGTCGACACGCCCGAGGATCTGGAGCGTGTCCGGGCCCTGGTGGCTTCGAGGAGATTGAACCCGTTATGACTGTCCCTCGCGAGGTTGTGGTTGGTGACGTGCGCATCGGAGGCGGAAACCCCCTGGTCCTCATCGCCGGACCGTGCGTGATGGAGGGCCGCGAGGCGACCCTGGAGCTCGCCGGACGGCTGCGCGAGCTGGTCGACACCCTGGCAATCCCCTGGATCTTCAAAGCCTCCTACGACAAGGCGAACCGGGGCGAGGCCCCCAGCTTCCGCGGCCCGCGCCTGGAAGAAGGCCTGGCCATCCTGGCGGAAGTCCGGGAGCGCTACGGGGTCCCCGTCCTGACCGACGTCCACGACCCGCACGAAGCCGAACTGGCCGGCCGCCTGGTCGACGTCGTCCAGATACCGGCCTACCTCTCGATGCAGACGCCGCTGGCCCTGGCCGCCGGTCACACCCGCAAGGCGGTCAACGTCAAGAAGGGACAGTTCCTCTCGCCCGGGGCGATGGCGGGGGTCGCGCGCAAGATCGAGTCGACCGGCAATCAGCGCATCCTGCTGACCGAGCGCGGCACGACGTTCGGGTACGGCGATCTGGTGGCCGATTTCCGCTCGCTCCCGCGGATGAGGGCGCTCGGGTATCCGGTCGTCCTGGACCCGACCCACATCATCCGCCGCCCGGGCACACCCAGCTCCGAGCCCCGCGGAGGCGATCCGGAGTACGTGCCTCACCTGACCCGGGCCGGCGTCGGGGCCGGGCTCGACGCCCTCTTCATCGAAACGCATCTCGAGCCCGAGAAGGCTTGCTGCGACGCCTGCAGCATGCTCCGGTTCGATTACCTTCGCGAGCTTCTGGAACAGTGCCTGGAGCTGGACCGGGCCGTCAAGAAGTGGGACCTGTCGGTGCGCCCCAGACGGTCCGACGGTTTCGTGTGAGCCGCCGGGCGGAGCCGGATATCTCGCCGTGAGCGCTTTCGAGGCAGCGTCCGATCTCTCTTCGCAGTTCGTGCACTTTGCACGCGGGGCCACCGAGGTCTGGGTGCGAAAGGACTGCCAGCAGGCACTGCTGCCCGACGGCGAGCGATACGTGGAGCGGATGCTGCCGCGACTGCTCTCGTCGGCACGGGACGTCCTCATCTACCGGGGACGCGGCCAGACGGTCAGCTTCCCGGTCCCCGCCCTCGACGACCGCATCGTCGTGCGCCACTACCGGCACGGGGGGTGGCTGCGCCACGTGACGGGCGACCTCTTCTGGACCCGCCCGGTGCGTCCCTTCGTCGAGCTGACCGTCAGCCAGGAGGCCCGCCGGCTGGGGGTGTCGACCCCGCAGGTCCTGGCCGCGGTGGTCCGCTGGGTGACCCCGGTCCTGTACCGGGGCGACCTGATCACCCGCGAGGTCCCGCAGGCCCGAGACCTGCTCGAGTTCTTTTCGGGCGAGACCCGTCACCTCGAACGCCGCAAGGTCCTCCGGGAGCTGGCCGGCACGATCCGCGCGATGCACGATTGCCAGCTCCACCACGAGGACCTGAACGTGCGCAACGTGCTCCTCTCGGGCGAGCGGGCCGTGATCCTGGACCTGGACGGGGCCCGATTCTACGAGATCCTGGGGAGCCGGCGCATCAAGGCGAACCTGCTGCGGCTGGCCCGTTCCATGCGCAAGGAGGGACTTGCGGTCAGCGACCGGGAGGTCCTCTATTTCCTGTACGCCTACCATGGCGAGGACTTCCGTGACGTCTACAGCGAGGAGTATTCCGGCGAATTCGCCTGCCAGAAGCATTCTGCTGATTAGGCTCGGCGCCATCGGCGACGTGGTCAACTCGCTGGTGCTGGCCTGAGCGCTGAAGCGGGCCTGGCCGGGCTCCACTCTGGGCTGGGTGGTCGGGCCGCGGGCTGCGCCGGTGCTCGAGGGACACCCTGCGGTGGATGCCCTTCACCTGCTGGACGTGAAGGCCCCCTCGACGATCCCGGCGGTGGTGCGGGAGCTCCGTTCGCGCCGGTACGAGCTGGCGCTCGACCTGCAGCGGTTGTTCAAGAGCGGGGCGCTGGCCTGGCTCTCCGGCGCTCCGGTGCGCCTGGGCTTCGACGTCAACCGCGCCCGCGAGCTCTCCTGGCTCTTCACCAACCGCAAGCTCGACCCGCACGATCCGCAGCGGCACGTCGTCGACCAGTACCTGGAGCTCGCGCGCTACCTGGGCATCGAACACCCCGCCGTCGAGTGGCGACTCCAACCGCCTGCCGCCGCCCGGGAGCAGGCGGGAGAGCTGCTCGCGGGTGGCGGACGCTGGGCCGTCCTGCACCTGGGCGCGGGCAAACCGGCCAACCGCTGGCCGGCCCCCGGTTGGGCAAAGCTGGCCCAGGGCCTGGTTCAGAGCCTCGGCTTCTCGGTCTGCCTCGTCGGCGGGGCGGACGACCGGATGGCGGCGCGGGCCGTGACGGGACTCGTCCCCGGCGGGTTCGCACCGCTGGACCTCGTCGGCCAGACGTCGCTTCCCCTGCTGATGGCAGTCCTGGAACGGGCCGCCGTGGTCGTCAGCGCCGACTCCGGGCCGATGCACCTCGCGGTCGCGCTGGGGAGGCCCGTCGTGGCCCTGTTCGGACCGGCCAATCCGCTGCGCACGGGCCCCTACGGCCAGCTAGACCAGGTGGTGGGGCGGCCGGACCTGTGGTGCGCCCCGTGCTTCCGGCGAAGACCGTGCGACCACTACGAGTGCATGCCGGGCATCGACGCCGCCCGCGTCCTGGCGCGCGTGCGCGACGTGGTGGGTTGAGCGGGAGCGGGTCCCGCGGCGGGCGGGTGCATGTCTCGTAAGTGGCCCCCCCTTGCACGAGAAACCCAGAGACGCAGAGACACAGAGGGTTCTTTCTCTGTCTCGCTCGCAAGCGCCGCGACTCCTCGAGTCTCTCTCGTCTTGTCATCCGATGAACGTCGCCACTCACGGTCTCTCTTTCTCTGTGGCTCTGTGGCTCCGTGTCTCTGGGTCGAAGAGTCAAGCCAGGGCATTCCCAACAGGCGAGGGCCCCCCTACCAGACCTGCTCCCCACGACGGGCAACCGTCTGGCGGCGCGCAAGGGCCTACGTTATCAACCCCGGTGATGGACTCTCTCATCGACGACATGCAGCGGGTCGACTTCCCGCTGATCGTCAGCCTGCCCCGCAACGACCCCCAACTGGCCCGCGCGGTGATCGACGAGGGCGCCAGCGCCCTGAAGGTACATCTCAATTGCCACCACCGGGCGAGCGGCACGAAGTTCGGCTCCTTCGCCCAAGAGCGGCACAAGCTCGAGGAGATCTCGAGCATCGCCCGGGACGCCAAGTGCCACATGGGCATCATGCCCGGCGCCGAGCGGTGCGCCACGCGCGAAGAGCTCGAGATCCTCGGAGGGCTCGGATTCGAGTTCTTCGACATCTATGCCGGTGACCTCCCTGCTCAGCTCCTCACGATGTCCAAGCTGCGGCGCGTGCTGGCATTCGGACCGGACTACGACCTCGAGGAGATCCGCACCCTCAAGGACCTCGGCGTCGATGCGCTCGAGGCCTCGATCATCCCGCCGGAAGGCTACGGCCTGCCGCTCACGGCCCGCGACCTGTGCCGGTATCGAAGCCTCGTGACGGCCAGCAAGCTGCCGGTCATCGTCCCCACGCAGCGCAAGATCACGCTCGACGACCTGAGCCTGCTGCGCGAGGCCGGCATCTCGTCGCTGATGATCGGGGCTGTCGTCACGGGCGTGGAGCTCGAGACCCTGCGGCGCTCGGTGCGGGCGTTCCGGATCGCCCTCTCGGAGTGAGCGCTCATGGCGGGACCCCGCCAACAAGACTGGATGGCGGGGTCTTCCCCCTCCGTTCGTCCTGAGGAGCGCTCCGCAGGAGCTGACCAGAACTCCTCAGTGTCAGGAGCGCGTCTCGAAGGACGGACGGAGGGGGAGGCCACGCCCCTGCCCGCGTCTGCCCCTCGACCGATCGTTCCGCTGCCGATCGCGCCGTTCCTGGTCTACAACGCCCTGCTCCTGGCAAGCCTGCCGTTGCTGCTCCTGGCCCTCGCGTTCGCCGCTCTCACCGGGAGACGGGTCGGCCGTACGTGGCGAGCGCAGCTCGGCTGGGAGCTGCCACAGGCGCCGGTCCAGGGCGGAGCGCTCTGGTTGCAGGCGGCTTCGGTCGGCGAGGCCCAGGCCGTGCGCCGGCTGGTCGAGGGGCTGCGTGCAAGGCTCCCGCGGTACCCCGTCCTGCTGACCGGCTCGACCCCCGAGGGGATGCGAGTCGCGCGGGAGAAAGTCGCTGCGCATCACCACGCCGCCTTCCCGTTCGACTTCCCCTGGGTCCTGGACCGCTGGTTCGAGACCTACTCTCCGCGGGCGTGCCTGGTCGTCGAGACCGAGATCTGGCCCAACCTGATCTGGGCCTGTGCCAGGAGAGGGCTCCCCCTGGTCCTGGTGAACGGACGGCTTTCCCCCGGCCGCATGCGTCGCTACAAGATCCTGCGGCCTTTCTATCGGCAATTCCTCGCGGGCTTCTCGCTCCTCTTGATGCAATCGGAGGACGACGCGCAGCGGATCGCGGAGCTGGGGGCCAATCCTGACGCGATCCACATCGTGGGCGACTTGAAGTACGACAACCTGCCGGAGCCGGCCGATAGCGACGGCCCCGGTGACTTCCCCGTGATCGTGGCCGGCAGTACGCATCCCGGGGAGAGCGAGAGGGTGATCGACAGCTACAGTGGCCTGCGTCACAGTTTCGACGGACTGGCACTGGTGCTGGCCCCGCGTCATCCGGAGACGGCCGGCGCGGCAATCGAGCATGCCGCGCGATTGGGCCTCGAGGCCGACCGGCGCTCTGCCGGTCACGACCTCACCCGCAGACGGATCCTGGTCCTCGACTCGGTCGGCGAGCTGACCACGTTCTACCGTCGGGCCACGGTGGCCTTCGTCGGCGGGAGCCTGGTGTCGATCGGAGGTCACTCGCTGCTCGAGCCGGCCAGCCTGGCCAGGCCGGTCTTGTACGGACCTCACGCCTTCCATTTCGCCGAGGCCGCCCGATGGCTGGAGGAAGCAGGCGGCGGACGCCAGGTGGACGACGGCCTGACGCTGACGGGGGTGCTGAGCATCTTGCTGAGCGATCGCGCCGAGGCGGAGCGGATGGGAAAGGCGGCGCGCGCGGTCGTGACCGCCCGCGGTGGAGCGACGGCCCGCACGCTCGAGCACCTCGAACGGTTGCTGGGATCGGGATGCGCTCGGGGAGGCGGTGAGCCGGCATGAAACCCCTTTCGATACCGCCCGGCGCGCCGATCCTGGTTCGCAGCCCCAACTGGGTCGGGGATGCCGTGATGGCGATGCCGTTTTATGACGCGCTGGCGCAGCTCTTCCCCGATTCTCCGATCACGGTCGCCGCGCGACCTCATGCCGCGGATATCGCCAGGCTGGACCGCGGGGTGCAAGTGCTGGAGCAGGACGATCGGGGCCGCGACTCGGGCGTGACCGGGCGGCTCAGGCTGGCCACGGAGCTCCGGCGGATGCGCTTCAAGGCCGTTTTTCTGCTGCCGCACTCGTTCTCGTCGGCGCTGCTCCCGTTCCTGGCGAGGATTCCCATCCGCGTCGGGTACTCGAGGGACGCTCGCGGGTTGTTCCTGACGCACGGGGTCCGCTGGTCGGCCGCGGCCCGGGCGATGCATCGGACCGACGCCTATCTGCACCTCCTGACCGCCGTGGGGCTGCAGCCCGCGCGGCCGCCGATCGCCCGGTACGAGGTTCGCACCGAGGAACGCCGGGAGGTGGCCCACTTGCTGGCGGGCGCGGCCGTCGAAGGCCGGGAACGGCTGATCGCAGTGGCACCCGGCGCGATGGGGGTAGCCCGCAGGTGGCCGGCCGAACGATTCGCCGGGGTGGGGGTCAGGCTCGCCAAGCGATTCGATGCGCGGCTCCTCCTCCTGGGCGGTCCGGCCGATCGTCCGCTCTGTGACGCGGTCGAGCGAGCAGCGGGTGGCTTGACCGTGAACCTGGCGGGCCGCACTCCGCTGGCGCTCCTTCCCGCGCTCATCGACCGGTGCTCTCTGCTGGTCGCCAACGATTCCGGCGCCTCGCACGTGGCATCCTTGACGCAGACTCCGACGATCGTGCTGCAGGGGGCTGGCGACGAGTCGATCACCCGGCAGCGGGGCGCCCACATTCATCTGATCAGAAAGCCGATGGGGTGCGCTCCTTGCGTCAAGAACGTCTGCGCCCGCGGCGACCAGGCGTGCCTGATTTCGATCGACGTGGACGACGTGCTGGCCCTGGCCGAGTATCTGCTGGCGCCCGGCCAGGCCCCGGCGTCCGGCGGCCAGTGCGAGGAGCGCCGCAAGAAGCCGTCTCGAGCCTGAAGGAAGGGAGCCGGCCGGGTCAACCTTGCTCTGCCTTCTGCAGCGGGAAGCAGGAGTCGCGCAAGGTGGTAGACTCGATCGCCGTGAAGGACAGTGAGCGCTTGGTCCGGTTGAGGTCGCTTGCAGCGGAACCCGATCCTGCCCGCAAGAGGCTGCTCGCGCTGGGTGTCCTCACCGATCGCCTCCTCGAAGACGGTCTCGAGCCCATCCTGGTCGGTGGAGCCGCCCTGGAGTTCTACACGGCTGGAGGCTACACGACGAAGGACGTCGATCTCGCCTTGCCGACCTGCCCCGAAGTCGATGCCGCCTTTGCCGATCTCGGCTTCTCGAAGGAAGGCCGCTACTGGTTCCACGAGGAACTGGATCTGCTCTTCGAGGCGCCTGCTCCGGCTGGCGCTGCTCTACTCGGACAGACTGGACTGGGAGTATCTTCGCTGCCGGACTGCCGAGATTCCGGCCGGGGCGCAAGCCCTCTCGGAGTTGGAGCGGGAGGCGATGGTGTGATCTCGTACGACAAGTTCGTCGCAGAGGTGAAGCGTCGCAGAAAGCAGCGTTGGGTCGAGATACTGACCAGCGAACCCCCGGGCCGGGCCCCGGGGCGCCGCCCGAGGGACGAGACCCAGGAGCGCCTCCTGCTGGAGCTGGATCGGGCGCGACTTTCGAAGCGCCGCCTGACGGAGACAACCGGTGTCCGCCGCGACAAGGCGGCGTCGTGAGCCGGACCCACGACGCCGCCAATGGAAATCGCCAAGGGCGTCAGGTACCCCTCGAGGCTTACTGGGTAATCGGGATATCACCAGCAGCCATCGGGAACTGGCTCACAGTCTCGATGCCGCTGCCGGAGTTACTGATATGCCAGTTCCCATCGGAAGGCCGATAGAAGGCGCGGTCCGTCTTCCCATCCAGGTCGTAGTCCGCGGGAACGGGGATATCGCCACTGGTGCCGTACCTCACGAGGATGATGGCCCCGGTGGACCCCTGGATGCGCCAGTCCCCATTGTTCGGCCGGAAGACGGCAAGGTCCGTCTTCCCATCCCCGTCGAAATCTCCGTGGACTGGCATATCACCGTTGGCGCCCAAGGGGACGGCCCTGTCGGCCCCGGTGGACTCCAGGATGTACCAGGTGCCATTGGACGGCCGCCAGATGGCGAGGTCAGCCTTCCCATCCCCGTCGAAATCTCCGCGAACGGGGAGGTCGCCGCTGATGCCAAACTCCTTGCTGGTGCTGGGCCCCGTGGTCTTCTGGAGGTACCAGTTTCCGTTGGACGGCCGCCAGACGACGAGGTCAGCCCTGCCATCCCCGTCGAAGTCTCCGCGAACGGGGAGGTCGCCATCGGCGCCAAACTGGGTGATGAGCTCGGCTCCGGTGGAGTTCCTCACATACCAGGTCCCATTGGACGGCCGCCAGACGGCGAGGTCCGTCTTCCCATCCCCGTCGTAGTCCTGGGCGACGGGCACATCGCCGGTGGTCCCATACTGAACCGTGAAGGGAACGCCTGACGCCGGGCTGATCTGCCAGGTCGCGTCGACCACGGGGTGAAAAAACGCGAGGTCGGTCAGGTCCCCGCCGGCGAAGGTGATGTTCTGCTGGGGCAGAGGCGGGGTTCCCTTGCTGATCGGGAACGGGGCGAGCCGCCCGACGAGCTGGCCTGTGCCACCTGGCACCGGACCTGTCCCGTTCCACAGGAAGGGCAGGTCCTCGAAGTTCATGCCAGGCACCGGGTTGCCGATGATCTGCTCCGGGCCGATGTACTCGAAGAAGGGGGCCGAGTACGTCCCGGCTACCACCCCGTTCTCCAGAGGGACCGTGTTGTAGCCGTCAACCCACACGTGCAGATAGCTTGCCACCATTGGGTTTCCGGGGGTCAACCCTGGTGGGACCCAACGGTTGGCCGGTCTGAAGCGCCAGCGTCCGGGCTGCCGGCGGGTCAGCGGATCCGTGAAGGGCTGCGGACCGAGCGTGGGATCGAAGAAGTCCCACGGGAGCGAGTCGATCTTGTCCCCGGTGGTCGGATCGAAGTGGGTCCCGGCACACTTGAGATGCCGTGATGGGTCGGTGGTCCACCCTTCGAAGACCGTTCGCAACCCACACTCCTCGAACCCCCCAGGGCAGGCGCCGGCCACGAAAGGTCCGGTTTCGATGATGTTGACGTCGATGGCCAGGTAAACAGGGAAGGTGCCGGGGGCCGTGAAGATGGCCAGGTCCGCGCCGAGCGAAGAGGCGCAAATGTACGTTCCCTCGGCGCCGTTCGCCGGCCACGGGCCCGCGGTGGGTTCCGGACCGTCCTTTACCGTGATGCCGGAGAAGTCAACGAAATCACCCAGCTCGAAGGGCACCATCTTCCTGGGGTCCGGATCGCCGGGCTGCAGGTCGGGCACGGCCTTGAAGGTCCGGGCCCCGGGCTGCGCGCCACCGTCGAGGGGCGGCCGGTTGCCAAGGGGGCACAGAGGGTCGATTGCGGGCGGAGCGACCCGCGGGATGCACATCGGGCACGCTGACCGCGCCCGGACCGTCGGGTTGTCCTCGTCGATCGAGAAGCGGGGGTCCGGCGAGGTGACCCGGCCGTACCTCCCGATCGGGTCGTTGATCCGCACCCGGACCCCGCTGGTGGGATCGTTGAGCTTGCCGCCCACGCGGAGCTCGCCCGTGGTGTAGTCGATGTAGTTGATGTAGCCCTGTCCGCCGGCCAGGGCATCCCAGGAGATGGACAGGGTCCCGGCGATCATCCGATTGCCGACTCGATTCCCGAAGATCGAAGCCTGGTAGGTGGTGAGCGGCTTGGGGGTATCCTCCATTGCCAGGCCGGTCTGCGTGGGGCCGTACGGGGCCGGAGCCTGCGTGAACAACTGCTGCCATGTCAGGGCGCTCGTCGGCAAGAGCACGATGATGTTCCGGGGCACGATGACCACCTGGCCGTTGACCGTGATCGTCCCTCCGGCCAGGATGTCGCCCGGCGGGTTCAGGGTGCACTGGTCGATGAACCCGGTGATGGCAAACTGGGAAATGGGCTTCAGCGGGGTCTGCGCCATCGTGGGGCTGCAAAGCAGCAGTGCCACGAACATCAGGAGCAGAATCCGCATCGAGTTCTCCTTCATGGAACTTCCTTTCCGGCATCGGCCGGGTTCATGGGACGTTGGTACCCTTGGGCTCGGGAAATGGCTGGTCCGAAGGCAGCAAGAAAGCCCGGCGTTCGAGGTCCTGCAGGTGCTGATTCACCGGCACATCGGTCAAGGCTCCCCACGGCTCCTGGACCTGGACCCCGTCCGAGGAGCGCAGGACGTACCAGGTCCCTCTGGAGGGCCTAAAGACCGCACAGTCGGCCCTTCCGTCCCCATCGAGATCGCAGGCAATCGGAACATCGGTGGGGGCTCCCCACTGGTTCCTAGTGGTGGCCCCGGTGGAGGACCGGCGGACGAGCCAGTCTCCCGTGGCAGGCCTGAAGACCGCGAAGTCCGTTCTCCCGTCTCCGTCATAGTCGCCGGGGACGGGTTTGTCGTCGAGGTCACCCCACTGGACCGCGCTGGCCACGCCGTCGGACGAGCGGAGGACGTACCACGTCCCGTCGGAAGGCCGCCAGACGGCGACATCGGCCTTCCCGTCCCCGTCATAGTCGCCTGGAACCGGGACATCCCACTTGGGGAAGAGCGTTGCAGTCCCCCACTGGACCGTGGTCACGCCCCCATCGGAGGAGCGGAGGAGGTACCAGATCCCGCTCTCGGGCCTCCAGACGGCAAGCTCCGCTTCTCCGTCCCCGTCATAGTCAGCTGGAACCGGGATATCGGGAACGCGAGGGATCGGGTGGAAGACATCGGCATGGGGGGTGTAGGTGACCGTTCCCCATTGACGTCGGGTCGCAACCCCATCGGAGGAGCGGGTGACGTACCAGTTACCCTCGAAGTTCCGCCAGACCGCCCGGTCAGACCGGCCATCCCCGTCATAGTCGGCCGAGACCGGGATGTCGGTGGTAGCTCCCCATTGCCGCATGCTCGCGGTCCTGTCGCTGGAGTGGAGGGTGTACCAGGTGCCGTCGCTCGGCCGCCAGATGGCCAGATCGCTCTTCTGGTCTTGATCGAAGTCCGCGGCGACCGTGTACTTCGCACCGGTCAGGAAGGGCTGAAGGGGCGGCAACCCGGCGGAAGCCCTGCCGCCGGCACCCACGGCCGGAAGGGTCAACAAGCTATCCAGGGCCCCGGGGCCACTGGGGCCGCCGGCCAGCCACGTGGTGTTCCCAGGATGGCCATTGGGGATGAGCAGTTCCGGATGATCGAAAGGCGCCGATTCGTTGCGGACCCGGGGGTCCGTGAGGGAAAGCAAGAAGGCCTTGAGATCGGCCTTCTCCTGAACGGTCAGACCCAGAGGAATCTGCCTGATGCCCGGATTGGAAAAATCTCCCCCTCGATCATAGTGGTCGATTACCTGCTCCAGGCTTTCGTACTGGCCGTTGTGGAAGTAAGGCCCCGTCAGCTCGACGTTCCTCAAGCCGGGGATCTTGAACATGCCTTCGAAGGCGGAGCCGAACACTGCCTGGGCCCCGATATCCTCGGCCACGGGCCTGACGCCGATGTTGTCCATCTGGGTGGCAGGGTTCGGGTCCGAGGCATCGGAGATGAGGGGACCGCCATGGCACTGGCGGCAATTGGCCTTGCCGTTGAAGAGGGTGAGACCGCGTATCTGCTGGGCGTTCAGGGCACCGGTGTCGAACGGGGTCTGGTCCGAGACCAGGGTGGCTTCATAGAGCTGGATCGCCAATCCCCAGAACAGTGGGAAATTCGCTTCCATCTGGGTGTAAGTCCTGCCTCCGACGACGGCGGGATCGGCCGAGTTCCACCACGAGGGGACGAAGGCCTGCTGGATGAGTGCCGTGTAACTCGTGGTCAAACCCTTGTCCGCCGAGGCCAAGGCGCCCAGGACGCTGTCCGCCGGCGAGACCTTCTGTTTCGCCAGTGGCGTCAGGGTCAGCATCTTCTTGCCGATATCGGGCCAGGTCCGGCCGGCCCAGGACATCTCATCAGCCAGCGGGGGGCCCACCGCCTGGGAGGCCGCACTGGCGTTGGTGATGGCCACAGTCACCTGCGCCAGCGTCCCGGTCGCATTCGAGAAGAGCAGATAGGCCTCCGCGCCCGGACCTCCAGGCGTGGTGCCGTTGAAGACGTTCTTGGCTCGGCCGTCCCAGAAGTTGTTGAAGTTGAAGACGGCATTGACCGCGGGCGGCGTGTTCCTGGCCGTCACGCGGCGGGTGTTCTGGCTCGAGACCAGAAAGCCGCTCGGGTCGGTTGCCGGCGTCCAGTTGTCCACCGCGCTGCCGGGAACGACGTCCGCGAAGATGGCATTGACGCACCCCTGCGACCCCGCTATGTCATTCGTGGTAACCGGGAAATCGCCCTTTCGCATGAGGGCATTGGGCCCCCACTTCTGAAAGGTCGTGTCGGAAGGACTCGCCCTCAGTCCCGGGTCCGCCTGGTTTTTGAAACGGATGTCCGCGCCCGCCTGGTAGTGACAGCTCGCACAGGCCTGGACGCCGTCGCTTCCCACTTGCATGTCCCAGAAGAGCGCCTTGCCCAACTTGATTGCAGCAGTCTGGTCCCGGACAAAGGTGGCGAGGCTGGGCGGCGTGGGAACCGCGACGCCCTGAAGCGACCTCGGATCGCCGGCCCATGCCGGAGCACCCAGGTACGCGACCCCCATGAGAGCGACAGCCCAATGAAGCGTTGGTCTCGACATGATCTACCCTTTCAGGCTCCCTGGTTCACTCAGCGAATGGCGCTCGACCCGCCGGGCCGAGGCGTGGCAGTGCTTTTCCGGCTCAAGGTCTGGGTACCGGCAGGTCCTTTTCAGCTCCCCACGCCTCCTGGAGCTGGACGCCGTCACGGGATCGCAGGACATACCAGTTCCCCGTGGCAGGTCTCCAGACTGCGAGGTCCGCCCTACCATCTGCGTCGAAATCGCCGGCGACTGGAACATCGGTGGCGGCTCCCCACTGGACCCGGGTGGCAGCCGAAGTGGAAGACTGGCGGATATGCCAGTTCCCGTCGGAAGGCCTGAAGATCGCGGCATCCGTCTTCCCGTCTCCATCGAAATCCGCCGGCACGGGTTTGTCTCCGGAGGTCCCCCACTGGGCCGTCGTGACGACCCCGTCGGAGGAACGGAGGACGTACCATGTGCCGTCGGAAGGCCGCCAGACGGCAAGATCGGCCTTGCCGTCAGCGTCGTAGTCTCCGGAAACTGGAACATCGGGCTCGGCGAAGAGCGTTCCCGTTCCCCACTGGGCCGTGGTCTGGACCCCATCGGAGGAACGGAGGACGTACCAATTCCCCTCGGCAGGCCGCCAGACGGCAAGGTCCGCCTTCGCGTCGCCATCGTAATCGCCCGGGACCGGCACATCGGATCGGCCGGAGAAAGACCCCGTTCCCCACTGGGTCGCCGTCGCTACCCGGTCGGAGGAGCGCAGGACGTACCAGTTCCCCTCGGAAGGCCGCCAGACAGCCTGGTCGGACCTTCCATCGCCGTCATAGTCGGCCGAGACCGGGGTGTCGCCGGCGGTTCCCCACTGCCGCATGCTCGCGCCCCTGTCGGAGGAACGCAGGTTGTACCAGGTGCCGTCGCTGGGACGCCAGATGGAGAGATCGCTCTTCCCATCCTGATCGAAATCCGCGGGCACCGCGTACTTGGCGCCGGCCAGAAAGGGTTGGATGGGCGGCAGCCCGGCGGCCTTCCTGCCGCCGGCTCCCACGGCCGGAAGGGTCAGAAAACTGTCCAGGGCCCCGGGCCCACTGGCGCCGCCGGCCAGCCACGTATCGCTTCCGGGATGGCCATTCGGGACCAGCAGCTCCGGATGATCGAAGGGGGCCGACTCCCACCGGACCCGCTCGTCGGTGAGGGCCAGCAAGAAGGCCTTCAGCGCAGCCTCCTCCTGATTGGTGAGACCAAGGGGTATGATGGTCGAATTGGGAAAATCTCCCCCCCGATCGTAGAGTTCCATCACTTCGTCCAGGGTTGCCTTGCCGCCGTTGTGGAAGTAGGGTCCGGTCAACTCGATGTTCCTGAGGCTGGAGACCTTGAACGCGCCCGCGGCGCCGAGGCTGCTCGCACTCACGGGGGCCCCCAGGTCGTCGGCGTGCGGTCTGACGCCGATGTCATAGAACGGCGTGCCGGGAGGGGCATCGGCGGCATCGGAAAGATGGTGACCGCCGTGGCATGACATGCACCTGCCCTTCCCATTGAAGAGGTTGAGACCGCTCTGCTCGAGAGCGGTCATGGCAGTCGGGTCGCCAGTGAAGAACTCGTTGCTGGCGAACCTGTCGAAGGGGCTCTGGTCGGAGACCAGGGTGGCTTCATAGAGCTGGATCGCCAATCCCCAGAAGAGGGGGAAGTTCGCCTCCATCTGGGTGTAGGTCCTGCCTCCAACGACGGCGGGTTCGTCCGAGTTCCACCACGAGGGGACGAAGGCCTGCTGGATGAGGGCCACGTAACTCGTGGTCAAGCCTCTGTCCGTCGAGGCCAGGGCGCCCAGAACGCTGTCCGTCGGCGAGACCTTCTGTTTCGCCAGCGGCCTCAGAGTCAGCATCTTCTTGCCGATGTCGGGCCAGGTCTGGCCGGCCCAGGACATCTCGTCGGCCAGCGGGGGACCCACCGCCTGGGAGGCCAGGCTGGCGCCCTGGATGGCGACCTGGACTTGCGTGAGGGTCCCGGTGGCGTTCGAGGACAGCAGATAGGCCTCGGCTCCCGGGCCTCCGGGGGAAGTGCCATTGAAGGTGTTGCTGGCACGGCCGTCCCAGAAGTTGACCTGGTTGAAGACGGCGTTGATCGTGGTTGGCGCCTGCCTGGCCGTCACCCGACGGGTGTTCTGGCCCGAGACCCGGAAGCCGTCCAGGTCGGCCGCGGGAGTCCAGCTATCCACGGCATTGCCGGGAACTACGCCAGTAAACACGGCATTGACGCACCCCTGCGAGCCCACGACCTCGTTCGTGGTGAGCGGGAAATCGCCGATTCGCAAGAAGGCGTTCGCCCCCCACTTTTGAAAGGTAGTGTCTGGAGTCGTTGCCCGCGTGCCCGGATTCGACGTGTTCTTGAAACGACTGTCGGCCCCCGCGTGGAAGTGGCAGGTGGCGCAGGCCTGGATGCCGTCGCTTCCCACCTGCATGTCCCAGAAGAAGGCCTTACCCAGCTTGATCGCAGCCACCTTGTCCCGCACGTAGGTGGTGAGGTTGGCCGGATCGAGGACCGGGATCTTCTGAAGCGACATCGGCACGCCGGCCCATGAAGGACCATCCGTGCCCGCCAACCATAGAAGAGCAAGCGCCAAACGAAGCAGTCTTATCGACATCGTGGGCCCTTTCGCTTCCGGGGCTTCCGGGAAACCCGTGAGCCCGATAGGGTCGTTGGAACGGTGGCACTCTGGCCCGGGACGGGAGACTCGTCTCTTCTTCCGGCCAGGACCTTCTGCTGAGGCGCCCGATCAAGACCCACGGCCACGCTGCGCGCCCTCTTGGTCGAGGGTCGCAATCGGTGCAGCCAATCTCCTGGCGGGCTTCAAACTAGATACGCCCGACCCGGGGGAATGGCACGAATGTGCGACAGTTTTATGCGCCTTTTTTCAAGCACACTTGCAAGGCTGCACCCCTGGTCTTCCTCCGGGGACCGGCCTGCCCTTCGCCCCTTCGTTCGAGCGTCGAGACCCGGACCTCACCGAGCCCCGTGGAGGGTGTCCAGGTCTTCCCGGGTGAGACGCGTGGCGAGCTCTTTGGTCCGGACCGTCCTGCGAAGCTGCTCGACCGAGCGCGGCCCGATGATGAAGCGGAAACGAGGGCCGGGCTCCTCGCTCAGTTCGACATAGTCCATTGCCGGGAACGGCGAGAGGGCTGGCCCCAATGGCATTAAATCCAGCGTCAGGAGAGGCATGACGGGCGTCGGAAAGGTAGAAGCGGCATCTTGCCGCTTCCACA
>JACQZL010000168.1:0-5929 GCA_016213865.1 Candidatus Rifleibacteriota bacterium
TCCTGGTCATCCTGCTGTTGACCATCCTGCAACGCAAGTTCGTGGGAGACCGGGTGCACTACGCATGAACCGCTCGAGGATTGGCGCCGGATGGGCCGCGCGGACCATCGCGATCGCGGCGCTGGGCGGATGGCTCACCCTGGCCGCCGGGTCTGCGCCTGCCGCGGCTCCCTACTGGAGCGGGGATCGCTCGGAGACGGTCACGATCCCGGGTGGTCACTTCTGGATGGGCAGCCACGCCGGCGCGTCGGATGAGCGGCCGGTGCACGACGTGAGGCTCGAGGACTTCCGGATCGATCGCGACGAGGTGACGAACCGGCGCTATCGCGCGTTCGAGGAGTGGATGCGGCAGCGGCGCGATCACTCGCTCTGCATGCCGGACGAGCCGCGGGACAAGGACCATCGGCACCAGGACTTCGGCCCCGCGTTCGCCGGGGACGCGCAGCCGGTGGTGGGAGTCGACTGGTTCGACGCCTACGCGTTCGCGGCCTGGGCGGGCGCACGGCTGCCGACCGAGGCGGAGTGGGAACGCGCAGCCGCGGGCACCGAGCGCCGGAAGTACCCCTGGGGGCGGCTCCTGGCGCCAGGTTGCGCCAGCTACGGTGGCCGGACGGATCGTCCCTCCCCCGTCGGCAGCTTCGAGGCGGGCGAGAGCACCGAGGGTTGCCGGGACCTTGCGGGCAACGTGTGGGAGTGGTGCTTCGATAGGTATGCGTCGCGCTGGTACGAGCGTTCCGAGCAGCTCCGGCCGGTAGGGCCGGAAGATGGCGAGAAGCGGGTACTGCGCGGTGGATCATGGATCGATTTCGGGAGTTGCCTGCGGACCTCGTTCCGCGGAAATGCCGAACCCGCTACCAGGGCCAAGCACATCGGGTTTCGCTGCGTGAGGTGAGCCATCGGTTCGCGCGGTCTCGAATCGTCATGAACGGGCTTGGCAAATCCAGGGTCGACCATTAGAATCATTGGGACCGCGGTCACATTGTCGTGGCCGAAGTTGTAGGTTTCGAGGCGAGGTGTTTCGATGGTCTCCAGAACGCTGCTGATGGTTCTGCTGGTTGGTCTGGTTCTGCTACCAGTGCTGGCTGACGCCCATCATCCGAGGGTGATCCGGCAGCCCGTTCCCATCGTGGTGCGGCAGCCCGTGCCGGTCATGGTTCCCCAGCCGGTTCCCGTGATCGTCCAGCCGGCGATTCCTCGCCCGGTCAGCGTCCGCTCCAGGGTCCTTCACAGCGAGGTCGCGCCTCCGAAGGTGGTCAGGCCGCTGACGCTGCGAGAGGTCGAGGAGTTCGCCTTCGTCGAAGTCGAGTGGAGCGCCACGCTGGTCACTCGTGTCAAGAAGACGCCTGTCGGTCTGCTCCAGTTGCTGGGCAAGCGGGCGGTCTTCACCCTCCAGCACGACGACGTCGAGAGCGCCCTGTGGAATGCGCGCAAGATGCTC
Organism: Candidatus Rifleibacteriota bacterium; assembly: GCA_016213865.1. Next base: position 1,439 of record JACQZL010000168.1, read on the forward strand.
GATCTGCTGAGGCGCCTGGGCGTGGCCGTTCCGGGTGACGTGCCGCCTCCTCCGACGCCGCCGGTGCCGCCCACGCCGCCGACCCCGCCGACCCCGCCGGTGCAGCCCACGCCCCCCACTCCGCCGGTGCCGCCCACGCCGCCGGTGCCGCCCACACCCCCCACTCCGCCGGTGCCGCCCACGCCGCCCGATGACATCGGCAACGGCACGCCGAGATGACATCGGCAACGGCCCGCCGATCGCCCCCGGCCAGGAGTTCGACATCTCCGGTTACTATCCGATCGAAGTGGGTAACATCTGGAAGTACCAGGACATGGCGCTCAACGGTCTCAAGTTCAAGATGGAGATCAAGAAGCGCGTCCCGGTCAACGGCGTGAGCGCGGTCTTCAACGAGCGCGACGACCGCATCGAGACCGACACCTACACCAACGACGCCAACGGCTTCCTGCTGCACTCCCAGGAGCGCACCAACACCGATGGCTCGATCTTCCGGGCCACCTGGACCCCGGGGGTGAAGTTCGTCGACAAGGTCACCAAGATCGGCGCCAAGTACACCACCGTCCCTGGTTTCCTCAATCCCGGCACCGGCAACAAGATGACCTGGGTCTCCACCATCATGGGGGTCCAGGAGGTAACCGTTCCAGCGGACAAGTTCAAGAACTGCGTCAAGATCAAGCTGCTCGTGACCGACACGGTCCTGGGCGTGAAGCTCTCCGATCTCGAGATGTGGATCGCCAACGGCCTCGGACCGGTGAAGCGCCAGGGCAACTTCTTCGGCGTCTACCTGGTCCAGAACCTGCTCGAGTACAAGATCATCAAGCCGGGCAAGCACTGACGGCCGCCCCACGGGCCCGGGTCGTTCGCGGCGAGTCTTGCCCGCGAGACCCGGGCTTCGTTGTCTCGGGGGACCGTCAGCGCCGCTGCGGAGACCGGCGCCTGGACGCAGTCGCGCCGTGGCAGCTCTGACCGCCCAGTCTCGAAACTGGGCTCTTCCAACCCCGGCCCCCGCGCTCTCTCCTAGGGCCCAGGCGTGACCGGCCTCCGGCGCGGCCAATACCGCAGCAGCCACGCCCGGGCCTGCTCGGCATCGTCGGCCAGTTCGCCGTCCACCAGCGCGTCGATGAGCGCCTGCTTGGCCTGGCCGACGGCCGGCCCGGGAGGCAGGTCGAGCAGCCGCATGATCTCCTGGCCGCTCAGCGGGGACTGCAGCTCGTGGGTCTTCAGTGCAGCTCCCAGTTCTCGCACCTTCTCCTGCAGGCGGTCGAGCTGGCTCGTGTCGGGATCGCGATGGGCCATCCGATCGGCTCGCGCGACCACGAGCAGTTCGTCGAGAAACGGACCCGCCTGCCGCGCCAGGCGCCGGAGCGCGACCAGCCCCGCGCCGGCGGCTTGCTGGGGTCGCATGTGCAATCGCACGAGAGTCTGCAGGCGGAGTGTCAGTTGCTTCGCATCCAGGGCTACCCGGCGGCTGGACGACAGCTTGAGCCTCTCGACCAGGCCAGGGATCATCTTCGCGCCCTCGTGTTCGTGACCGTAGAAGTGGATGTCGCCGTCGGAGCTTGAGGCGGTCGGCGGCTTGCCCACGTCGTGGAGCAGCAGGGCCAGGCGTGTCACCGGATCGTCCGTCAGCTCGACTGCCCGCTCGAAAGCGAGCCTCGAGTGGGCGAAGACGTCCAGATGGTGCCATTTGCCCGGCTGCTCCACGCCCTTCATCGCCGCCAGTTCCGGCAGGATCACCGCCAGAAGGCCCGACGAGTCGAGCAGCGCCAGCCCCCGGCCCGCCGCGCGCGCGCCCAGCAACGCCCATAGTTCGTCGGCGACTCGCTCGCGAGAGACTCGCTCCAGGAGGGGTGCCTTCTCGACCAGCGCGCTCCAGGTTGCCGGTTCCAGTTCGAAATCGAGCTGCGCCGCGAACCGGACGGCCCGCATCAGTCGCAGGTGGTCCTCGTCGAAACGGCGAGCCGGGTCGCCCACACAGCGCAGCAGCCGCGCTTGCAGGTCGGCCCGTCCGCCGAACGGGTCCACGATCTGCCCGGTGAAGGGATCGAGCGCCATCGCGTTGACCGTGAAGTCCCTCCGGGCGAGGTCCTCTTCCAGCGAGGTGGAGGTCTCGACGACGGCGTGGCGGCCATCGCACTCCACGTCGCGACGGTAGGTCGTCACCTCGTATGGCTTCCCGCCGGCGATGACCGTGACCGTGCCATGCTTCTCCCCGGTCGGGATCACGCGACGAAACAGCGGCTTGACCTGTTCCGGGGTGGCGCTGGTGGTGAGGTCGAAGTCCTTCGGCGTCAGACCCAGCTGCAGATCGCGGACGCTGCCGCCCACGAGCCACGCCTCGAACCCGGCGGCCCACAGCCTCTTCAGCAGCCTCTTGGCACCCTTCACGGTCCCCATTATCGCAGGTTGGCCGCGCTCCCTGTATCCATCCGCCGGGGTCTGATATGATCGACGGGCGAGGGCGAGCACCGATGGGCGAAGATACCTTCTATCTGGACGAGCAAGACCGCTACTCACGCCTGCGTCTCATCAGCTGGTGGGAACAGGAACGGCTGGCGCGGGCCCGCGTCATGGTCGTGGGTGCCGGCGCGCTCGGCAACGAGGTCCTGAAGAACCTGGCGCTTCTCGGCGTGGGCCGGGTCTTCGTCCTGGACCTCGACGAGATCGAGAACTCGAATCTCTCTCGCTCGGTGCTCTTCCGCGAGTCGGACGAGGGCCGCCCGAAGGCCGAGGTGGCCGCGCGGGCCGTCCTCGGGATGAATCCCGGGCTCCGCGTCGAGGGGCGCAGGGCCAACGTGATCACCGACATCGGTCTGGGCCTGTTCGCCGAGATGGATCTGGTCATCGGTTGCCTCGACAACCGCGAGGCCCGGCTCTGGGTGAACCGTTGCTGCTGGAAGGTGGGGGTGCCCTGGATCGACGGCGCCATCCAGGAGATCGCCGGCGTGGTGAAGGTCTTCGTGCCGCCGGACAGCTCCTGCTACGAGTGCGCGATGACCGAGGCCGACTACCGCCTCATCAACATGCGCTATTCCTGCCCCCTGCTGAAGCGGGAAGATCTGCTGCAGGGGAAGGTGCCGACCGCGCCCACGATCGCCTCGATCGTCGCGGGCCTGCAGACCCAGGAAGCGCTCAAGCTGCTGCACGGCTTCCGGGAGTTCGCCGGTAAGGCGCTGGTCCTGAGCGGCATGGTGAACAACTTCTACACGACGGCGTTTCCCCGGCGGGAGGGCTGCCTCTCGCACGAGACCTACCCCGAGGCCGAGCCTCTGCCGCTCACGGCGGGGCAGTCGACCGCCGCCGAGCTGTTCGGCCTTGCGCGCCGCGCCTTCGCCGGAGACAGCGGCGGCGGGTTGCGCCTTGCGCTCGACCGCGACCTGCTGCTGGGGCTGAACTGCCCCGATTGCGGCGTCGATCGGCGCGTGATGCGTCCCCTGGCCCTGGTCTCTCACCGGGAAGGCACCTGCGAGGCGTGCGGCCAGGTGATGCGAACCGAACTGGCCAGCGAGATAGCGGAGGGCTCCCCGGAGAGCCTGCACACCCTGGGGGTCCTGGGGGTTCCCGCCTACGATATCGTTAGAGTGACGAGAGGGAACGAATCTCGTTTCTTCCGTCTGCAGGAGGATCGTGCCCGGGCGCTCGGCGCGGCGGCCTGAGGCCGTACGAGCCTGAGCGTGACCGGAGCCCGGCCACAGTACCAAGGAGGAGCCCACGAGATGGACGAGACTGGCGAGAAGCAAGGCATCCTGGTGACGTTCCTGGACCAGACCGGGGCCAAGAGCGTGCAGGCGAAGATTGCCGAGAAGGTCCGGGTGAAGAAGATCATCCCGAACATCATCACGAAGATGAAGTTGCCGGTCACAAGCCCGGACGGCACGCCCATGAGCTACAGTCTCGATCACAAGGAGGGTGGCAAGCGCCTCCTGGAAGATCAGACCCTGGTCGAGGCCGGCGTGAAGGATGGCGATCACCTGATCGTCTATCCCGAGATCGTAGCCGGGAGCTGGGCCTGACGCAGGCCTCTCTCACTCCACAGCGCTGTCTGCACCCTTTCCGGACAGCCCAACCCACCTGACGGGCCGGCCCCGCGCCGGCCGGCGAGCCATCGAACCATGTACGAATCACCCAGGGATCGCCGTCTGAGGTCCGACCTGCGGGCCATCACGAAGCTGAAGACCCAGAGTTCCATTCTGGACTTCGAGGGGTTCGAGAACCCGCCGCAGAAGTACATCGTCACGTTGCGGGGTCGCGGGCTGATGCAGCCGCCCAACACCGACGAGGTCATCTACGCCGACTTCCACCAGGTGGAGATCAAGCTGGGCAGCGAGTATCCGCGCAAGAAGCCCGACCTGAAGTGGCGGACTCCCATCTTCCATCCGAACATCTCGGCCCTGGGCCAGGTGTGCCTGGGCGGCTACTCGACCAACTGGGTGCCCAGCCTGAACCTCGACGAGCTGTGCGAGATGCTCTGGGACATGGTCCGCTACGCTA
>JACQZL010000168.1:6025-6846 GCA_016213865.1 Candidatus Rifleibacteriota bacterium
GAGCCCCTACAACTACAAGGCCGCGCGCTGGGTGGAGCGGCAGCGGCTCTACGAGTTCCCCACCGACCATCGCACCCTCAAGGACAAGCTGGCGGCCGGGCTGGTCAGCCCCGATGCGCCGCTGCCCGAGCCGAAGGTGGAGCCTCGCGAAGAGATCATCTTCATGGACGACGATCAAGATGGAGACGACCAGCAACCCGACCTCTTCGTCATCGGCGAAGACCGCTGACGCACCCGAGCGTCACCTGGACGCGACCGAGATGAAGCTCCGGCAGCCCGTCGAGAAGCTCATCCCGACCAAGGACCCGGCCCGCAGAGTGAAGCCGGTGAACCTCCAGTCGGAGAGCGACCTGCCCATCTTCGTCCTCGAGAAGGTGCTCAAGGAGATCATCGCCTACTCCCGCACCGACAAGGACCAGGAGCTGGGTGGGGTCCTGGTGGGCGGATACTACCGCTGGGAGGGACGCGACTACATCGAGATCGACGGCTACCTGGCCGCCCGGCTTGGGCAGGGCCGCTCGGCCTCCTTCACCTTCACCCACGAGGCCTGGCACGACATCCACCAGCGCCTGGGCGACACCGACGAACGACTGCTGGTGGGCTGGCACCACACCCACCCGACCTTCGGCTGCTTCCTCTCGGGCCACGATCGCTTCATCCAGGACAACTTCTTCGACCTGCCCTGGCAGGTCGCGCTCGTCGTCGACCCCTGCCGCAACACGCTGGCGTTCTTCCAGTGGTGCAACGCCGACGTGAAGGACTGCGGGTTCTACATCGTCGTCAAGTAAGAGCCTGTTACAGAATGAGTGGTCCAAACCACT
>JACQZL010000169.1 GCA_016213865.1 Candidatus Rifleibacteriota bacterium
ACACCAGTGCATAGAACCCGGGCGAATTCGCGCACATGCGCGCGCGATATAAGCACGTGTCAACATGTGCCACCGGCATGTCAGGAGTTCTGAGACTGGCGAAGAGCCACCTCGCCCTATAGTAGTACTGTTCGAGCGGGGGCGTCCACTCTCTCCCCGTGAACCCGAAGCGGTTCTGCGTCCCATACGGATCGCTCCACACCCTGGGCGCCCCGAACGCCGCGAACGCGTACGTTGCCTTCGTCGCGCACGACGTGTCCGTCAGGCTGGCCACGCTCCCCAGGTGGTCGGCGAGCACGCTCAGCGTCTCCCCGGTCCCTGGAAGGTGCTGCGCGAGGTGCTCGTCGGTGCCGAGGCCGGAGAGGTAGCCCCGCACGTGCTGGCCGGCGCCGTCGATATCGGCCATGATGCTCCAAGTCCACGGGTCCCACATGAACCGCACGGGCGCGCTGGTGTGCGGCGCCGTCAGGCGCCAGCCCAGCCACTGCTCGGGGAGGTAACTGTAGGTTAGCACCTGCCCTGACGGCAAGCTGACTGCCACGAGCATCGAGCGGGTGTCCCAGTAGTAGCTCGTCGGCGTGGTGGCGCCGCTGGCGAGCTGGCTCGCCATCTCGCCGTTCGGCGTCCACGCGAAGGCCACCGCCTCCGTCGTCCCTGGTCCCGCCGTCGCAGTGAGCTGGTCGGCGTCGTCGACGTAGTAGCTCGTGACGCCACCCGCGGTCGTGAGGCTGCTCCGGTTTCCGCTCCCGTCATACGTGAGCTGCTCCCACGCGCCGTCCGGATATGACGCGCTCGTTAGCTGGTCCAGCCAGTCGTACCCGTAGTCGTGCTGGCCCTCGGTGTCCACCCGGCGCGTGATGTTGCCGCGCGCGTCGTAGGTCAGCGTCTCGGAGAACACCACCGAGTCGTCGGGCCGCCTGTACTCGAGCGCGGTCAACCGGCCGTTAGCGTCGTGGGTGTAGCTGCAGACAATCCCATTCGGAAGGGTCAGGGAGGTCTTCTGCCCCGCGCCGTTGTAGGTGTAGGCGACGTTGCCCATCGTCGCGTGCTGGATGGCGGTGACGCGGTTCCTGTTGTCGTAGGTGTAGGTGGCGGTGGAGTTGGGCTGGCCGGCGACCGAGAGGCTGGTGAGGTTGCCGACGGCGTCCCAGTCGCGAAGGACGGTTCGGTTGAGGTGGTGGTGGTTGATGGCGGTGACGCGGTTGAGGGCGTCGAAGGTCTGCTCGATGGCGACGTTGGTGTCGGTGACGCGGAGCATGTTGCCGACCGCGTCGTACTGGCAACGGACCACGTTCTCCTCGGAGTTGTCGGGGCGGAAGTAGCGGGCCTCGACCATCCGCCCGGCTGCGTCGTGGTTGTAGCCGATGCGCTGGCCCTTGGGGTCGGTCTTCTCGACGACGTGTCCGGCCGCGTCGTACTTGTATGTGCGGGTCCTGCCCAGCGGGTCCGTCTTACTGGTCAGACGGTTGGTCGCGTCGTAGGAGAAGGCCCAGGTCTTGCCGCGTCCGTTCACCACCGTGATCACGTTCCCGTTCAGGTCGTACCCGTAGTTTACCGTAACCTCGTTGGTCGTGCCAACAGCCCGGGTGATCGAGGCGACCCGGTTGAGGGAATCATAGATGTACTCGTCTCGTACCTGGAGCGCCGTCCCGTAGGCCCGAACCACCGCCGTACGATTGCCCGCCAGGTCGTACTCGAAGCGCGTGACGGTGCCATCGGGGTCGACCCGCTCGAGCTGCGGGTTGAGGCCGTCGTAGCTGTACTGGGTCGTGTTCCCCAGGGCATCGGTCGTGGCGATGAGGTTGCCGACGGAATCGTAGCCAAAGCGTGTGACCGATCCGTCGGGGGCGGTCACGGCGATCGCCCGGCCCAGTTCGTCGGTGGTCGTGACCGTCGTGTGGCCGCGCGCATCGATGACCCGCACCCGGAACCCGTTGCCGTCGTAACCGTAGACGGTCTCGCCGCCCCCGGCGTCGATGATCCGCTCCAGGCGGTGGTTGAGGTCGTACTCGTAGTGAGTCTCGCGGCCCAGCGGGTCGGTGGTACACGTCAGACGCCCCTCGGAGTAGCCGTACCGGGTCGTGTTGCCGAGGGCGTCGGTCTCGGAGGTCTTGTTGCCCCAGGGGTCGAAGGCGGCGGTGGTGACGTTTCCGTTCGGATCGACTCGGGCCACGGTGTTCCCCGCGGCGTCGTAGTCGAGGCTGACAACGGGGCGGGTGGTCTCCTGCGAGGTGCCCACCGCAACCTCGGGCTGGTAGATGTCCGTGACGCGCCCCAGGTCGTCGTGGACGTAATCGGTGACGCGGCCGAGGGCGTCGGTGACGGTGTCGCGGTTGCCCTCATCGTCGTAGGTGTAGGCGACGGTGACTGAGGAGGAGCCGAGGGTGCGGGACTGGGAGGTGACGCGAGCGGCCTCGTCATACCCGTTGGTGGTGGTGTTGCCCGCGGGGTCGACGATGGTGTCGACGACGTTGGAGGTGGTGTAGGTGTAGGTCGTCGTGCGGTCGAGGGCGTCGGTGGTTGCCGTGAGGTTGTTGACCGAATCGTATTCGTGGCGCGTCGTGTTGCCGAGGGGGTCGGTCGTCGCGATCAGGCGGTTCTCGGAGTTGTATTCGTTCCGGGTGACGTTAAAGAGCGGGTCGACGATGCGGGTCGTGTTCCCGGCGTCGTCATGCCATCGGTACGTGACGTGTCCCGTCGGGTCATAGCTTCCGATGAGGTTGCCGCTGGCGTCATAGCGATCCTCCTGGATGGCGCCGTTTGGCCACTGGACACTGGTCAGATGGCCTGTGGAGTCGTACCATCGCTTGCTGATCGCGGAGGTGTCGTCGACCGGGTGCTCCTGGACGGTCTGGTCCCCGTAGGTGCGGACGTACGTGCGACCCTGGTTGGTGTAGGTGGCCACGCGGCCGAAGAAGTCGTACGTGAAGGTGTTGACGACCTCGCCGTTGCGGTTCGTGACCGAGGTGAGCAGGTGGATCCTCTGGTCGCTCTCGTACTTGTAGACGATATGCCCTCCGTCGGGGTAGGTTGCGTCAGTGAGGTTGCCGTGCTGGTCGTAGGCGTACTCCCAGTCGTAGTAGCCATCGGTGATCTGGATGACCTTGTTCTGCTGGTTGTAGGTGAACGTCCAGACGATCCCGTTTTGGTCCTGGTAGGTCGAAAGGCGGCCCTGGGAGTCGTACTCGAAGGTGCACTCGACGCCGTGGGGGTCGACCTGGGTCTCGATCTTGCCATCCGGCCGGAACAGCCACTTCTCGCCGTTGTTGAACTCGAGCGTCAAGGCCCCCTGAGCGTCGTCAGTGAGCGACTTGGCGAGGTTGGTGCATCCCAGGAGGTCGTAGAAGTGGGCGCCCGATTCCTTGAACGTCATCACCTCGCCCGTCGGGATGCGGATGTGGACAGCCGCGTACGGATTCCGGTCCAGGTCGTAGGCGCACACCCGCACGGCCTTGATGTCCAGGGAGGACGTCCACATGGGGCCAAAGGGCCCTTCCAGGAAGCCGAGGGAGTCGTAGTTGCGGCAGGCGGGCTGCTCGCCGGCGAACCCGGCGACGGCTCCCGACAGCAAGAGCACCGCGCCAATGAGAGCCAGCGGAGCCAATCTGGAAGACGTTCCCAGGGCAGCGGCACGGTTGGCGCTCATCAGTAGCCTCCCCAGAGCAAGCCGCCGTCGGGGCTGCCGAGGTCAGTTCCGCCGCCGCTGGCGCGGCCTCCCCTCGGATTGGAGGTCGAAGGTCCTGGCGAACTGAAGCGGCAAGGGCGGCAGGCGTCAGCCTGGACCGGGGCTGTCCGCAATCTCCCCGGACGGACCTTCGTGGGGAACATCGCGGTCATCTCGAGGATCAGGGGCAAACCGTTGGGCCCGCACCTCCCGTCGCGGCCCTGCAGGTGGGCGAGGTAGTACCCTTCGCTCACGGCGACGTCGTAGTGAGAGGGGCCCATGCTGGAAAGCAGGAAGGTGCTCTCCCAGACCGCGGGTTGGGGAATGAGCTCATCCCAGATGTGTTCTCCGCACCAGTAGTAGAGGCAACTGCAGGTCGCATCATAGACGACGTGACACCACGGGACCGGGTAGATGCCACGGCTCGTGACGCGGGCACCGGCTTCGACGACGCCCCGCGGCGTCTTCTTGTAGTACCGTGTGAGCTGGGAAGCGGTGCCACCGCTGACGAACCACGCCAGCGACGTGGTCGGCTCCGTCCAGTGACACGCCGCCGTTGGGATGTTCCTGAAGGGAACGTGCTGTCGATAGAACATGTTCTGACCCCGGGCGCAAGGCGCCACGAGGCCAGTGAGGGCGACGGCCAAGGTGATTCGTGTGAGGACGCGACCAGCTCCATACGTTGCCGCCCCGCCAACTTGTCGGATCGATGTATTGGCGGTCGAAGACGAAGTTGAAGTACGGCGACTCCTCTTCCTCCCCGCCGGTTTGTCGGTGTACCGCTTCCGGGGTCAACGGCAAGACCTCGACCTGGTAAGTGGCCGTGGCGGCTTGCCCCCGGCTGTTGACTGTCGAGTTCGTGAGGACGTGAACGCCGGGCCGCATTTCATGCGTCGTGTAGCTCGTCGGAGCACACGGGGGCAGAGAGTGGAACCCGTAGACCGGTGGCGATGGCGAGGGGACTGCAGTCAGGAGGTGCCCGTCCAGATCGGAGGTCACCGTGACTGGCAAGCTGCCTTCAACCAGGTCGGCGGCTTGCGCCAGATAAGGCACGGGGTTTCCGTGGTAGGCGGCACGCGCGGCCCTGAGATGGCCGCATGCTGGAATTGCACTTGGGGAGAACCCCATCACTTCGGGCGGTGGCCTGGTCGTGATGGAGAGGACCGTCGTCGAGGTGGTCGTCTGGCCTCGATTGTCGGTCACCGCAAGGGTGAGGTGCCGATCGTCGGAGAGCTGTTCCGTCGAAAGCGCACCGAGGTGCTGACGCGCGAGATCGTGATGACCGTGACCCCGCGGATCGTCGACGACCGTGGCACGGCCTCGTCCGGCTCGGGTCGCGTCACCACGTCGCCGGGGACCGGGAGGGCCGTGGGAGGCTCCCGATGATGCGCCGCGCAACGGCCGGCCTGAGCCTGGTCGAGATCACAATCGTCGTCGTCGTCCTGGGCATCCTTGCCACGGCCGCCCTGCCGATGGCCGAGGTGACAGCGCGCAGGCGGGACGAGCTGGAGCTGCGCCGGGTGCTCCGCGAGGTCAGGACAGCCATCGACCGTTTCGCCGAGGACCGGGCGCGAAGGCGTCGCGGGCGCAACTGGCACGAGCACTACCCGAGGGACCTGGACGAGCTGGTCGAGGCCCGCTACCTGAGGCGCGTGCCTCGCGATCCGACGACCCGGTTGCGGGAGTGGCGCCTGATCGGGACAGGAGACCCGCCCGACGATGCCGATCTCCCCCCTGCCCGGCCTCTCCCCACCGGGGGATGGTCGGCTGGAGGGCTGCCCGGCCAACTTCCGACTCTCGCCGAGGAGGGACGTCAGTGAACCGAATCGAAACGCTGCTCGCAGTTGGACCTCGGGTCGTCAGGTGGGTGCTGTCCGGGCCGGTCGCCTCGCTGGCAGTGACTGGCACCTTGTCGGCCCAACCCGTCGCCGAGCCCAGCAAGGCGGTCACGCCGGGTCTCGTTCTGGGAACGAAACCGGCCGAGACCCTGGCCAGGCTGCTCGCCTCCCAGGGTCTCGTGGCCGCCGCGGTCGGGGAGTGCGACCTGGCGTTCGGGCTGGAGACGCTCGAGTCGCTGGCCAGAGAGGCGGCCTTCCCCATCCTGGCAGCCAACCTGACCACCAAGGGGGGCCGCCGTCCTTTCCGCGGGGCCGCCGTCGTCCCTTGCGGCGGCAACCGCATTGCCTTCATCGCTCTGGCCTCCCCGAGCCTCTCGATCCAGGCGCTGCACCCTGCCCTGCGGCTAGAACCTCCAGCCAAGGCGCTCACCCGCGAGTTGGCCGCCGTGCGCGGGAGGGTGGGTCACGTCGTCCTGCTGGCCCACCTGCCGGCCGCCGAGGCCGAGGCCCTGGTCCGCAAGGTACGGGGCGTGGACGTGGCCATCCTGGGGCACGGTGCCGGCCGGACCCGCGAGCCCCGGCGCGTGGGCAAGACTCTCGTGGTCGGCTCCGACGTCCGCGGACGGGAGCTGGGCGAGCTGACGCTGGTGTCCGGCCCGGGCGGACCCGTGTGGAAGCACCGGCTCATCGCCCTGACGCCCAGCCTGGGCGAGGATCCGGCGGTCGCAGCCGTGGTCGAGCGGGTCCACCGTGAGCAACCGCCTGCGGCCCCGGCGAGGGACTGAAGGGCGTGCTCGGCTCTCTCTGGGGCTCCCGGCTTGCAGCGGAGCGGTGCGGAGGGCCCAAATCGCTTGTGGCCCGGCGGTTTTCACGCCATCCACCCGCTCTTTCCCCTGGCCAACGCGTGGCTGGTCTTCGGCCTCTTCAGGTGGCCAGATAGCAGGCCATCGCAGGGCCCTCCTCGGTGCCGAGCCCGCTACCCACGACACCCACCCCGCCATCGTCCGTCGGGACTGCGGGTCAGGGCCAGCTCGGTCAAGGCGACGGCGCCCGCAGGGCCGCGGCCGGTGGCCAGCGTGAAAGCGGTCTGCGCGTGCAGGCACTTGACGTAGTGCTCGTCGGCGACGCCGGCGACGCCTCGCACTCGCGCAAGGTAGGGCCCCGGGTCGACCGCCGGGAGCTCCGCGCGGAAGAGCCGATAGAGGAGCCGCCGGTACAGCCGTTGCGCGTGGGCGAAGGCCTGCCGCAACGCGGGGTCGGCGCGGAGCATCGCTTCGATCCGATCGATGGCGCCTGCCGCCTCGAGGCGGGAGACGGCCGAGCGCAGCCACGGGCAGACCAGCCAGAACGCCGTGACCGAGATGACGGGCTCCTGCGCCCGGGCCGGCGGCTCGGACGAGGGTCCCGGTCCGTAGAAACCCAGGATCACTCGGGGGTGGCCGCGGGCGCAGCGGTCCAGCACGCCGAGCGGCTCGTAGCGGAGCTGCCCGAGAGACTGCTCGACGAACTCGCGGTCCTCGGGTGCGAGGCCCCGGGGCTGGCCTCCGATCAGGAGCGCGCCGGCCGTCGGTCCCGCCGGCTCCCGACCGGGCCGTTCGGGCCCCGGGTCCAGTAGGTTGAAGGCGGAAGGCCGCCGGTCCGATTGGCGCGTGTCCACTCCCTGGAGTCGACCTTTCACCGAGAAGGCTGGCGGGCCCCGAAGCAGCCCGAAGCCAGCAGCGAAGGACGTCCTTGGTACAACCCCTGGCACCGGGCGAAAGGAACCGAATCCGACGCACAGTCCGCAAGGTAGAAGCGGCATCTTGCCGCTTCCGAGGTGCCGTTGCCAGAGCCCTGAAGCGGCTGGAAGCCGCTTCTACCTTCCCGGGTCA
>JACQZL010000170.1 GCA_016213865.1 Candidatus Rifleibacteriota bacterium
TGCACGTAGGCGCCGGGGTTGTCCTGCAGGAACTTGCGCAGCTTCACGACATCGACCCGGTACCCGGTGACCTCAGAAGCCGCCACGAACCGGAAGAGCGAGGGCTGACCGTCGTGCAGCCTCCCGACGTCGGCCGCAAAGCCGCCGTGCCCCAGGCTGTCCAGGACAGTCGAACCCGAACAGACCAGCAGGTGCCCGTCCTGAATCAGAAACGGACGCTCGCCGGCCTCCGATTGCACCGCGAGCGTGCCGGGCTCCATCGCGGCCTGGAGCTGCGTCTTCTGGGCCGAAGTCAGATCCCGAAAGACGGGGCTATCGCACAGCAGCTCCCAACTGGGCAGCTCACGAAGTCGCGCCAGGTGGATCAGCCTCTCCTGCAGGTCGGTGCCCCGCAAGAGGTGCAAGAAGCCCTCGCGCGGAAGGACGAGGCAGCGGAGCGAGGTCTTGGCCAGGACGTCGGCCACGCGTGGCTGGTTCAGCACGATGGCGGTCTCGCCGAAGTAGTCGTAGGAGGTATAGACCTTGAACTCGCGCTCCTGCTTCCAGATGACGGCCTGACCGCTGAGGATGATGTAGAACTTGTCGCCCGGCGCACCTTCCTCGATGACCTTGGCGCCCGCGGGGAACGACTCCTTATGCACCATTCGCAGGAACTCGGCTGCCCGGCCGACCTTCAGGTCGCTCAGGATCTAGACCCTGGACATCGCATCCAGGATCTCGACGGCTTCTTGCACGGGGAGGTGAGGCACGCCGAGGTCGACCGTGTTCTCGAGGCCTGTCGGAGCGATCTTCAGCCCTGAGCCCGACGGGATGGTCTTTTCGCTGACATGGACCAGCAGGGTCCTCTTCTTGACCTCGGTCGCCAGGGTCGAGAGGTACTCGATGGGTGTGTGGATGGGCGGGATCCCCGCCTCATGGATGACCAGGGTGTGATGCCAGGGGAACGCGAGCAGCTCGTCGCGACGCTGGGACGAGAGCACGCCCTCTTCGTGCAGCTTGCGGATCCGCTCGGGGTCGTTGAGGGTGTCCGACGGGTAGACCAGGCTCTTGTCCTCGAGCTTGATCTCGAACCCGGCGCAGGGCAGCGAGTGGAGGGAGTACCGGAAGGTCGCCTCGGCGCCGTGCAGGCTGACCGGCTCGCCGGTGCGGACCGGAATGAAGTCGAACAGCCCGCGAAAGGCCTGCGGCGCCATCTGGGTGAGCGCGGAGTACTTGCGCACGAAGCTGGCCATCACCGTCGGCGTCGTGTAGATGGTGACCCGGCCTTCCTGCAGAATCTTCTGGAGCGTGCCGGCGTCGTGGTCGGCGTGGCAGTGGGTCAGGATCAGGCTCGAGACCTGCTTGGAGCTGAGGTCGTAATCCTGCAGCCAGTCGACCGAATCGACCGGCGGATCGACCATCACACCCTGGCCCTGGACCCAGACGATGAACCCGGACGTCCGGTTCCCGGGGTCGAAACCGTGACCGCTGCCGATGACGCTGACACCCAGGAGCGGCGCGTAGAACGGCCTCAGTTGGCAATTGGCGGGGCGCCGCCGAGTGGGAGCGCACGGATCGCCGCGGATTCGCCCCTGCAAGCGACCGTCTTCGAGGATCGCGATGCCGGTGCTCTCGATCGCGATGGAAACGCCGCCCGGCAAGCGGGCGACACCCTTCTCGTCGAACTCGACGAAGTCGACCAGGTCCGCGAGGACCATCAGTTCCCCGGGATGCAGGGGATGCCGGCGGAAGTAGGTGATCTCGCTCCAGCTCCCCGGGGCCGAAGACTGCTTCGGAGAGCACCTGCTCGAGGAGCGGCCGTTGCTCGGGCAGGCAGACGATGGTCGAGCGGCGCCGCTTGATGAAAAAGTTTTAGTAAACCGGGAATTCCAGCTCCGCCAGGCTGCTCCCGCGCGCGGCGCAGAACATGCGCGGCGGGACGACGTAGATCGAAGGCACGCCGCCCGGAAGCAGCATCGTGTCCTTGATCGTCTCGGGAACGGCGCCATACTGGACCCACCCGATGGGGGTCGGGAAGATGCTGCCGCCGCGGGCCAGTTGCAGGGGCTGCGCTGGTTCCGTCACGAGGATGATCGTAAGCGATTGTCGAGGGACGTGCATGGAAAATCGTTTCCAACACGCGCCGGCAGACTTGCGCGTCTTTGACCCTCTCCGGCCGCCCGGAGGCCGGGGGACCCCGGGGATGCACCGGCGGCTCATGGGTTCGATAACCGTAACCGGTCTCGGGAGAGGAGTAGCGCGGGGGCTTGTCCCAATGGCATTAAATCGTGTTGGTTCCCATCTCGGGCCATGGGTTTGCCGGTGCGGCCGCAACGATGGCCACGCCAGAAGGCAGAAGCGGCTTCCAGCCGCTTTTTTGGGCAGCCGGGCTCACGTCTGGCTCCGAGAAAGCGGCAAGATGCCGCTTCTACCCTACCGGCTTCTGTCATGCCTCTCCTGGTGAAGGATTTAATGCCATTGGGCTTGTCCCCCGCTTGGGGAACGGTCCGTCGACCTCTGCGGGCCACAAGCATGTCCTGGGCTTCTCGAAGGGGGACCGCGCCACGGCCCCTTGGCCGGGCAACGTGGTGAAGCGCTTCCCCGTTTCTCTGCGTCGCTCCCGGGGCCTCAGCGGCCCTGGCCGACCATGTGGGGCCTGCTGTATCCTTGGGGCTGGAGACCAACTGCGATGACCCTCGACGAACTCGTCCTCGCCGCAAGACTGCTTTCGGACGCCGAGCGCCGGAGACTGCGGGAGATGCTCGACAGGATGGAAGAGCCACCATCGGGCGCCGCCCCGTGCTGCTCCGCGGTGTCCGAAGAACAGCGCTTGCAGGCCATGAGGGAGTTCCTCGACCTGGAGGGGGCACTCCACTCGGATCACGCCGACGTCTCCACCGAGCCGTGCAGACACCTTGCCGACGGCGTCTGGGAGAGGAACCACCAACCAGGAGGCAGGTGTTCGTAGACGCCGGGGGGTTCTTCGCCCATCTGGTATCCGAAGATGCCCATCGACTTGCGGCAGCGGCTCTCTTCGCCCGAGCCTGGGAGGAGCACTGGCAGCTCGTCACGACGAGTGCCGTGGTTCTCGAAACCTACAGCCTGATGCTCGTGAGGGCTCGACACCCACGCGAAACAGCCCTGCGCTTCCTGTCCCTCGTGGAGAGAGGACTCTGCCGCGTCGAGCACGTCTCGGCGGACGATCAAGAACGTGCGATTGCACTGGTCCGGGCCCACGAGGACAAGAACGACTCGCTCTTCGATTAGTGAGTCGCAGCTCGGGCTCGCGCGTGCAGCTTCCGCCACTCGCGGGCCTTCATCCAGGCGTAGATGACGGGCAGGAAGACGTCGATCGCCTCGTCGGCCATCAAGATGCCGCCCAGCACGGGAGCTGCCATCGGGCGGATGACCTCGGCCCCGGTGCCGGTGACCCAGAGCATCGGCATCAGGCCGATGATGGTCGTCCCCTCGGTCAGGAGCTTGGGACGCAGGCGATGGACGGCCCCCTCCATGATGACCTCGCGGAGTTGCTCTTCACTCGTGATGGCGGCGAGCCCGCCGTGGCGTTCGAGCGCCTCTCGCAGGTAGACGAGCATCACGATGCCGGTCTCGGTGGCCATGCCGAAGCAGGCGATGTAACCGACCCAGACAGCCACGCTGAAGTTGAAGCCGAAGAGGTACTGGAAGATCACGCCGCCGGCCAGCGCCCCCGGCACGGCCGCCAGGACGAGCAGGGCCTCTCCGAGGGAGCCGAAAGTCACATAGAGCACGACGAGGATGAGCAGGATGACCGCCGGGAAGATGAGCTGCAGAGTCTTCTTGGCCCGCACCTGGTGCTCGAACTGGCCGCCCCACTCGAGGTAGAAGCCCTGGGGCAGCTCGACCCTGGCCTCAACGGCGCGCTTGGCCTCCTCGACGAAGCCAACCAGGTCGCGGTCGCGCACGTTGCACTGCACGTAGGCACGTAGCATCCCGTTCTCGCTCTTGATCATCGACGGGCCAGGCTTGACGACGATCTTCGCGAGCTGCGAGAGCGGTACCTGGAGTGGGGCGGTCTTGCCGCCCGGGCTCGCGGGCGCGGCGGGGCCACCCATGGCCACGTCCCCCGCGGGCCCCCGGACGTTGCCGCTCACCAGGATGCGGCGGAGGGCCTCCTCGTCCTCGCGGAAATCCCGCGCGTAGCGTACTCGCACGGGGAATCGGCGCCGGCCCTCCACGGTCGTCGTGAGAGTCTTGCCTCCCAGCGCGACGTCGATCAGCTCCTCGACATCTCCGACATTGATGCCGTAGCTCGCTGCCTTCGTCCGATCGAGCTCGACCTCGAGGTAGTTCTCGCCGACGGTCTGGTCGGGGCAGACGTCGACCGCGCCGTTCACTTCTCGCAGCACCCCGGCGACCCGGTCGCAGACGCGCTGCAGCCCGTCGAGGTCGTCTCCGAAGACCTTGACCCCGACCATCGTGCGCACGCCGGTCGCGAGCATGTCGATCCGGTTGATGATCGGCTGAGTCCAGATGTTGCTCCACCCCGGCACGCGGACCTCGAGGTCAATCTCCAGGAGCAGGTCGGCCTTGGACTTCACCCAGAGGAAGAACCGCCGGCGATACTGCCCCTCGAGCGACGTCGCGACCTCGCGCAGGTCAGTCTCGGTTGGCTCGCGAGCCAACATCCCGGCCGCCTTCGCACCGTCTCGCAGCCCCTCCAACACGGGCCAGAGCAGCGCCCCGGGCGCCCGGTCGGCCAGCTCCCAGTCAAGGGTCGCGACGCGTGCGGTCCACTCGCGGTCGCGCCGCTTCTCGAGCGACGCCAGCAGCCGAGTCCGGAGGGTCTCGGGCGGCTCTCCGATTGCCTCGCGGAGGCGCGCGGACAGGGCGGCGAACCCGGTGTCCCTCAGGGCAAGCAACTGGGGCCCGGGCTCGACGAAGCCGCGGGCGCCCAGCTCGCGGGTCAGGACTTCGAGCGCGGCGGCCAGCTCCACGGCCAGCGGCTGGACCGCGAGACGGCCGCCATGCCGGGAGGAGAGGAGCTTGGCGAGCTGCGCTCGCGTCGATGGATCGACCGGCCGCTTCAGGGCTCCTTTCCGTTCCAGGAACCGGGCCAGGTCTTCGACCAGCCCCTCCATGAGCGATTCGGCAAGGACCGGCAGGAACTCGGATTGGCGCCGCAAGACTAGTCCGCGCATCGTGGCGTCGAAGCGGGTGCTGGCGTCCGTCGCCACCTGGTCGAGGAGACTGTCGGTCGGGCCCTTCGGAAGGTCGGTCCGGACAAAGCCCCTGGACTGGAGCACGGCGAGCAGCTCGCGGGCCACGGTGGCCGCGTCCTTCGGGAGGATCTTGCGCCTGGTCCAGTGCTGGCGAGGCCTGAGGTTCACAACGGTCTCGACCATGTCGAGCGGGGAGGGATCGGTTGCCGTCTCCGCGCGGCCCGCCTTGCCCACGACGCTCTCGACCTCGGGGAAGGCCCGCAGGAGCGCATCCCGCGCCTTGAGGTCGGCGGAGGCCCTGGCAGCCGAGATGTTCGGCACGGTGACCGGCATGTCGAGGATGCTGCCCTCGTCGAGCGGCGGCATGAACTCGCGGCCCAGCTTGCCGGAGAGGTTCCAGCCCAGGCCGAGGATGATGAAGAAGAGCCAGGAGACGAGACGCGGCTTGTCCATCAGGACCTGCATCAGCGGCCTGTAGATATTGATGAAGCTGCGGACGAGCCAGTTATCCTCCTCGCAAGTGAGCCGTCCTCGAAGCAGCAGCGGGCAGAGCGCCGGGACGAAGGTGATGGCCAGCACGGCCACGCCCAGGAGCGCGAAGGACTTCGTGAACGCGAGCGGGTGGAACATCTTGCCCTCGACTCCCCCCAGCGCAAAGACCGGGAGGAACGAGAGGAGCATGATGGCGACCGAGTAGAAGATCGGGCGGCCGACCAGGCGGCACGCGCGCGCGACCGCCCCGGTCGTATCGCCGGAGACCTTGTCCTTGCCGAACGCGCGGGTCAGCTCGTGGGTCGCGTTGTCGACCATCACGATCGAGCTGTCCACGAGCACGCCGATGGAGATGGCGATCCCGGAGAGGCTCATGATGTTCGACGGGATGCCCAGATAGAACATCAGGATCATGCTGACCAGCGCGGCCAACGGCAGGGTCAGGCAGATGATGAAGACCCCGCCGAAGTGGTGCATCACCAGGATGACGGCGAGGGAGGCGGTGATCATCGCCTCCGCGAGGGCACCGGTGACAGTGCGCACCGCCTCGCGAATGAGGCGGGTGCGCTCGTAAAAGGGCACGATGCGCACGCCGGGCGGCAGGCCGGCCGAGAGGCCGACGAGCTTCTCCTTGACGCGGCGCGTTACCTCGAGGGGGTTCTCGCCGTATCGCATCAGGACCACGCCGCCGACGGCCTCACGGCCGTCTTTCTCGAGCACTGCCCGCCGCGGCCGCGGTCCGAGCTGAACGGTGGCGACGGTCTTGACGTAGATGGGCACTCCGCCGCGCGCGGACACGACGATGTTCCCCACGTCCTTCGCGTCCCGGAGCCAGCCGACGCCCCGGATGAGGTACTCGGAGTCCCCTTTCTGGAGCACGTTGCCGCCCACCTACGAGTTCGAGCGCGTCACGGCGGCATAGAGCTCGCCGAGCGTGACGCCATAGGCGCGCAGCTTCTCGGGGTCCAGATCGATCTGGTACTCGCGAACGAACCCACCGACGCTTGCCACCTCCGCGACGCCGGGCACGCTGTTGAGCTGATAGCGTACGTAGAAGTCCTGCAGAGCCCTCAGCTCAGCCAGGTCGGTCCCCTCCCCTTCCACCGTGTACCAGAAGATCTGTCCCAGCGCGGTCGCGTCCGGCGCCAGGTAGGGCACCACTCCCGGCGGCAAGAAGGTCGACGCGATGGAGAGCCGCTCCAGCACCCGAGTGCGCGCGAAGTAGAAGTCAGTCGCGTCGTCGAAGATCACATTGATCATCGAGTAGTTGAGCTCGGAGGTCGAGCGCACGGCCTTCACCCCGGCCAGCCCCTGCAGGTTCACCGACAGCGGATAGGTGACCTGGTCCTCGATCTCCTTCGGGCTGCGGCCCATCCAGTCGGTGAAGACGATCACCTGGTTCTCGGAGAGATCGGGGATTGCGTCGATCGGCGTGCGCTCCACGCAGTAGATGCCCCAGACGGCCAGCAGGACCGTCAGGATGATGACGAGCAGCGGGTTGCGGACCGAATAGTCCGTGATTCTCTCGATCATCGCTCCGCCCCGCCGGCCGTCCGGCCTACGCTCTCTGCGACCGAATCGCCGCCCGTTTGCGCGGGAGCGGCGACGGCGTCAGGCTGCTTGGGCCCCGACGCGGCCCCGAAGTAGGCGGCGCCCGCCGCTGGGGACAGCCGAGCCTCGGCGTCGACGAGGAAGGCGCCCGCGGTCACGACGCGGGCCCCGGCCTGGAGGCCCTTCTGGACCGGGTAGTAGCCGCCCGTGTGCGACCCGAGCTCGACCTCGACGGCATCGAAGACGCCGCCGCCCAGATCGAGGTAGACGACCTTGCGCG
The DNA here is from genome assembly GCA_016213865.1 of Candidatus Rifleibacteriota bacterium. The sequence continues at coordinate 7,504 of JACQZL010000170.1, forward strand.
TCCCGGTATCGATAACCGCCACGTCCGGCACGGCCAGCACCTTTTCGATGACCACTGGCCGGCAGCGGGTTCGGCACACCGGGCACGGCCCCGCGTCGACCCAGACACCCTTGGGCGAAAGCGAGCAGCAGACTCCGGTAGTCCGGGCGGCCCCGTCCGCGGAGGCCGGCGGCGAGCCACCCGGGCAGCACTTGCCGCAGAAGCCGCCCTCGCCGGGCTCCAGGTCGGGATGCGACGAGCAGGCCACGGTGAAGCGGCCGCCGGGCTCGGAGGCGGGCGCCGGTTCGAGCTTCATCCCGCATGCGGAGCACTTGTCGGGCCGATCGCTCACCGTCTCCGGGTGCATCGGACAAGAGAGGAGCTTCGAGGTCCGCTTGCCGGCGTCGAGGAACATGTGACAGTCAGGACAGGTGCCGGGCAGCTCGCTCGCGACCTCGGGGTGCATCGGGCAGACGAAGGCCTCGACCCGCCGTTTCATCTTCTCGAGGTTCATCTGGCACTCGGGACAAGCGCCCGCCTTCTGGCGCACGAGCTGCAGGTGCATCGGGCAGGAATAGAACTTCACCTCGGGGGGTGCGGCCGCGGCGCGCGCGGCGAGGGTTTCGCGCCCCCGGAGGCTGTCCAACTGATGGACCCGACCGACGGGGCTGCGCAGGGTCGCG
>JACQZL010000142.1 GCA_016213865.1 Candidatus Rifleibacteriota bacterium
CAAGCCGCGCTACCTGATGGGAGTGGGGACCCTCGAGGACATCCTGCGAGGAGTGAGGCTGGGAGTCGACATGTTCGACTGCGTGCTTCCGACGAGGCTGGGCCGTCATGGCCACGCCGTGACGAGGGGGGGGCATCTCAACCTCATGAATGCCCGCTTCAGGACTGAGGCTTTTCCCATCGACGAGACGTGCCGATGTAACACATGCCGGCACCATACTCGCGCCTACCTGCATCACCTGTTCCGGGCCGGCGAACTGACGGCGCTGCGGCTGACCACGCACCACAACCTCTGGGTCTACGCTAGATTCATGGAATCGATCCGGACAGCCATCCGGGAGGGCTCGCTGGAGCAGTTCACCTCCGGTTTCCTGGCCCAGACCGGTTCCGCCACGGAGGCCCCGTGAATCCAGGCGCCGACAGTCCTCCGGCCGCCTGCCCCGATACCCGATTCCGGCTGTCAGACCTCCCCCTCTGGGCCGCGTTCTACCTGCTCTGCCTCATCTGGTGGCTGGCCGTCTGGCCGTTCTTCTTCATCCGCAACTTCATCCCCCTCATGCGCTCGCGAACCTTCTTCGCCCTCGGCGTCCTCCTGGTGGCCATCGACCAGCTCACCAAGCACGTGATGCCGGGCATCCTCGATGCCCAGGGCGGGCGCATCACGGTCCTTCCGGGTTTCCTGGATCTGACCCTGGTGACGAACAAGGGGGCGGCGTTCGGGCTGTTCCAGGGACAGACGACCGTCTTCATCGTGATGGCCGTGCTCACGGTCGGCATCATCATCGCCTACCTCAGCATCGTCGGCGAGGAAGAGCGGATGGTCCGCTGCGCGCTGGTCTGCATCATGGCCGGCGCCATCGGCAATCTGATCGATCGCGTCTGTCTGGGCCACGTCATCGACTTCATCTTCGTGCACTACGGGCCGTACCACTGGCCGGTCTTCAACTGCGCCGACGTCGTCATCGACGTGGGCGTGGGGTTGATCCTGATCGACGTGGTCCGCGACCTCTGCCGCCCGCGCGATCGGGTCCCCGCGGAGACCTGAGACGCGAGACCGCGCGCCCATCCTTGACTGTGGGTCGCCGGTTTCGTTGACTGGCTGAGACGTGTATCCAGTCCTCTTCAGCATCGGCGACTTCGACGTCCACACGTTCGGCGTCCTGCTCGCGCTCGGATTCATCGCCGGCGTCTACACCGCCACGATCCAGGCGGAACGCGCCGGCCTGGATCTCGATCAGGTCACCAACGTTCTGCTGTTGATCCTGGCCTGTTCCATCATCGGGGCCCGGGCCGCTTTCGTGGCGGTCAGCTGGCAGCACTTCGTCGCGAATCCGATGGAGGTCATTCGCCTGCACAAGGGCGGCCTGGTCTACTACGGTGGGCTCATCGGCGGTTTGCTCGCCGGCCTCGTGGGAACGCGGATGGCGCATCTCCCGCTGGGCCGCTTCGCCGATATCATCCCGGCGGGCCTCTGTATCGGGCAGATACTCGGCCGGCTCGGCTGCTTCGCCAACGGCTGCTGCTACGGCGCCGTCTGTTCGGTCCCATGGGCCGTCCGGCTGCACTCGGGCCCCGGGGCGATGGTGCCGCGCCACCCGACGCAACTCTACGAGGCGCTGTTTCTGTCGGCCATCCTGGCCGTCTGCCTCTGGCTCTTCCGACGGCCGCACCGGCCCGGGATGGTCATGGTCCTCTACCTGTATCTTTACGGAGTGGGACGCTACGCGGTCGAACTGTTCCGAGGCGACGACCGCGGTGCCAGTCCCATCCCGGGGCTGTCGGTCTCCCAGAGCATCAGCCTCGGCGTCCTGGTCCTGGCCTCGATCGTTCACCTGCTCGCCGCGCGCCAACCGCTCGCCGCCGCCGAGCCGCCTCCGGAGAAGCCCGACCTTGCACCCGATCCTCTTTGAAGTCGCCGGCCATCCCGTCTTCGCCTTCGGCACCTTCCTGGCCATCGGGTTCTTCCTCGCCTACCTCTACACCGGCTGGCGCTGCCGGCAGCTGGGCATCTCCGACACTCACATCCTCAACATCTTCATCATCCTGATCGTGGGAGGAGTCAGCGGCAGCCGTCTGATGGCGGTCGCGCTCAGCCCCGAGCACTATCCGGACTTTCGCAGCATCCTGATGGTCACCAACGGCGGGATGGCCTTTCACGGCGGTCTGCTGGTGGCGCTCGGCGGGGGCATCCTCTATCTGATTGCGACGGGGCTGCCGGTGGGGCAGGTGCTCGACCGGTTCGGGCCGGCGGTGCCGCTCGCCCACGCCAGCGGACGCATCGGATGTTTTCTGTTCGGTTGCTGCTTCGGTCTTCCGTGCACGCTTCCGTGGGCCATCCGGATGCCGCCGGCCGACCCCTCCGGCCAGTGGCCGCTGCGCCATCCCACCCAACTCTACGAGCTGGTGCTGCTGCTGATCCTGACGTGGGTGCTGCACAAGGCGATAGACCGCCCCCATCGCGCCGGCCTCGTGATGGTCTTCTACGGCTACGGCTACCCGATCGTGCGATTCCCGCTGGAGTTCATCCGCGCCGACCATCTGGGCGTCGAGCCGCACCTGGCCGGCCTGAGCATGGGGCAGCTCTCCTGCCTGGGAATGGCGGCGATCGCCGGAATCGTGCACTGGTGGCTGCTCCGACATCCCGAGGCGCCCGCTCAGGCCTCCGGCAAGCGCCGCCGGGAGCGCGCGCGCTGACGGTCGCCGCCGTTCGCGCCCTCGAGCGCCCGACGATGCCAAAGCGCCATGAACTGGTCTGCCCGCCGGCCGAGGCCCCGGCCCGGCTGGACGTCTTCCTGGCCCGCAAGCTACCCGAGCATTCGCGCGAGTACCTCAAGACGCTGGTGGAGTCGGGCCGGGTGACGGTCGGCGGCCGACCCGCCAAGCCCTCGCACAAGTTGCGTGGCGGCGAGTCGATCGTGCTCGAGGTACCGGATCCGGTCCGGGTCGAGCTACCGCCCGAGCCGACCGACCTGGACATCTGCTTCGAAGACCGCCACCTGCTCGTCGTGAACAAGCCCAGGGGAATGCTCACCCACCCGACCAGCGCGGCGCGGCCGACCGGCTCGCTCGTGAACGCGCTGCTCGCCCACTGCACCGACCTCGCGGGCATCAACGGAGAGTTGCGGCCCGGCATCGTGCACCGCCTCGACCGCGACACCTCCGGGCTGCTCGTGATCGCCAAGCAGGACCAGATTCTCCGTGACCTGGCGGCCCAGCTCAAGGCGCGAACGATGGTGAAGCAGTACGTGGCGCTCGCCCGCGGCCGGGTGCAGCCCGCCTCCGGCAGCCTGCGCTGGCCCATCGGCCGGCACCCGGTCGTGCGCAACAAGATGCGTGTCGACGAGGATCGAGGCAGGGTCGCCCGCACCGACTATCGCGTCGCGGCGCTCTACGCCGCCGCGTCGCTAGTCTGGGTGCGGCTGCACTCGGGCCGCACCCACCAGATCAGGGTGCACTTCTGCGAACTGGGCTTCCCGCTCGTGGGCGACGTCCTGTACGCCTCGAAGCGCGAGGCCTCGGTGTTCAAGGGCGTGGCCCTGCACTCGGCCCGCCTCGCTTTCCGCCATCCCGCCACCGGCGAGTGGATGCGCTTCAGCCGTCCGGTGCCAGCCGATATGGCCGGTCTGATCCGCCGCGCCGCCGCCGGCGACCCGCTGACGCCTGACACCTGAAAGCTGACACCTGAAAGCTGAAGCGTGATAACCTTTGGGCCGCCCGCGCGGACGCCAGAACGGAGGTCCGCTCGAAGGTCCCGCAAGCTCTCATGGCCCTGCTCTGGTGGAGGAAGAAGAAGGACGAACCCGGCCCCCAGGCCGAGGAACCGCCCGTCGGCGACGCGGCGGAAACGCTCGCCGAGGAGTCGGCTGACGAGCCGCTCGACGCGGAGCTGCCGCCCGAACTGGAGGAGGAGGAAGAGCCCGAGCCACCGCCAGTGGAACGGTTGGCGCCTCCGCCGCCTCCCGAGCAGCGCTCGAGCTGGCTAGCGCGCCTCACCACGGGGCTGACCCGTACCCGGGGCAGCTTCACCGATCAGCTCCGAGGCCTCTTCGGAGAGACGGCGAAGTTCGACGACGCGGTCTTCGACGATCTCGAGGCAATCCTGCTCCAGGCCGATTGCGGACCTTCAGCGACCACCGATCTCGTGAACCTGCTCAAGGCGCGAGTCGAGCAGGAGCCGGGCCTCTCGTCCGAGGCGGCGATGGAGCTCATCAAGGACTCGCTGCGGGCGAGGCTCAGCCGGGACGCCGGGCCGATGGCGCTGCAGGCGCATCCCGCCGTGATCCTGGTCGTCGGCGTCAACGGGGTCGGAAAGACGACCACGATCGCCAAGATGGCCCGCGTGTTCCAGGCCTACGGCAAGCGCATCATGCTGGTGGCGGGCGACACCTTCCGTGCCGGCGCGATCGAGCAACTCACGATCTGGAGCCAACGGCTCGGCTGCGACCTGATGAAGGGCGCGGCGGGCGGCGACCCTTCCGCGGTGGTGTTCGACGCCATCTCGGCGGCCAAGGCGCGCAAGCTCGACGTCGTCCTGATCGACACGGCCGGCCGGCTGCACACGCAATCGAATCTGATGGAGGAGCTGGCGAAGATCAACCGAGTCATCAAGAAGGTCATCCCCGAGGCGCCGCACGAGACCTTCCTGGTGCTCGACGCGACGACGGGCCAGAACGCGCTCGTTCAGGCCCAGACCTTCGACCGGCTGGTGAAGGTGACCGGCCTGGTGCTCACGAAGCTCGACGGCACCGCCAAGGGCGGCGTGGTGACCGCGCTGACCGACGTGCTGCACGTGCCGATCCGATTCCTCGGAGTGGGCGAAGGGGTCGACGACCTCGACAACTTCAAGGCAGACGAGTTCGTCGAGGCGCTTTTCCGCCCCGCGGCGTGAGGCTGGAGGCTTGAGGCTTGAGGCTTGAGGCTTGAGGCGCGAGGCTGGAGGCTCGAGGCTTGAGGCTTGAGGCTCGAGGCTTGAGGCGCGAGGTTCGGACCGTGCCACCCCGAGGGGCCCGGAACCCGGCCCCTAACCCCTAACCCCTAACCCCTAACCCCTGCCCCCTGCCTTTCGCCTCTTCCCAGATCGCGTCCATCTCTTCGAGCGTCATCGACTCGAGCTTGATCCCCCGCTGGCGTGCGTTCTCCTCGATTTCGGCGAAGCGTTCCATGAACTTGCGGTTGGCCGCCTCGAGACTGAACTCGGCGTTGAGCCCCAGGAACCGGCCCAGGTTGACCAGGCTGAAGAGGATGTCGCCGTACTCCTCCTCCATCTTCGTCCGGTCATTCTCCCGGCTGACCTCGAGGAACTCCTCGATCTCCTCCCGGACCTTGCCGGCGACCTCGTGGGCAGCTTTCCAGTCGAACCCGACCACCGAAGCCTTCTCCTGCAGCCGGAAGGCCCTCAGCAATGCCGGGAGGTTCCGGGGCACGCCGTCGAACACCGACTGGCGCCCCTTCTCGGACTTCTTGATCTCCTCCCAGTTCCGGACGACCTCGGCGGAGTCCTTGACCTGGCGGTCGCCGAAGATATGCGGGTGGCGGCGCACCAGCTTGGCGCTGATCGAGTCGGCCACGTCGGAGAACTGGAAGGCCCCGCGCTCCGAGGCCATCTGGGCGTGGAAGACGATCTGCAACAGCAGGTCGCCCAGCTCGTCTTGCAGCTTGTGGTCGACGCGGCTGTCGATCGCGTCGAGCACCTCGCTGGCCTCTTCCATCAGGTAGACCTTGAGCGACTTGTGGTCCTGCTCCAGGTCCCACGGGCAGCCCTTCACGGGGTCGCGAAGGCGGGCCATGATGGCCAGGAGTCTATGAATCGGATGGGGGCGGCGGGTCTTTGCGGTCTTCCGACGTGCGGAAGACGATGGCGTCTTGTTCGGCATTGAGTTCGGCGACGATGTGGTCGTTCTTGCAGATGGCGCTCGAGAGGATCAGCCCGGCGAGCGGATTTTCCACGAACCTGTGGATCGCCCTCTTCAGCGGCCGCGCACCGTACTTCGCGTCGGTGCCGTGATCCACCAGGAACTCCATCACGGGCGGAGGCACCTCCATCGTCAATCCGAGGTTTCGCAACCGCTCCGCCACCTCCTCGAGCATCAGGCTGATGATCTTGCGGCAGTCTTCGCGCCCCAGAGCGTTGAACGTGACGATCTCGTCGATGCGGTTGAGGAACTCGGGCGGGAAGTACTTCTCGAGCGCCTTGCGCGTCTCGCGCGCCTTGACGTCATGGTCGATCTTCGTCTTCTGCTGGCTGAACCAGATCGCCCCCTCGAGCCGCTCCAGCGATTCGACGCCGATGTTGCTCGTCATGATCACGACCGTGTCGCGGAAGCTGATCTGCTGGCCGCGGCCATCGGTGAGCATCCCTTCTTCCAGGACCTGCAGGAGCACGTTGTGGACTTTCCGATGGGCCTTCTCGACCTCGTCGAAGACCACGACCGAGCGGGGCTTGCCCTTCACCGCCTCGGTCAGAAAGCCACCCTCGTTGTGGCCGATGTAGCCCGGCGGCGCGCCGATGAGCTTCGCATACTCGTGGCTCATCGCGTACTCCGAGCAGTCGACCCGGATCATCTCCAGCTCGCTGCCGAACAGGAAGGCGGTCAGCGTCCGCGCCAGCTCGGTCTTGCCCACGCCCGTCTGACCGACGAACACGAAACTGCCGATCGGCTTGCGCGGGTTTCGAAGGCCTACCTTGGCCTTGCGGATCGCCTGACAGACCACGTCGATCGCCTGATCCTGCCCGATGACGCGGCGCCGAAGCTCCTCGGCCATGTGCAGCAGACGGTCGTTCTCGGGGATGGGCTCCGGCTCGGCGCTGTAACCGAGCAAGGGGATCTGCCTTGCCGACGATTGCTCCTCGACCTGGATGGTGACTTCCTTGATGTCCAGGCCCGGGTTGACCTTGATACAGAGCGCGTACAGCTCCTGCTCGATGATCTCACCCAGGAGAGGATACTCGTCGTTGCTGAAGACCGACGGGGCGATCTCGTCGAGGTAGTTGACCACCGCCGCGTTGATGATCAGCCGCTTGTACGATTTGCGGTCGGTGATCCGGACGTTCTGGAACAGCTCCTTCCGCTGCTGGGGCGTGAAGCTGCGTATATCCACGAACCGGTCCAGCGATTCGCAGAACTTCCGTTTGATGCCGGAGGAGCTGTCCATCAGATCGACGAGGTCACCTCGGAAAGCCGCCCACGGCCTCGCTTCCCGGATTCCATCTTACTCCAGAACATCGGGCCGATCCAGGTGCGGCGAGAGTCGTACCGGCAGAATCGCTTCGCGAGCCTCGAGCCTCAAGCCTGGATCAGCCCTCGGCTCGCCAGCTCAGCCCGGGCCTGCTCTCCGCCGTCCCGCGGAGTCTGTCCGCCGGCCCAGGCGCACAGGTCTTCCACGCCCTTCTCGAACGGAATCGCCGGCTCGAAGCCCAGCAACTCGCGTGCGCGCCCGAGGTCGGCGAAGCAGTGCCGGATGTCGCCCGCCCTGAACTGGTCAAGGTAGCTGGGGCTCACCTTCTTGCCCAGTTGCTCGGCCAGAATCTCGATCAGCCGGCGCAGGCTCGTCGGCTGTCCGCTGCCGACGTTGATGGCGTGGCCCGGGGCCTTCTCGCTCGTCAGCGCCAGCAGGTTGGCCCGCGCGACATCGCGCACGTGCACGAAGTCTCGCGACTGCAGGCCATCCTCGAAGACCAGCGGCGGATTGCCCGAGAGCAGCCTGCAGCTGAAGATGGCCGCGACCCCCGTGTAAGGATTTCCGAGCGCCTGGCGGGGTCCGTAGGCGTTGAAGTAGCGCAGGGCCACGGCGGGGATGCGATAGGCCTCGCCGAACGACAGCACCAGTTCCTCGTGATCCCTCTTGGTCACCGCGTAGACCGAGGTCGGCGCCAGCGGCTTGGTCTCGGGGGTTGCCCGTGGCCCGACTTCGCGCCCGCAGCCGGGGCAGCGCATCTCCCACTCGTGCCGCGAGAGTTGCTCGGTCGGGCGCAGTTTCGGAGAGACCGGCCCGCACGCCTCGCAGCCGTACAGACCCTCTCCGTAGATCGACATCGACGAGGCCACCACCAGCCGCGCGAGATCCCGTCGCTCCGCCTGGATGACGTCGAGCAACACCGCCGCCCCCACCGAGTTGCACGAGACATAGCGCTCGATCTCGTACATCGACTGCCCCACGCCGACCATCGCCGCCTCGTGATAGACCGCCTCGACCCCCCTGAGCGCCCGACTCACCGCCGCCCGGTCGCGCACGTCGCCGCGCATGAACTCGGCCTCCGGGTCGAGATAGGACGGCGGTTGCCCCGAGGGGCCGTGGACTTGCGGCTCCAGGGAGTCGAGTACCCGCACCTTGTGCCCGGCCTCGAGCAGGAGATCCACGATGTGCGAACCGATGAAGCCGGCGCCGCCAGTGACGAGGATGTGCATGATGGTTGCGTTCTCCCGACGAGGTTTCCGGCGAAACCGGACGCCCGCCCGCTCCCGGGCCCGGCCGGTTGCCGGACCTTTCGGCTCAGTATAGTTGCAGGCCGGCCCGCGACACCAGGCCCGGCCGGCTACCGGTCCGGCACCGATCCGCCCAAGATGGTTGACCCGATCCCGCTCGTGCGCTATACTTTCGCGCTCACCCTCGTTCTGGGGAGGTTGGTTTTCCGGTAATGAACAACAGGAAGGCCGGCAAGCGCTCTTCCAGCAACGCCTTGCCGCAGGTCGCACCGCTCACGGACTTCCCGGAGACTGCTGAGGAAGGACAGCGAGTTCTTCGTCCGGATGTTCGAGCACGAGTTCGATTCCGGGTCCCGGCTGCGCAAGCCGCCCAAGCTGGCTGACGTGGCGATCGTATTGACGAGCGACCGCTGGGGGGCAGACGACGCGGAGCTTGGCGCCACATTGGTGTGCCACCTGCTCGTGACCCTCGCGGAGAGCATGCAGCAACCCAAATTCGTCTTTCTCGTCGGCTCTGCGGCCAAGCTCGCCGTGAACGGTTCTCGTTGTCTCGAGTCGCTCCAGCAGCTCGAGTCGCTCGGAACCAAGATCTACATCAACAAGGCCTCCCTCGAGCACTACCACCTGGAAGGCGAGCTGCGCGTGGGCGAGCTGAACACCATGATGGAGATGCTCTCCACTCTCTACGCCGCAGGAAAAGTTCTCACTTTTTGACGCCGGATGGTATAATAGACACCCGCTGAAAGTTTCCCAGGCACGTAGCTCAGTGGTAGAGCACTAGCTCGACACGCTAGGGGTCCGCAGTTCAAACCTGCGCGTGCCTACCAGAATCCAGACCGGGGTCCGCATCGCGGGCCCCGGTCGTTTGTTGCCAGCCGGTCACGGGCGCCGATTCCTGGGTGCGTTCGCAGTTCGTCGGGAGACGGGGAGAACCTCGACGACTGCGCCCCGGCTCCTTCGCGCCATTGACGTCGCGTCGAGGCAAGGTGTAGCGTGTTCCCGTGATTCGACTTGCAGCCGTCGACGACTCTGCCCTGATCCGCGGTTTCCTGGAGGGCGTTCTCGGCAGCGAGCCCGACTTCGAACTCCTGGCGCTCGGCTCCAACGGAGCCGAGGCGATCGATATCGTCCGCCATCACCAGCCCGACGTCCTGGTCCTCGATCTCGAGATGCCCGGAATGGGCGGCCTCGACGTCCTGCGTACCCTGATGGTCGAGTCCCCGCTGCGAGTCCTCGTCTACACCTCCCACCAGGGCAAGTCGCTCGCTGCCTATCAGGCACTGCGCCTCGGCGCTGTCGAGTTCCTGAACAAGCCCGAGGACATCATCGACCCCGTCAAGTACGACACGGCCCGGGTCAAGCTCGTCGAGCGCATCCGCGCGGTCGCCGCCATCGAGTTCACCATCCACAAGCCCGATCCCACCGTCGCCCCGCGTAACCAGCGCCCCACCGAGTGCCCCTTCGACGCGA
>JACQZL010000100.1 GCA_016213865.1 Candidatus Rifleibacteriota bacterium
CCCTACTTCCGTGGCTCGGGGCCCTGCTTCGGGGGCGGCTGCTCCCCCGGGCCCTGCGGCTTTCCGCCCTCGGCGGCCTCCCGCCGCTGCTTCTCGCGCTGCTGCTCCTGGTACATCCCGTCAACGATGACCAGGAGCTGATTGAATCGCGACTCCAGGCTGTTGAGCTTGTTCGTCAGGTTCTGTACCTCGCCGGCGAGCATGGTCGCCTTGTTCTCGAGCATGTTGATCCGGCGCTCGGCATCCCCTACACGCCAGTTGAGCTGAATGGAGCTGATATCCGCGGCGGGCAGCGCGGAGCCGACGGCGACGAGGGCCGCAGCCGATAGCAGCCAGGGAAAGGCACGTCTCATTGCGCCGAAGACCTCCCGCCCGGGGCTGCCGGAGTCGGGTGGACTCCAGTCTTGGCCCGAGGCTTCCGATGGAGAGTTGAGGGGGAGAAGACTTCTTCGGAGAACGATACCATGACGCGATTTCTGGCGCTACTCGCAGTCCTGATGCTGACCTCGACGGCAGTGGCCGAGGAGCCTGCGGCCGTCACGCCGCTCGACAAGCGAGGCGAGGTGTCGCTGACCATCAAGGACGCGCCGGTCCAGAGCGTCATCGAGAGCGTCGTCATCAACGGGAACTACGACTTCGTGACCTCGGGCATGTTCGAGGACAAGGTCAGCTTGTCGTTGTCCGGCGTCAGCATCCAGGACGCGCTCGACACGCTCACGCAGATCACGGGCCTGGAGTACCGCGTCGAGGGCCGGATCGTGACCCTCTACGGCAAGAACGCCGCTGCTGACTACACGCGTATCTACAAGCTCGGCGTCGCTTCCGCCACCCAGGTCGCCGGCCAGCTCGGGCCCTTGCTGGAAGGCGCGGGCGGGGGCGGCGGCGGGGCGGCGCCTGCCCCTTCGCCGATCGCCGCACTGGCTTCCGGGGCCGGGGCGGCCGCCGCCGCCGGCGTCTCCAGCGGGGCCCCGGGCGTCATTGCCGACCGCATCCACAACCAGTTGATCATCACCACCAAGCCCAGCGTCCACCGCAAGATCGAGAAGGTCCTCCTGACCCTCGACGTGCCTCTCCGCGGCGAGATGACCAAGTTCCGCATCTTCGAGCTGAAGTACATCTCGGCGGACCTGCTGCGCAGCGCCATCAAGTTCCAGTTGCCCGGGTTCGCCGACTCGCAGTTCATGGAGCTCTCGGGCGCCGCCTCGTCCGGCGGAGGCGCTTCCGCGGGAGCGTCCGGCGGTGCGGGCGCTTCGGGCGGGGCAGCGTCGTCGGGCGGTTCCGGAGGCGCGACCGGCGGCTCGGGCGGTACGGGCGTGACCGTCGAGTCGGTGGGCACGTCCAACACGCGCCGGGTCCTGATCACCGAGACCGGCGACAACCTCGACTTCATTGCCAAGCTGCTGACCGAGCTGGATCGGCCTCTCAAGCAGATTTACGCCGAGATCACGCTCCTGAAGGTGAGCCGCAACGAGAAGGACCAGTTCGGGGCGAAGCTGCAGGGCATCGTGAACCAGGCGGGTCGCCAGACGCCGCTCTCCGAGTTCCTGTCGAACCTCCCGTCGGGCGGCGCGAACATGCAGTTGCGCTTCGGCACCATCGGGCCCGAGGCCTTCAGCGTCCTGTTCGACTACCTCAAGTCACGCCAGCGTGGCGAGGTCGTGGCCAGCCCCCGTCTCCTCGTTCAGGAGGGGCAGGAGGCGAACATCAGGATCACGCAGCAGTTCCCCGTCTTCGAGACCGAGGTCAACCAGGGCGTCCCGCTGACCAAGGTGAAGTTCACCGACGTCGGCACCATCGTCAAGTTCACGCCCAGCGTCTTTGCCGACGGGACCATCCGCCTCTCGATCGACCCCGAGATCAGCAACGTCCTGAGAGTCGTCTCGGTCGGGGTCAACGGCGAAGTGCCGGTCAAGGACTCGAACATCATCCACACGGTCCTCAACGTCAGGAACGGCTACACGGCCATCATCGGCGGCCTCAAGACGCAGAACCTGACCAAGAGCTTCGACAGCCAGCCGCTGCTGGGTCGCCTCCCGATCGTCGGCCGGCTCTTTCACCGCCACAACGACTCCAACGAGATCAACGACCTGATCTTCACGTTGACCCCCAAGGTCGTCGAGAACAGCGACTACATGCTCAACTCCGGGAAGCCCGACGAGAGCGTCCAGAGCCTCAAACACCGGTTCGTCGAGAGCGGCCGCATCGGCACCGTCATCTTCGAGGACAAACTGCTCAACCACTTCTACGGGAAGGACCCGCTGCTGGGCGGCCAGCAGGGCAAGCTCTGAGGAGGCTGTCGGAATCCGGGGAGGCTGCGGACGCGGGACGAGGCTGACCTCTCACCTCTGCCGCAAGCGACAGCGAGCAGCCCTGACACCCGTCCCCTCAGAAGTTGAACAGCGTCTGCAGGTACACCAGGTCCGCGTCGTCGGCGGGCAGGCCGCGGCCCCGGAGGTTGTCGCCGGGCGAGAAGTGGGACGCCCCCAGCTCCAGCACGCGGTCCTTCTGCCACTGGAACTTGAGCTGCAGGTCCCACTCGTCTCCGGCGTCGTCGGAAGCCAGGCCTGTCGGATCGCCGGCCCGGAAGAGCTTTCGGTTGGCTCGGTACCAGTTGTCGCGCACGTCCTGGAGCGTGAAGCGGTGGAAGTCGAGAGAGCCCCGCAGGCGCGGCCCCACGTCGGTGGCGACCCCAAGGCGCAGCTCGCCCATGTTCTGCCAGGCGAAGAGGTCGGCAATCCCGTAGAGGTAGTGGTTGGTCGGGTACAGGTTGTCGAAGGTCCTCACGGTGGAGTCGGCGGGATTGCCGTCACCGCTGGCCTGGTTGACCTCGAGGACGAGGCGCGTCTTTCGGCGGTCCCCCAGCGCGTAGCCCAACTCCGAGTGGTAGGCCCAGGCGTCGATGCTCGAGGCGCCCCAGTCGCCGCGCTGGAAGTCCGCTTCCAGGCCGTAGTCGAATCCGCCGGAGAGGGGCCCCCTGCTGTGCAAACCGTAGGTGAACCGGTCCTGGCGGACGGCCGCGCGGGGGTCCAGCTTGCGCAAGACGTAGGCCTCCAGTACGCGGGCCCCGCCCAGGTCGAAGCTGTTGTAGGACCCCCACAGCGACTGCTGGCTGGGAGCGAGCGGGTCGTGGACGACGCGGGAGACGAACGCCTCGTGCCAGGCGCCCTCACGGTCCCAGCGCAGCTTCACAGCGTCGTACGTGCGCCCCACGTTGTTGTAGCCGAAGGTACCGACCAGCCTCTCCTCGCCATAAACCAGCTCCTGGCGGCCAAAGCGCAACCTCAGGCCGTCCGCGCCGAGGAGGTGCTTCTCCTCCAGGTAGCCCTCCTGGAGGTCCAAACGGCGCTCCCCTCCCGGAACCGCGAACTCCTCGCCGAAAGCCCGAGCGTCCTGTAGCACGAGCTGGGCTCGCCGGCCGTTCCCCATCGGCATGTCAGCCTTGAGCCGCAG
>JACQZL010000143.1 GCA_016213865.1 Candidatus Rifleibacteriota bacterium
CTGGCCGCCGAGAAGCTCGCGGGCATCCAGGTGCCCGAGCGGGCCGAGTACCTGCGCGTCCTGATGGCCGAGCTGAACCGCATCGCCAGCCACCTGATCGCCCTCGGCACCTATGGGCTCGACCTGGGCGCGTTCACGCCGTTCCTCTTCGTGATGGACGAGCGGGAGAAGATCCTCGACCTCTTCGAGGCGGTCTGCGGCGCGCGGTTAACGTACAGTTACTTCCGGGTCGGGGGCGTTGCCGCCGATCTGCCCGAGGGCTGGGTCGCCAGGTGCCACGAGTTTGTCGACTTTTTCCGGCCGCGCCTCAAGGAGTTCAACGACCTCCTCAGCTTCAACTACATCTTCATCAAGCGGACGGCCGACGTCGGCGTCATCCCGCCCCACCTGGCCGTCGATTACGGCTGCACCGGACCCGTGCTGCGCGGCAGCGGCGTCAAGCGCGATACGCGCGTCGACGAGCCCTACGGCGTCTATCCGCGGCTACGCTTCCACGTCCCGATCGGCAGGGGCGAGAAGGGCACCGTCGGCGACTGCTGGGACCGCTACATGGTCCGCATCTACGAGATGGAGCAGTCGTGCAACCTGATCGACCAGGCGCTGGCCCAGTTGCCCGAAGGAGGCGAGATCCGCGCCAAGGTCCCCAAGGTCTTCAAGCCGCCCAAGGGCGAGGTCTACGTTCGGTCCGAAAGCTCCAAGGGCGAACTGGGCTTCTACCTCGTCTCGGACGGCACCGACAAGCCCTATCGCTGCAAGATCCGCTCTCCCAGCTTCTCGAACCTGTGCGTCCTGCCCGCCATCTCGGAAGGGATGATGCTGGCGGACCTGGTGGCAACGCTGGGGAGCCTCGACATCGTGATGGGAGAGATCGACCGGTAGAGACCCGTGCCGAAGGCGTTGAGGTCTTCAACTCAGAGACACCAAGACACAGAGCCACAGGGCCACTGAGCCACTGAGCCACGGAGAGTCGCACGGTCCTCTAGGAGAGTAAAAAGATGCAAGAGGTCTACGGTATCCAGACCCTGACCCGCTTCCTGTGGGAGAACTTCACGTTCCTGCAGGTGATGTCTCAGGACTTGCTGGCCTTCCTGCTGCTGGTGGTCGCGGGGACGGCAGTGCTCGTCTTCGTGCTCGTCCTGGGCATCATTGCCGTGTGGGCCGAGCGCAAGGTCGCCGGCCACGTTCAGGACCGCCTGGGCCCGATGCGGGCCGGTTGGCATGGATGGCTCCAGACCGTCGCCGACGGCATCAAGCTGATGCTCAAGGAGGCGGTCATCCACAAGGGCGCGGACAAGCCGCTCTTCATCCTGGCCCCGTTCCTCGCGTTCCTGTCGGCGCTGGCGGGTTACCTGGTGCTGCCTTTCAGCATGCGCGCCCAGATGGCCGATCTGGACATCGGCGTCCTCTACATCAGCGCGGTCACCAGCCTGGGCGTGGTCGCCATCATCATGGCCGGCTGGGCCTCCAACGCGAAGTGGCCCCTCTACGGCGCGATGCGGAGCGCGGCCCTGGTCGTCAGCTACGGCGTCCCGCTGACCCTCTCGATCATCCCCGTGCTGATGGTGGCCGGAAGCCTCTCGATGCAAGAGATCGTCATGAGCCAGAGCGGCAGCATCCTCGACTGGAACTTCTTCCGGGCCTGGCCCTTCATGCCTGCCGCGTTCCTCGTCTTTTTCATCGCCGCACTGGCCGAGACCAACCGTGTCCCCTTCGACATCGCCGAGGCCGAATCCGAGCTGGTCGGCGGCTACCACACCGAGTATTCGGGCATCATGTGGAGCGTCTTCTTCATGGGCGAGTACGCCGCGATGTTCCTCTCGTGCGGCATGGCGACGACCCTCTTTCTGGGAGGCTACTTGGGCCCCCGCTTTGGCTCTCTGGGCTGCTGGGGCATCCCCAGGTTCCTGGCGTGGCTGGCGGTCGTGATCTTCCTCTACTGGAGGTTCCGTACACACTGGGATCGCCGCCAGCTCGGCGAGGCGATCTTCTTCGCGCTCTTCACGCTCTTCGGACTGGCCGTCTGGGCGATCTGGCCCCATCTGTTCTGGTTCCTCATCAAGTCCTCGGCGCTGTTCATCCTGATGCTCATCCTGCGTTGGACCCTGCCGCGCCTGCGTATCGACCAGATGATGCACATGTGCTGGAAGGTCCTCATCCCGGTGGCGTTCGTCAACCTGCTGGGCACGG
Organism: Candidatus Rifleibacteriota bacterium; assembly: GCA_016213865.1. Next base: position 2,188 of record JACQZL010000143.1, read on the forward strand.
GCATCTGGTTCATGTGGGTGCACTGAGCAAGCCCCGGCGATCGGGACCCGGTGCGCGCTGCTCGCCGAGCGGGCTGGGGCTTGCAGCCAAACGCCATGAGAGGGCGTTTGCGCCTCCAGCCCCTCCCTGCTCAGGGCCTTCGCGTGTGGACGAGGCACACCACCATCCCCCACATGCCGCGGCTACCTCATCGCCCCTCCGGCGCCGCACGCAGGCGCGACGGCCGGTCGAGACCGCCGGGGACGAGCTCCCGGGCCTTTTTCAGTTCGACCGCCGCCTCGTCCAGGCGTTCGCCGAGCTGGTAAGCGACTGCCAGGTCGACGTGGCGGCTGGCCTTGCCCGGCTCCAGGCGCACCAGTTCCCGGGCTGCGCGGACGGCCTCGGTGACGTCGGGCGGCTCATAGAACGGCTGGCGAAGGCGGGCGGCTGCCATCGCCGTCACGTAGAGCACCTCGAAGGCCGGCGCCCCTCCTCCGGCAGCCGCGGCGGCCCGCGCATTCTCGAGCGCGGACAGCGGATGGCCGACGGCGAGCAGGACCTCGGCCGCGATCCGGCGTGCCCGCGGGTTCGACGGCATCCCCGCGGCTGCTCGCAGGGCCGCGTCGATCACGGCCGGTCCGACAGGAGGATCCCGCAGGCCGGCATCGGCGAAGGCCAGGAGCTGCTCGAGCGACGGCGGGCGCCCGGTCGTGTACCTGGCCGCCAGCGTGTCGCGGGCCTGAAAGCGGGTGCGGCTCTCGGGAAGCGGCACCCGCTTGCCGTCGAAGAAGGCCCGGGGCGCGAGATAGTCGACCAGGGGATAGTCGTCGGTATGGAGCACGCCCCGGCCGGCGTACTCGGCCAACCCCGCCTCGGAGAGCACGTTCGTGGCCAGCAATGCGAAGAGGTCGGTGTAGCCCATGCTGCCCAGGTCGTCGCGGACGGGGCCGTCGGCCATCCGGGCGCGGGACGCGACGAAGTCCGGGCTGAAGGGCTCGGCCGAGCCCACCAGCAGCAGGTTGTGGTGGCCGACCAGAAACCCTTGCGCGTGCGGGAAGGCCGTCCGAAACGTCCGCATCAAGATCCCGACGATCTCGGGGCTCGACTCGTAGGTCTGGACCCACTGAGCCATGACGCCGCCCGGCTGGAGATGCTGGCGGCAGAGTGCGAAGAACTCGGCGGTGAAGAGGCTCGCCACGCCGGCGACCCAGGGGTTCGACGGCTCCGAGATGATGCAGTCGAACCGTCGTGACGAGCCGGCCAGGTAGCCCCGCGCGTCGTTGACGTGGATGCGGACCCGCGGGTCCTTCCAGTACTCGCGGTTCTCGGGGGAGAAGAGGCGTGACGCCTCTACCACGGCCGGCGAGAGCTCGACGCAGTCGACGAAGCGCAACGGGTGGAGCAACGCCGCTGCCACCGTGACGCCGCTGCCGAGCCCGATGACGAGCAAGTCCCTCGCCGGCGGCCTCAGCACCAGCGGCACGTGGGCAAGCAGACGCTGCGTCTGCATGTCAGCCCTCGAGGTCGACGCATCGGGCTTGCTGTTGACGCGCAGCGACTTTCCCGTCCACGGCGACACCTCGACACTCACTGTCGTCACCGCATCTTCTCGGTAGTAGATGACGCGAGGCTGGCTCTGCGCGTCCTCGCCGGGGACGGCAAGGTCGGCGGCACTGCGCACGCGGAAGGTCGGCCGCGTCAGGACCCGCAAGTCCCACGCAGGCGACACGGCCATAATTGCCATGGCTGCCGCTCCCACGGCTGCTGCCGGCCAACCGGGCCAGCGGAGGGCGCGGGCCGCGACGAGGCCGCCGGCCAGCAGGCTTGCCGTGCAGCTCAGCTCCAGCGCGTGCCGCACTCCGAACGCCGGGATCAGCACGAGTCCGGCCAGCACCGAGCCGGCGAGCGTTCCGGCCGTGTTGACGCCGTACGCCAGACCGACGCGCGCGCCGTCGGCGCCGTTGCCGGGGACCGCCCGCACGCCCAGAGGAAAGGTGCGTCCGAAGAGGAAGGTCACCGGCAGCATCAGGCTCAGGCAGAGGCAGAACTGGGCGAGCTGGTACGCGCCGAAGCTCCAGTCGAAGGCCAGCCGTAGGCTGCCGCACAGGTTGGGAAGGAAGCTCGCGAACGGGATCGAGAGCAGCCCGAGCAGGCCGATGAGGACCTGGCCGCGTGCGAACCCGAGCGCCGGATCGCGCACAGGCTCCGCCGAGAGGGACCACGAGCCGATCGCGATTCCGACGATGAACCCGGCCAGCATCAGCGCAAAGGCATGCACCGACGAGCCGAGGATCATCGCCAGCACGCGCGTCCAGCCGATCTCGAAACCCATCGAGGCGGCCCCCGACAGGAAGAGCCCCGCGAGCAGCGGCCATGCGGCCTCCGCGGCCATGCCGGAGCCTGCGGGGACCACGGCGGCTGCGGTGTCGCCGGGCGGTTCGCCGGCATCGGCCTCACCGGCGTCCCAGGTGAGCACCCGGGCCGCGAGGGCGCCCATGGCCGCGGTTGCATTGAGCAGGGCTGCCAGATTCAGGGTGGCGGTCAGCCCGAGCCGGTCGATCAACACGAAGCCCGCGGCGACGCAGCCGGCCGCCGCCCCCAGCGAGTTCACCGCGTAGAGCGTGGCCAGCCGGCGCTTCGCGCCCAGATGACGCGCCATCACGGGAAGCGTGCCCCCCATCAACATCGTGGGGGGCAGCAGCAGCGCTGCCGAGAGCATCAATCGAGCGACGGCGATGCCCGCGCCGGGCTCCTCGAGGCCTCGGATCAGCCATGCGTGGACGGAGCCCACGAGTCCGAAGAGCCACGGGAAGGCCAGGGCAAGCGCGGTGCATCCCAGCTCGAGTCTGGCATAGAGGGCCAGGCGGTCGGGGCTGCGATCCGCCAATCTGCCGAAGAGCCAGCCACCCAGCGCGAGACCGCCCATGAACACGGCCAGCACGGCCGCCACGGCCCCCGTCGTACACCCGAAGACCGTGCGCAGGTAACGTTCCCAGACGACCTCGTAGACGAGCCCGGCAGCGCCCGACACGAAGAAGCAGGCCAGAACGAGCGCGAGGTGGTACCGGTTCCTCAAGACAGGGTGGCCCTGGCGCCTTGGTCATCCATGGGTCTTGTGTGCCGCTCGGCCCGAGTCCGTCGTCAGATCCGTTCCAGGACTGCCACCAGGAGCTTCCAGAAGTTGCCGACCGAAGAGATGCTGACCTGCTCGTCGGGGGTGTGCACGTTCTTCATCTCGGGACCGAGGGAAGCCATCTCCAGGTCGGGGACCTTCTCGCCGATCAGGCCGCACTCGAGCCCGGCATGGATGGCCGTGACCAGCATCCGCTTGCCGAAGAGGTCCTCGTGGGTCTGGTCGACGAGCTTCACGATGGACGAGCCCGGCTCGGGTTTCCAGCCGGGATAGCCTCCCGAGAGCTCCCATTGGAATCCGGCCAGGGTGCACAGAGCGCCGATGCGGGCCGCAAGCCCCAGCTTGGAGGCGTCGATCGAGCTGCGGGTGAGGAAGTTGACCTCGACCCCGCCGTGCTCCATGCCCACCACGCCCAGGTTGGTGGAAGTCTGCACCAGGCCCTCGAGGTCGGGGCTCATGGCTTCCACGCCGTGGGGTGCGGCCAGCAGCAGGCCCAGCACGGCCCGGGTGTCCTCCTCCGAGAGGACCTCCGTGGCCTCCGCGGGTTCCAAACCCAGGGCGAGGCCCGGGTCGAAGGCGCCGAACACTGTCCGCCAGTGGGCCTGGTGGTCGGGCAGAGCAGCCTCGACGGCCGCCTTCTGGGCCGCCTCCAGAAAGAGGATGGCGGAGGCCTCGCGGGGGATGGCGTTGCGCTTGTTGCCGCCCTTGAGCGAGGCCAACCGGAACCCGGGGTCGCGCGTCAAGGCGTCGAGTACCTGGGCCAGCACCCGGATGGCGTTGCCGCGGCCCTCGTTGATGTCGATGCCCGAATGGCCTCCCTTGAGGCCGGAGACCTTCAATCGGTAGGCTCGCGAGCCGGTCGCGGGGGTCTCCAGGCGGAGCTTGCGCCTGGCGAAGGTGTCCACGCCGCCGGCGCAGCCGATGGTGAGATGGCCCTCTTTCTCGCTGTCGAGGTTGAGCAGGGCCTTGGCCTTCAGCCAGCCGCGCTCGACGTGGCCGGCGCCCGTGAGGCCCGTCTCCTCGTCGATGGTGACGAGCACCTCGAGAGGACCGTGCGCGACGTCCTTGGAGGCCAGCACCGCCAGGGCCGCGGCCACGCCGATGCCGTTGTCGGCACCCAGCGTGGTGCCCCGGGCCCGGAGCAGGTCGCCTTCCCGGTAGACCGGAATGGGGTCCTTCAGGAAGTCATGGAGGGTGCCCTCGTTCTTCTCGCAGACCATGTCGACGTGGGCCTGCAGGCAGACGATGGCGCGGCCCTCCCGGCCCTTCGTCCCGGGCTTCTTGATGAGCACGTTGCCCACGGCGTCCCGAGCCACGGCGAGGCCCAGGGCGCGGCCGCGGTCCGCCACCCACCCGGCGGCTTCTTGCTCGTTCTTGGACCCGCGGGGGATCCTGGAGAGTTCGAGGAAGTACTCCCAGAGCGGTCTCGGCTCCAGGCTGTCGAGCAGACTGTCCATGCTGCACCTCCGGAGGGGTCGTGGAAGGTGGGGGTTCGGGTGACCGGTCGCGCGCCCCGCACCTTCTCGGCATGAGGCTAGCAGATCGCTTCCAAAGTAACCTGACGTCCGGCGTTCGGGCGTCATGTTGAACCACCAGGGCACGAAGACACCAAGAAAAGCACCAAGGGGAGATATGAAACCCCTTTGTGCCGCCCTTTGGGTCTTGGCGTCCTCGCGATTCAGTCTCTGGCGTGTTTCTTTGGAAACGCTCCACTAGCACCACAACGTAGGTTCGCTCCGGATCTCGAAGGTAGAAGCGGCTTCCAGCCGCTTGGCTGGCGGAGCGACCTCCGTTCGAGAGTGCGGCGACGTGGAAGCGGCAAGATGCCGCTTCTACCCTCGCGCTGCCCTGGTTTCCGGGAACACGTATCTCTGGGACAAGTTGCGTTGTAGTGCTAGTCCTCCGGTGCCGGCAGCGCCGGTCCGAGGTGCTCGTTGTCCTCGGGATGGTGGTAGCCGGCCAGGACGCCCCGTTCGGGATAGAAGACGCCGTTGTCGATGTCCTCGTAGCGGTAGACGTTCGGGAACCAGCGCTCGGTGACGTCTCCGGGCGACCGGGCGGTGTAGCGCTCGATCGTGCAGTAGATCTTGTGGACCGCCGAACCGACGGGGCACAGCTCCCGCAACTGGATGATGCTCTGGTTGGAGACGCGCACGCAGCCGTGCGACAGACCGTACTCGGCCTCCTCCAGCACCTCGCGGTACTGCCGTTCGCTCTCGTTGGGACGGCGCTCGCGGGGGACGACGCGGCCGATGATCCAGTCGCCCAGCTCCACCGGACCGACGGTCCCGTGCAGGTGCTGGTAGAGCGCGTCGGGGCCCAGGATGGCCGTGTGGACGCCGAACGCGCCCTGCCAGAGGTCCTCGCTCCAGGGGACCGGGTGCTCCTTGGTCCGATAGCTGGTACACCAGCTCTCGACTTCGTAGCTGCCCAGCCGCGTCATAGTGTTCTCGGTGACGCCGGGATACTGGTACCGTCCGATGGCGACCGGGCACTGGAAGACGAGCCGCCCGTCCACGTACGTTCTGAGCAGGCGCGCCGGCAGGTTGATCACGACGACTGGCCGCGCCTTGCCCAGGACCAAATCGTGCTCGGGCTGGCGGAACCGGAGCGGGACCGCCTGGGCTGCTCGTGGGCCGAGAGCCAGGGTCATCCAGAGGATCGCGAGGCAACCGAACAACCGCGATGTGCCGCGATGGACATGCATCCATCTTCCATGTTCGGCCGGCGGCGCCCGAAGATGGAGGGGGGCAGCGCGGAGGGTGCGTTCGCGGAATGCGGGGAGCCGCATTGCCACGTCGGCGATCTTATCTCCCCTGCCGCTGGCCGGTTTCCAGACTCGCCAGTCTTGGCGCGGCTTCCTTGGCCGGCACGGAGGCCGGCCCTACCAGTTTCACCCATGAACCGCGAACGCACCCGGGGGCAGCGCGGAGGTACCACGTCGTGCCAATCGGACTTCCCGCCTTCGACTTGCGCGTCCCTCCGCACCAGTCAACCCACCGGCAGCTCCGCGCCCCCCGAATAGCATCGCTTGGCGCCGCTGTGGTCGAACACGTAGACGCCGTCCTCGGTCCCCAGGGAGACGAAGCGCTCGCGGACCTGGCCCGACGCCTCGTCCCGGCAGGTCTCCGCCAGGAGGAACGACTCCTGGTTGAGCCCGACGCACAGGCCCGACGAGAACCGGTGCGCGAGGTAGGAGAGGTTGTCGGGGTCGTCGGTCTGGATGCGGTCCAGGCAGTGGGGGAAGAGGGCGAGCTTGGTCACCAGGCCGACCCCGTGGTCGAAGTACTCGAACTCCTTGCGGGGCTGCTCCTGCCCGTCTCCCCAGAAGTCGTCGTAGACGATGACCTTGTCCGCCAGGACCATCGAGCCGGCGGAGACCGAGTAGAAGTTGGTCCCTCGCCACAGGGCCTCGTGGAAGACGTCGGTGAGCCGAAAGAACTGCAGGCGATTGAGGAGGACCGCCACGTTGCCGCCGAAGAGGAAGATGGAATTGGCCGAGAGGATGCGCTGGCGCAGCCTGTCGCGGATCCGGATGAAGTGGGGGCTCTCGTCCACGAGCGAGCGGCTCCGGAAGTAGCGCTCGATCTCGCCGCAGATCGCGATCATCTTCTCGTCGTTGGCGACGATGGCGGCCAGGGTGTCCTGGATTTCGTGGCAGCAGTAGTGGAAGAGCAGCTCCCGCTCGGTGAACTTGTGCAGGTCGGCCTGGTGGTGCGCGACGTCGTAGGCCAGGAGCTCGGCCAGGGTCACGGACGGGTACATCTCCTTCACGTACTGGAGCTGCTCCCGCAGGATGCGCAGGAACTCGTTGTTCTTGAGCCGGTAGAACTCCTTGGTCTTGATGATGACCTGTTGCTTCTCGTGGTACTGCCGGTAGAGCTCGGGCTCTGCCTTCTTGAGCGAATTGAACTCGTGGTAGACGGCGAGGTTCTGGATGTTCTGGTCGAACTTCCCTTCGAAACGGCTGGGGACGCCGATCTCACCGAAGGCCTGCTTGAGGTGGGCCTCGTCGAACTCGCCCCGCTGCCAGCCCGCCGTGATCAGCAGCACCTTGCGCCAGTCGCGGACCTCGGCGTCGACGTGGTGGCTGTCCAGGATGCGCTCGGCGTGGCGGTGCACGAAGTCGACGTCGAGGACGATGTTGCCGTTGAAGACGATCCAGCCCTTCATGTGCACCTCAGAGAATCGGGACTCGGTCCTCGAGACCCGGGTCTCGACTCGGAGAACTGAGAGGAGCGTTCATCCCGGGCCTGTCGAAGGACGAGCCCCCCGAGTCCGAAACGGACCAACGCGACCGCAGACACCCGCGCCCATGGGGTTTGCCTTACACGGCCTGGCGGGGCTTCTGGCCGGGGTAGTAGCCCGTGAAGTCGTCCATGATGAGGCGGCGTTTCATCTCTTCGACCTTCCGGGTCGAGTAGCGGAGCTTCTTGTCCGCGAAGTAGTCCTGCAGCTTCATCAGGAGCATCTTCAGAGAATCGCCCCGTCCCAGGATCTTGGGGAGGACCTTCTGCTTGACCTGCAGGTCGAAGGCGGTGCGCTCGTCCAGCAGGCCCTGGGCATTGAGGATGTACAGCTCGATCTCGTCCCGGATGCGGAACCCGAAGTGGAAGTTGTAGGGCTCCAGCATCTTCCAGATGGCCACCAGCTCGCCGCGCCAGCGCTTGGAGATCTCACGCAGCTCGGGATGGGTCAGGTCCTTTCGGTAGCTCATGAGCTCCGGGAAGGTCAGCGGCATCGGTTCGGGCGGGACCCGTTTGATCGATTCGTTGAAGAGGTCGTCGATGGAGAGGCCGAACTCGATCGAGTTGGCGCGGTCCAGCACCTTGTCCGAGAACGAATAGGTCGTCTCGTCCATGTTGACCGTGCCGACGAAGAAGAGGTTGGGCGGCCAGTAGAGCACCTCGCCGGTGCCGTCCAGGACCAGCTTGCGGTCCTCGACGTAGAGGCCCTCCATCGCCGAGAGGAACTTGGCGAAGTAGCGTTCGACCCGCGCCAGGTTCATCTCGTCCAGGCAGACGAAGAAGAGGTCCTTCGTCCCTTTCTTGTAAGCCAGCAGGGCCGCCCGTAGGAGCTGCACGAAGCGCGTCTCGACGAAGGCTTGCCGGTCCTTGTCCCAGTACCCCAGGAGGTCGGCGTCCGAGACCCAGTGGGC
>JACQZL010000101.1 GCA_016213865.1 Candidatus Rifleibacteriota bacterium
CCGGTGGGGGTGACCAGTTCCTGGTCGAGTCCCACCCCGTAAACCGGCATCCCCTTGAGAAGTTCGCAGGTCGCCGGGGCCGGCAGCGGCAACCGGCCGTGGGCGCAGTCGATGGTGCCGCGGCCCAGGGGCAGCGGCGAGGCAACCAGCCGGTCGATACCCAGGTATGCCAACCCCAGGGCCGCGCCGACGATATCGATCAGCGAATCCACCGCCCCCACCTCATGGAAGTGGACCGACTCGACCGGGCAGCCGTGGACCTTGGCCTCGGCCTCGGCCAGGGTGGCGAAAATCGCCAGGGCGCGGTCGCGTACCGTTGTGGAAAGCCGCGCTTCGGCCAAGAGGTTCTGGATTTCGGCCCAACTCCGCTGGGGCTGCGGGGAGGTGACGGTCACGGTGAACCCGGTGGCGGCGATGACCCCGGCTGCGGCCCGGTCGGCGGAAAGTTCCCAGCCGGGCAGGTCCAGCGCCGCCAGTCCCTCGCGCAGCGCTTTTTCCGGGAATCCCAGGTCGAGCAGAAGAGCAAGGAACATGTCGCCGCTGATCCCGGCGAAGATGTCGAAATGCGCGAGCTTCATGGCCTCGGCCCCCTCAGTGGCCCGTCACCGCCGTCGAACGCCGCATCAGGACGAACGCGGGGTCGCGGTCGAGCACCAGCAGCAGGAAGCGGCCCGCCTCGAAGACGAACACGTTGTTCAGCAGGTGAACGAAGGCGAAGCCCGCGCCGCCCGCCACGAGCTGGGAGAGGGTCAGGCCGATGCTGGGCATCAGCGCCAGGTTGGTCAGCACCTCGTAGAACGCGGTGAGCGCGAGCCCCACCAGGCCGAGCACGCCGGGACGAGGCACCTTGCTCGAGAAGAAGCTGCCGGCGGCCCCGGTGGTCATCCAGCCGACGAGCTGCGCGCTCGCGAGGATCAACTCGCCGCCGCCACCGAACACGAGCTGCAGGATCGTCAGGATCGCACCGCTGGCCGAGCCGACCAGGGTTCCCCCGACGTAGCCCGACACGAAGACGACGAAGGTCACGCACTCGACGTTGACCGGGTGCGGAAGCCGTCCGAGAACGAAGGCCAGGGCCGCAAACAGGCCGGTCAGCGCGATGCGATGCTGTCGGGAAGAACCGTTCATGACGGTCGGGCAGTATAACACGCAGCCGCGGACGGGCCGAGGCGGGACGCCGGGCACTCCGCGAGAGAACCAACGGCCGCGAGGTACCCGAGCGCAACCCGGCCGTCCCGGGCCCCGGTGATATGGTCCGGCGCGAGATGACCTCTTCCACGGGCCGGCCAACGGTCGAGATCCTGACCCGGGCCGACCTCACGCCCCGTCCCCGCTGGTGGAGAGCGGGCGGCGGAGCGCCGGTGCCGCCCTCGTCGCTCGGTTCGGGACAGGTAGGGTTGCTGACGGCCGACGCGGCGGGCCGGGTCGAGTTGCTCCGCAGCCTCGCCGAAGAGCTTCCCTCCGCGCCGTCCGAGGAGGTGGGCCCGGCTGCCGGGAACGAGCAGCGTCAAGCTGTCCCGTGGCTCGGAGACGCTATTCAGGAGATGGGCCCGGCTGCCGGGAATGAGCAGCGTGAAGCTGGCCCGTGGCTCGGAGACGCTATTCCTGAGGATGCAAGCCCTCGGGGTCGCCGTCATCCCCTTCCCGCTGTGAGCGGCGACCGGAAGCCGGCGGGGGCGCCGCGGCGGTTTTCAATCCCTGATCGCTGTGTTACGATTCCGGGCGGGGAAGAAACCATGAAGAAGCGCGTACTGGTTGTCGAACAGAGCTACCTGATCCAGGACATCATCCTGAAGGCGTTGAAGTACTCCGGCGACGGAGCGGATCTGATCCAGACCCGCACGGCCAAGGAGGCGATGCAGCACCTGATGGCGTCGTCTCACGATCAGCTTCCTTCGCTGATCATCCTGGCCACCGAGCTGCCCGATACCAACGGCTACATGCTCGCCCGGCTCATCAAGGAGAACACCTCCACCGGCCACATCCCGATCATCATGGTGAGTTCGAAGGAGAACGAGGTCGACATCGACCGGGCCTTCGAGTGCGGGGTGAACGACTATATCGTGAAGGGGCCCGAGCTGCGCTACCTGCCGGACAAGGTGCGCGCGCTCTTCGACACCTACGAACGCAAGAGCGAGGAGCTGATCCTCGTCGCCGACGACAGCATCCTGGTGCTGAACATGATCAAGTTCGCCCTGGAGCAGCGCGGCTACAAGGTGAACACGGCGCTGGACGGCGAGAGCGCCTACCAGCGGGCGATGCTGCTCGGTCCGTCGCTGATCATCGTCGATCTGGTGATGCCCCGGATGGACGGCTTCCAGCTCATCGAGAAGCTGCAGAACGACGAGGCCACGCAGAGCATCCCGATCGTGGTGCTCACCGGGATGCGCGCCAAGCGCGATCTCGAGCCGCTGAAGAAGCTCAAGATCGAGCGGGTGATGAACAAGCCGTTCGACAACGTCAGCCTCGCGATGGAGGTCGAGGACATCCTCGATCGCCGGCACGAGGAGGCGCTCGCCCGGGAGCCGGCCGAGCCTGGCGAACCCGACGACCTGCGGCCGCAGGACGAGGGCTAGGAGCCGGTCTCGTCCTTGAGCGCCTTCAGGCGGTCCGCGACGGACGGATCGGCACGCGGCGGCCGGCCGGCGTCGGAGGTGTCCATCTCGTGGGCGATGCGCTGGGCGAGTGAGGCGTGCTCGAGCGACGAGCGGGCGCGGTCCAGCTCAGGCGACTCGGTACCGGTCTCGATGTCGCGCACCAGATCCCGCAACTCGGAGTGGGCGCGGGCGCGCTGATCGAGATTGGCGGCGCGCTGGCGATCGCGCTCGAGCCGCTCGACCTCCTGGTCGAGCTTGAGCAGGGCCTGGCGGGCGCGCGAAGCCTCCTGTTCCAGATCTCCGAGCTGGTGTTCGAGGTCGTCGAGCGTACGCTCCATGGCCTTCTCACGCTCGAGACAGACGAGGGCGGTGGCGTCGTCCTTGGCCTTGACGGCGGCTCGGGCCTGCTGGTGGAGCTTCGCCACCTCGGCCTTCTTCCGGTCGAATTCGGCGCGAACCGCATCGCGTTCGCGAATGACGGCGGCCACGACGTCGCGGGTCTTGCGGTAGCGCTCGCGAAACTCGTCCACGGCGCGCTGGAAGACCTTGGATGGGTCGTCATCGTCTTGTTTCCCGGAGAGCCATCCCCGGATACCGGCCCAGATCGAGAGCATCGTTCGAGCCTACTTCCTTTCGACCGAGAAGCCCCTCGGATTCAGGCGGTAGAGGTTGTCGCCGTCGAGCAGCGAGACCTCGTGCGGCCAGAGCTTGTAGACCTCGCGCATGAACAGCTCGCACCGTTTCTTGTCGAGGGTGCGTTCGGTGTCCAGGTGCCGGAGAGAGAGCGCCAGCGACTCGGCGTCGCAACTCGAGACGCGCACCTGGGGCTCGCCGCGCAAGAGCTTGTCCTCGATGATGCGATCCTTGATCTTGCGGACGTCGTCGTCCTTCTCGCCGGTCTCGTTGTCGACGATGAAGAGGTCCAGACGGCGGATCAGGTCCTGATTGAGGAACTCGTCGACGAAGGCGACGTCCTCGTAGGACGAGCGGACGCGCAGCACCTTGGGCCAGCCGCCCCGGCGGAAGATGGAATCCCAGAGTGTGAATCCGATCAGATAGGGCGGCGGACGCTTCGAGAACATCAGGCTGAACTCGAGCCACTGATCGGGGGGAAGGTACTTCTCGAGACACTTGAACTCGACGAAGCTGGCCCAGCCTTCATTGATGATCTGGGTGCGGCCGATCAGGTCGAAGTACTCCGTCTCGAGCCGGATCATCCTCAGGAGCTTCGCGGCCAGGTAGGTGTCGACCCAGGCGGGGTCGGACTTCTTCAGCTTCTTGAGTCGGCCCTCGAGCCGGTCGTCGAGGAAGTAGAGCAGCCGCTCGCGGCGGAGCGCCGAGTTGAGTTCGAAGCTGTTGACCGTTCCGCTGATGGTGAGGGCGGCGGCCAGGAGGTCGTCGACCCGCTCCTTGCCGTAGCGGAGCGAGAGCTGGCGGATGGCGCGGGAGTGCTGCTCGCACTTGTTGAGCATGTCCTTGTCCGACCGCGTGTACCAGCAGTTGTTCTTGAAGAAGTCGACGTGCCCCAGCACGTGGGCGATCACCACCAGGTTCTCCAGGTGGGTGTTCGAGTCGAGCAGTAAGGCGTAGACCGGGTTGGTGTTCAGCACCAGCTCGAGGATGCTGAACATCGCCTCGTCCTGCTGGAGCTTCAGGTTCTTGTAGATGCCGCCGAAGTACCAGTGGCTGAACCGGTTGGGAAGGCCGAAGCTGGCGACCAGCGACAGGTTGTCGCGGGAGGCCCGCCGGAACCAGATGGGATGGAAGGAGAGCCCGAAACCGCCGGCGAGAGCGGTCAGCCGATCGATGTCGTCGGAGTACTCCGCGAGGCGGGCGGGGTCGTGCTCCGGAAGGTCCGGCAGGTCGTCCGGACCCATCAGCTCTTCCGGCTCCTCTGCTTGGCGTTTCATGGCGGTGGGACAGCCTCGGCTCACTTCGAGATGAGCGTCAGGAAGGCCTGGACCGTGGCCTTGACGTTCTCCAGGTCCTTGATGTCGCTGAAGGCCAGGTTCTTCACGTCGGCCAGCCGCTCCTTGACCATCTTGTTGAATGGGCTGATGGGGCTGTCGCAGGGATTGATGCGGCCGTAGCAGACCAGATCGAAGTCGGCCAGGGCCTCGTCGAGCGCCTTCTTCGCCGCGTCGTCGTCGGAGCTGGAGTTGTCGCCGTCGGAGAAGAAGAAGAGGTACTGTCGCGCGACACCTCCTCGGCTTCGTCCTGAAAGACGACGAACTTACGGCTGTTGGTCGTGTACTTGTGCTCCAGGTAGTACCAGAGGATGAAGATGAACTTCCGGATCAGGGCGATGTTGTGGCCGCTGACCGAGCCCGAGATGTCGAGCAGGTAGACCTCGACGGCGCGCGTGGTCTGCTCGCGATCCGGCAGCTCCTTGCCGTACCAGCCGTCGAGGCGCAGGTCGACGTCGTAGTCGAGCTTGCCCCGCTCGCGCACGGAGCGCTGCAGGCTCTCCAGCATCGTGCGCTCGAGGTCGAGATCGGCCGTCGTGCCCGACCGGTCGACGTCCATCAACTCCTGCTCTTCGTCGCGCTCCACCTCGCCGGTCAGGTGCGAACTCCCCACCGGAGGCAGGTTCAGCTCTTCGAGGAGCTGCTCCTGCGCGATGCGGACGAACTCCTCGAAGTCGAGTTCGACGGTCTGGGCGTCGGAGTGCTCGTCGCTGCCCTGGCTGCCGGAGAGATCGAGCACCTCTTGCTGCTGGCCGCCGCCTTGATCCTTGCCGCCCTTCCCTGCCTGCCCCTGGCCACCCTGGCCGCCGCCGCTGGCGAGCGACTCCTTGCCGGGTTTGCCGTACCTGAGCGTGGGCAGGTCGAGGATGGCGATGTTGGTCTTGACCTTCCCGTCCTTGACCAGCTTCTGCTTCTGGACGAGCACCGACAGGTTCTTCTTGAGGCTCTCGCGGAGCTTCTTGTCGTGCTCGATCTGGGCGAGCTTTCCGCGGTCGAGATACATTGGAGGGGTTAGGGGTTAGGGGTTAGGGGTAAGCAAGGGATCTGGGATCTGGGATCTGGGATCAGTTGGGATCGGTGATCGGGAAGCAGGCGAAGAGTGAGACGGACCTACCTGGTGCGAGACTTGCGCTATGCCTTACCCCTTACCCCTTACCCCTTACCCCTTGCCCTACACATGGTCGGCCAGGACCTTGAACAGCACCTGCGCGCAGTGCTTGCAGTATCCGTACTCCTTGATGAGCGTCTCGCGAAGGATGCGCTGAACCTCGCGGCTCTGGTCGTCGATGCGCTTGGTCTTGTTCGACAGCCGCAGGAAGTTCTTCACGTGGTTGAAGACGACCTCGTTGACGACCGCGCCGAGCTGCTCGTTCTTGTCGTAGGCCATCCCGGCCAGTTCCTCGAAACGCTCGACCAGCACCGATTCGAAGGCCGCCTTGCCCTTCGGACTGATCTTCTCTTTCACGACCAGCAGATCCTCGACCTCCTGGATGAGCGCGGCCTCCGTAGCGCCGAGGTTCTCACCCCGGACGTTGCGGACGACGGCGTCCAGATAGTTGCGGTAGTAGCGCTGGCCGTACTCGCTGAACTGCTTGCTCCGCGGGATGAGCCGGTTGATGAAGGTATCGATCCGCTCGTGGAGGAACTCTTCCTTGGTCTTCTCGAACAGCTCCCGGATCTTCTCGACGTTCAGCTCCTTGTGCGACTTGTGGTCGAACATCTTGAGGATGGCGCCCGAGAGGACCTCCAGGTCGATGCACTCGCCCGCCTGGGTGTAGGCGATCGAGATCACGTCCTGGAAGAAGCGCGGCGAGAGCCCCGCGATGCCTTTCGAATCCTTGCGCGTGCGCACCGCGTAGGTGGCCGCGAAGGTCAGGGTGTCCTCGGCCACGTGCTTGGTCTGGTGCTTGAGGTGGTCGGTGCGCTCGACGCCCTTGCGGAGGATGCGCTTCTCGTTCTCCACGTCGAGGCCGTAGGGGAACTCGATCTTGAAGATGCGGCCCCGGAGCGGCTCCATGATCTCTTCGTTGACGAAGACCGTGTACTCCGGGAAATTGGTGTGGCCGATGACGATCTCGTCGACGTGGACCGTGGGGAAGTTGGCCATGTCGATGCGCTTGCTCTGGATCAGCTCGAGCAGCAGGCCCAGGAGCTGGCGGCGGCTCTTGAAGATCTCGGTCCAGTCGAGCACTCCGCGGTTGGCCCAGATGATCTTCCCCTCGAAATCGAAGGACTCCGGGTCGTAGGTCGAGCCAATCTTCTTGAGCTTGGAAAAGTTGACGTTACCAAGGAAGTTGGTGATGTCCTCGCGGCGGAGGTCGGTCGGCGTGTGCTTGGCGAGGCCGCACTTGCCGGTCGTCGAGATGTGGATGCGCTCCACCGGGACGGCGCGCCAGCCCCCGTGCTTCTTCAGCTTCTGCTCGCAGACGGGGCACGGGATCGCCTCGGGGAACCAGCGGATCTCGTGATCGGCCTTCAGGTCGGCCCTCTCGTCGTGCGGGATCAGATCGAACGGGTGCTGGTGGAAGGGGCATCCCTTCACCGCCCACACGGCGCCCTCCTCGGTGTGACTGTAGAGATCGAGGTGCTTCTTGATCTTGTCCACCGTGTAGGACTTGCCGGCCCCCTGGGGCCCCACGAACAGCAACAGGCGCCGCTCCAGGCTCGTGTTGTGAGCGTGGAAGAACAACACGATGTTCTTGAGCTGCTCCTCCAGCCCGAAGATGCCCTCGAACACCGTCTCCGGCCCGTAATAGTCGAGCATGTCGGAGATGTAGTGATGGGTGTTCCGCTGCAGGCGATGATCCTCGAAGCTCGCCTCGACGTAGTCGCCCACCGTCTGGACAGAACCCCGGGCACTGTTCTTCGCTCTCGTCGATTCGGTCATGTCGGCCGTCTCTTTCCTGGATCAGCAGTTCGGAGGACCGGAGGCGGTTCGACGCCTCCCCGGGGAGGGAAACCCGAGCCCGCCGGATCGGATCGCGGCGCCGGCCGCGAGGACTTCTGTCGGCTCCAATCCGGCAATCGAAGGCTGTACGCAGTGTCAGCCCCCGATATACTACCCCTCGGCCGAGGGAACGCCAAGACCGCGACCCAACAAAATCACGGCCATCGTAGACAGTTTTGTGAAACCCCCGCCCGCCCCTGAAGCTCCGGCCTGCCCCCTCTGCGGCGCGGGGACGGTCCTGGCCACGCAGGCCGGGTCGCGCGAGTTCCGGCGCTGCGAGGCGTGCGAACTGGTCTCGGTGCCGCGCCATCGGCAACCCGGCGACGAGCAGGCCCGGGCCCGCTATCTGCGGCATCACAACCTGCCTGACGACGAGGGCTACGTCGACTTCCTGAGACCGGCCCTGGAAGCGGTGCGACGGCACGCTCCGCCCGGGGGCACCGTCCTGGATCTGGGATGTGGCCCGAGCCCGGTCCTGGCCGGACTGCTCTCCGGCGCCGGGTTTCGCGTCTGGGCCCACGACCCGCTGTTCGGCCCGGATCTGCCGAGGGCGCTGACGGCCGCCGGGCCGCCGCCCTTCGACTGCGTGGTCGCAACGGAGGTGGTCGAGCACTTTCGCGAGCCCGGCGCCGACCTGAAGGCTGCGCTGCGACTGCTCGCCCCGGGAGGCCGCCTCGTGGCAATGACCTTGCTCCTCCAGCCGGACACCGATCTGGCGTCGTGGTGGTACGCGCGGGATCCCACCCACGTGGCTTTCTACTCGCGCCGTACCTTCGAGTTCGTCGCCCGCCGGCATGGCCTGCATCTGCTCGAGTGCGACGGCCGGCGGCTCGTGGTCCTGGGGGCCGGGGTCTTGGGGGGCCCGAGTTTCGCCGGTCCGTGACATCGCGAGCGAAACGCGGCATAATTTCGGCCCGTGACTCGCCGCAAGGTCCTGTTCGTCCACCCGGAGCACCAGCCTTCGTACTGGGGATTCCAGTACTCGCTGAGGCTCTACGGCAAGCGCGCGATGCATCCGCCGCTGGGCTTGATCACCGTCGCAGCGCTGCTGCCGCGCGACTGGGAGTTGCGCCTGGTCGACATGTCGCTGGAAGCGCTGACCGACGCTGACCTCCTGTGGGCCGAGCTGATCTTCACCGGCGGGATGACGAGCCAGGCGGTCTCGCTCATCGAGGTGCTGAAGCGCTGCCGCGCGCTGGGGCGCACCACCGTCGTGGGCGGACCGTTCCCGAGCGGCCATCCTTCTCGGCTCGAGGGTCTGCCCGATCACTTCGTACTCGACGAGGCCGAGCTGACCTTGCCTCACTTCCTGGCCGACCTGGAGGCCGGAGCGCCCAAGCCGCTCTACCGCGCCGAGAACAAGCCCGACGTCACGAAGACACCGATACCGCGCTTCGACCTGCTCAAACTCCAGCGTTATGGCGCCATAGACATCCAGTTCTCGCGCGGGTGCCCCTTCAACTGCGAGTTCTGCGACATCATCACGCTGTTCGGGCGCGTGCCCCGGGCCAAGACCCCCGAGCAGACGCTGGCCGAGTTCCAGGCGCTCCTGGATCTGGGCTACCGCGGCCCGATCTTCCTGGTGGACGACAACTTCATCGGCAACAAGAAGGCGGTGCGCCTGTTGCTCGAGAAGATGATCCCCTGGATGGAGGCCCGGAGCTACCCGTTCCTGATCACGACCGAGGCCTCGCTGAACCTGGCCCAGGACAAGCCCCTGCTCGATTCGATGCGCCGGGCCGGCTTCAAGCGCGTCTTCCTGGGCATCGAGACGCCCTCTCTCGAGGCGCTCAAGGAATCGCAGAAGCTCCAGAACATGCACGGCGACATGGTCGAAGCGGTGCACACCATCATCGACCATAACATCGAAGTGATGGGCGGGTTCATAGTCGGCTTCGATAACGACGCCGAGGATATCTTCGACCGCCAGATCGAGTTCATCGTGAAGGCCGACATCCCCTGGGCGATGACCGGCGTCCTGGCGGCCATCCCCAACACCCAGCTCTGGACGCGGCTCGAGAAGGAAGGCCGCCTTCTCGGCTATCACTCGGGGGATCAGTTCGGCGCGACCAACTTCGTGACGCGGATGCCGGC
The DNA here is from genome assembly GCA_016213865.1 of Candidatus Rifleibacteriota bacterium. Next base: position 9,606 of record JACQZL010000101.1, read on the forward strand.
CGACCGGCTGATGCGCGGGTACCTGCACATCCTCGAGCAGGTCTACGATCCCGAGGCCTACTTCCAGCGCACCTGGTCGCTGATCGAGCGACTCGTGAAGGCCGGCCATCCAAACCTGCACCGCGGGCTGATGCACTTCGGCCAGATCGCCTACGTGACCCTCGTCGCCCTCGTCGTGCAGGGCCTTCTGTCATCCTATCGCGGGGCCTGGTGGCGCTTCATGTGGCGGCTCGTGACGACCTATCCGGAGAAGTACGTGGTGGGCCTGATGAACTCGGTGGTCGGCCACCACTTCATCCGCTTCACTCGCGACATCCTCGACGCCGAGCGGGCGCAGCGCAGGAACCGGGTCGTGGTGGGGCAACTCGGAGACACACCCGCCGGCCCGAGCAAGGCCTGAACGAGATCCTGTCACCGGATCTCTCGCCGCTTGCACCGCGCCGAAACAGGCTGCGGTCGGCACGACGGCGCGTTAGATTTCC
>JACQZL010000144.1 GCA_016213865.1 Candidatus Rifleibacteriota bacterium
CGCCTACGCCTACTGTGTCTGGGCGGAACTGGAGCTGCCTCGGGAAGCCCGCTGGCAATACGCGGCGCAAGGCCCGGACGGGCGCACGTACCCCTGGGGCAACGACGCGCCGGACGCAGGAGGGATGAATCGGGCGAACTACGACCCGGGCGTAGATGAAGCCGACGGCCATGCCTACGCCGCGCCAGTGGGCAGCTACGGCCCGGGGGCACCAGCACCGCGGGCGGACGGCAGTTCGCCCTTTGGGGCACTGGATACGGCCGGTAACGTGTGGGAGTGGACCAACGACTGGTACTCCGGGACAGGGCCCGACCGCGTGTATCGGGGCGGCGGCTTTCTCAGCGCTGTCACCGCCTACTTACGCGCCGCCTCCCGCTACAGCAGCGCCCCGGACGATCGTGTCAGGTCCATGGGCTTTCGGGTATCGCGTTAGTCCCAGGAGTCGACTTCCCCATGATCCGAAAACGCTCCCCGTCGGGGCGGCGGACAAGCCGCCGCGCTACCGGAGCGTAGGGCGTGGTCCGGTGGTTCTGAGGCGACGGTTCGCGGACCGGTGCCCCGGGGGCGCTGGTAGCGCGGGGCCCCTTCGACAGGCTCAGGACATGCTTGTGCCCCGCCGGTATCGCCGGGCCTGGCGGCGGACCAGGGCCGCGTTACTGGGGCATCAGGCGCGGTCCGGTGGTTCTGGGGCGCGGGTCGGCGTTCCGGGGGGCGCTGGTAGCGCGAGGCCCCTTTCACAGGCTCAGGACACACTTGTGCCCCGCCTGCTGCCCCAGCCGCGGGCTGGGTCCGGGTAGCTCGGGTCGGAACCGGCAGAGATCGAGCAGATTCGCCTGGCGCCTGAGCCGGCTTGCCTGGGCAGCGTAGCTGGTCTGACGGCCACGAAGCCGCTTGACGGCATGGGCGACGTGGTTCAGCCCGCCTGCTCTTCCCTCAGCAGAGCACGAAACCCCGCCTGAACGAAGTGCTCGTCAGCCGTCAGGGCCTGTTTCAACTTCAGGTCGGTCATCAGAACGAAACTGAGGCAGTCCGTGAGGCCCCACTCCTTGTCTGGCCTGGTCAAGTACAGCTCGACAGCCCGCCGAAAGAGCCCGCCTTCGAGGTGGGCGATCACCAGCCTGGAGTCTCCAGCCAGACGCTCCAAGATCTGGCAGCCAAGCTCCCGACGTGGAAGCCGAGCAAGCCCATCGCCCAGCTCGATCAGGACGCCCTGGTGCGTGAGGAGCCTTGCCCTCTCGGCAAGCAGGCGCGCCTCCCAGCCGACAGCCAAGTCATGGTGCTTGTCCTTGCGGTTTACCACCGCCAGCACAAAGCTGGTATCGAGGAAGTAGCGTGGCCTGCCGAGGTTCATCAGAACTTGCGCCCCGTGAACTCCTCGACATTTTCCGAGAAGTCGTCCCGCTCCAGGTCGACGGCGTTCTCGATGCAGTAGCGAAGCCAACCGTAGGGCTTGCCAGGCTGGCCTCCAGTCTCTGGGGACAGCACGATCACGGCCAGCTCAGCGGGGCCAGTCTCCATGTCCTTTGGGAGCTGGACTTCGAGCCTTCGGTTTTCTGGAATGTCTACCTTGAGCGTGACGGATCTCATGTGTGCCTCGATCATACCGCGGAGCCCGCCGTGATGCGAGCCTGTCCCCCTGAGCGGGAGCCAAGCGACCAGTCGGAGGGCAAGCTCAGGGTGCTGCTTCAGTTTCGCCACCGCTTTCGGGGCCGAGACGAGCCCTTTGACGATGGCCTCGACCAGCATCAGTCGATGAGTGACCTCGAGCACCGTGACGATCGACGTCGTTGCTTCGATTTCGCCGTGTTCACTGCGCTCCAGCAGCCGCATGCACCGAGCGTTGCCCTTCGCGAAGTGCCCAATGAACACGTTTGCGTCTAGATAGATGTGGACGCCGGCGGGGATATCGTCAAACGTCGAGCCAGCTCGGTTCATCGAGAGCCTGACGCACGGCCTCCGGCGAGGCACCCAGCATGCCCGAGGTGCTTTTCGCCACGGAGCCTCCAGTTGCGGGACGGCCGCTCACACGGCGGGCCCTGCCCTTGAGGAACTCGACAAAGTCGAAGACCTCTTTGGCTTGCGCCTCCGGCAAGTCTCTGAGTTCTCCGATGATGCTCTGAAGCAGCGTTGAGGAGGCCATGCTCTGGGCGGGAGCAGCAACTCCCGTCTCCTAATAGTCTCAGAACTCCTGACATGCCGGTGGCACATGTTGACACGTGCTTATATCGCGCGCGCATGGGCGCGAATTCGCCCGGGTTCTATGCACTGGTGTGACAGGCCAAATCGCCACCCCCCTCCGTCGGCCTCCAGCGGGAGACGGTATTACACAGGGGTATGTCAGGAGGTCTGAGTCTATGACAATCCGGTCTGGCTGCCAAGAGATGCCATCTGGGGGGTAGGGCACGGACCGGTGGTCCTGGGCGACGGGGCGCGGGTCGGTGTTCCGGAGGCGCTGGTAGCGCGGGGCCCCATCGACAGGCTCAGGACATGCTTGTGCCCCGCCGGTGGGTGTGCCAGACGAAGGCCGAGCAGGGCCGGGTGTCAGGGGCGCTTCCGTGACGGCCGTGGCATGCCAGGCGCGGAAGGGCGGCGAATCCGGCCCCGAGCCGGAGTGCCGGTCTCACCTAGCGCTCTCTTCACCAGTGCGTCGAACTCCCCGACGCGCTCCGGGGCCTCCAGCAGTTCGGCAAACTCCCGCACCCGGGTGCGGATGTTCACGAGATCGATGCTCCGGCCGTGAAGCAGAAGCAACTTCTCGATGTCTCGCTGGTCCTGGATGCGCCAGGCGACGGCCTTGTAGATGATGAGATCCTGCGGCGACGCGGTTGGCACCGAAGTCTCGGACATCTCGACAGGCGTGGCGCGAGCGATGGCCTCGCGCTCGTAGGGAAGCCATGCCAGGCTGAGGTCGACGGGGGTTCCCAGAGGGTCGTGCCGGAGCAGCAGGACTTGATGGCGTTTGGCGAAGGCGAAGGCGTCCGGCATCCGCGGGTTCAGCCCGTGCCGTGAGAGTCCGGCAAACAGCCCCTCGAGACACCGTGTCGGCACTGGCATTGAGGTCGACATCTAGGGTCGTGCGAGGGAAGCCGCGCACGATGACCGCCAGGCCTCCGATGACCATGTGCGGCACAGCCAGCTCGCGAAGGGCCTTGCTGGCAGCGGCTGCGCCGTCCTCGAGCGCCCGGTCGACCTTCGCCGTCATGGTCTCGGGAATCGGTTGAGGAGCCTGGTCCAGGCTCCTCGAGCCGCATCCACCTCCCGGCGGGTCGCGCTGCTTTCAGGGAACGGCCATCCCACGAACCTGGCGGCGCACGCCGTCAGTTGCCGCAAGTCACGAAGGGCCTCTGCGGGAGTGCACGGGCCCGCAAGCCGGGTCAACTCCCGCTGACGTTCCTCGACGGCGCGCCAGTTCGCCCTCCAGGGCCTTGCCTGTGCTCTGTCCATCGAAACGATTGTACCTCGGTCCTGGCCCGCTTGTCTCGAGACGGACGCCCACGGCGGGAAACCCGGAGACGTCTGACTGTCCCCAGTTTCGGCTGGGCCGAGGCCGTCGACGGTCGACGGCCGACGGCCGCGCGCCCCGGCAGAGGTTCTCAGGGCCGGAGCGACGACGCCAGAACCCTGGCCCTCCTGGCCATCCTGCAGGGC
>JACQZL010000158.1 GCA_016213865.1 Candidatus Rifleibacteriota bacterium
CCTGGTCTACTCATGGCAGCAACTCTCCGGCCCGGGGCTGGTACTGCGGCCCTCGGCCGCCTCGCCCATCGTCACCTTCGAGACCCCATCGACGGACGCTGTCATCGCCATGAGTCTCAGCGTGTCCAATCCTCGCAGTGGTCGGGCCACGGCCACGACGCTGGTCACGGTCGACGGTACGCTTCCGACCGCAACTCTCGGGTTTCCCGAGGGGTCCGAGGCGACCCGCCATCGCTCGTTTACCTTTCAAGTCGACTTCTCGGAGTCGATTGCGGCCACTCCTGCCCCCACGGTCACCTTCCACAACTCCACCGGCAGCGGGACCCTGGCCGGTCTGGCGCTCAGGCCTCGCCCGGGCGACACGAACCGCACCGGCTTCGAAGCCGCTTTCGAGGCGTCCTTCTCGAAGACTGGAATCTACACGGTTCTGGTGGAGGCCTTCGATGTGCACGGCAATCCCCTGCTTCGTCAGCCCCTGCAGAACACGCTCACGGTCAATGTGCCGAACAACCCTCCGGTGGCTCTGGCGCTCGGGCCCAGCCAGGTCACGACAGGCACCACGGTGACGGTGGACGCAGGGGCATCCTCGGACCCGGATCAGGACCCAATCACGTATCTGTGGTCCGGCTCCGACCCGCTCGCTCAGCCGGTGATCTTCAGCCATGCGACCTCGTCGCGGACCTCCTTCGTTCCCTTGGTGCCCGGACTGTACGCCATCCGGCTGATCGTCACCGATGTCAACGGCACCTCGAGCGCTCCGCACGCGATTGCAGTTCAGGCACTGGCCCTCGGAGCCGGGAACCGGCCGCCCACTGCCAGTGCCGGCGCGGGCCAGTTGGTGGCGATCGGCACCCCGGTGACTCTGCGCGGCTCAGCCAGCGATCCTGACGGGGATCCCCTGTCCTTTGGCTGGGCACTCGTTTCCGCGCCGGCACGCAGTTCGTGCACGACCGGGCCCCTTGCGGTGGAGCAGGGCGGGCACTCGGTCGAGGCGTTCTTCGTGCCGGATGTGCCGGGCGCGTACTCGTTCCTGTTCACGGTGACCGATCGGTTTGGCGCCCAACAGCAGGCGGCCGTGGTCATCGTTGCAGACGACCACGCCAATACGCCCGGTTCCGTCACGGTTGCCGATCGTCTCGAACCGACCAGCGAGAGCCGCGTGGCGACACTCGAGGCAGCCGGAGACATCGACGTCTTCAGCTTCGTGGCCTCGCCGGGTCTGGTCTATCGAGCAAGCCTGCGAGGTGTCACCCTCGAGGCTGCCGAGTTGACGCTGCTCGACTCCGACGGACTCGCGGAGATCTCGAGGGCCACGGCAACCCCCACCACCCCGGCGGCCTTGTCCGACTATCGCCCGCCCACCGGGGGCACGCGTTACCTGGCGGTAAGGGGGCGCAGCCTCCAGGACCAGGGGACCTATCTGCTCGAGCTCACGTCCAGCGCGGACGTCTTCGAGCATCCGCCCGCCTTTCGGCTCTCGGTCGGTTCCGCAGCCGGCGGTCAGGTCGAGGCCTCGGTCAGCACCGACGGTACCAGCGTGCCGCTGGCTTTCGTACAGTTCCTCACCGACTACGATGCGACGGCCCTCACGCTGGTCGGGCGCAGTCCGGACGCCGCCGCTTCGGGGTTCTTGGTGGACGCCCAGCAGTTCAGCTTGCCCTTCATCGACACGCTGCTGTCGGCGAATCCGCAGCCCAGGCCGCTTCCGGCAGGGAGGCTCCTCACTTTGAACTTCCGGGTGGCACCGGACGCGCAGCCAAGCGCCGAGGGCGCGCGACTGCTCTGGGTGAGTGCGACGGCGCCCGCGCCCTCGGGGCGGGTCGTCGCGTTCCGCCCAACAGCCGACGCCGGTCTCGCGCTGACCCTGTCACCGATCCGCGGCCAGGACGGAGTCGACCGTCTCCCGGACTACACCGAGCCGGCCAGACCCCAGAGGCCCTTCCTGCGGCTCGACGGTCGTCTGAGTTGCGATCCGAACATCCCCGCTCTGCCGCTGACATATCGCTGGCGACTGATGGAGGCGCCTTCGGCCAGTGCGCTCCCCAGCGACCCGACCAGCCCGGTTCCGATCGTGCCGCTATCGGGCCCAGGCACCTACAGGTACGCGCTCACCGTCAGTAACGGCGTGTTATGGAGCTCGACCAGCACCGTGAGGATCCAGGTCACCGGAGCCACGCATCCTCCGTCTGCCGAAGCCAGACTTGCCTGGGGCTCCGGCCGACCCGGACCCGTGGTTGCGTCGGAGGGACCCGTCTGGGTGCCCGTGGGTGAACGGGTCAGCTTCGACGGTTCAGCGTCGACCGACGAGGATGCCGGCGACCGGGGCAGGCTGCAGTACACCTGGACCCAGCTTGCCGGTCCCGTGCGCGTCTCCCTGCCCGGCCAGACAATCGTATCGTTCCCGGTGGTGGTCGAGGGAACGTACCTGTTCCAGCTAGCCTGGATGCCCATGGCTCACTCCCTGCCACCAGTTGCGTCGAAAGAACCCGCATCAGTGCATCTATCTGGACACATGGGATAAGCCAGTGGACGAGACTTGTGGATGATTACCCACCATGTCTTCGCCGGGTTGGAA